>NZ_JALLKV010000002.1:12030-226783 GCF_023093815.1 Pseudomonas sp. PNPG3
CCGGTACAGCCACCAAATTCATCGCATATGCAAAATGATCGGGCTACTGCTGGCCGGGTCGGTATGCCCACGCAACTTGCCCACCGCCTGCGCATTCACCGCGCCACCATTGTTCCCCCAGGCACTGCGCACGAAACCCAGCACATCAGCAATTTCCTGGTCACTCAGTTGCTCACGGAAGGCCGGCATGCGATAGGCATCGGGCAACCCGGCCGTCACCACCCGCTGCGAACCATTGAGGGTGATGTTGATCGCCGAGGCGTCTTCCTTGGCCAGTGCTGAAGTAGCGCCGGCCAAAGGCGGCATCCATTCGGGCTGGCCCTTGCCGTCCAGGCCGTGGCACGACGCACAGCGGGTTACATAGGTATGCGCCCCAGGGCTGTCGAGCCGCGCCGCCGTCGTTTCGGCCTGGTATTGCCACGGCGCACCGTCGCGTTGCGGGTCGCCGGGCAGCGACTTCAGGTAGCGGGCGATGGCGGCCAGGTCGTCGTCACTCATGAACTGCGTGGAGTTGTTGAAGGCCTCGGTCATCGAGCCGAATACCACCGCATGCCGGTTGCGCCCGGTCTTGAGGAACTGCGCGATCTCGGCTTCGCTCCAGCGCCCCAGCCCGGTGTTGGGGTCGGCACGCAAGCTCGGTGCATACCAGCCATCGAGCAGGGCACCAGCGAGGAACGGCTTGCCGCTGTCATCCAGGGCCTTTTCGTTGAAGGCCAGGCCGCGCGGCGTATGGCAGCTGCCACAGTGGCCAGGGCCCTGGACGATGTAGGCGCCGCGGTTCCACTGGGCATCCTGCCCGGCCTGGTTGGTGTAGGGCGTGGTGGCGGCGAACACGCCGTTCCACAAGGCGATGGGCCAACGCAGGTTCAGCGGCCAGGGAATGTCGCTGGCCAGGTTGGCCTGTTGCACCGGTTGCACGCCGTGCATGAAGAAGGCGTACAGCGCCTTTACATCGTCATCGCTGAGCTTGGCGTAGGACGGGTAGGGCATGGCCGGGTACAGCCGCCGGCCACCGGGTGCGACGCCCTGGCGCACGGCACGGTCGAAGTCGGCCAGGCTGTAGCCACCGATGCCGGTGTCGCGGTCGGGGGTGATGTTGGTGGCGTGGATCGCCCCCAGCGGGGTGGCCATTTCCAGCCCGCCGGCGAACGGTTTGCCGTCCGGCAGGCTGTGGCAGGCCACGCAGTCGCTGAGGCGGGCCACGTACTCGCCACGGCTGACCAGCGCCGGGTCGGCAGTGGTGGCCTGCGCATCGGCGAATGGCGAGGCGGGCTCGCGGGTGACGTACCAGGCCAGCAGGCCTGCCGCGACCAGGCACGGCAGCGCCAGCCAGCCAGCGGTTCTTGCGAAACGATGGGTCATGGGGCGTCCTTGTGTGCTCAGCTGAAGGTATGGCGGCTCAATGGCAGGCTGCGCACGCGCTGGCCGGTCAGCTGCGCGACTGCGTTGGCTACCGCCGGTGCCACCGCGGGCAACGGTGGCTCGCCGATGCCGCCCATCTTCGCCCCGCTTTCGACAATGCGCACATGCACCCTGGCCATGCGCGACGGCGGCAGGATCGGGTACAGGTCGTAGTTGCGCGCGCGCGGCTTGCCATCCACGTACACCGCTTCTTCCAGCAGTGTCTGCGACAGGCCCAGGGCGACGGCGCCGTTGACCTGATGCTCGATGATCGCCGGGTTGACGATGCTGCCCGGGTCGATGGCCTGCCAGATGTCGTGCACTTTGACCTGGCCGTTCTCGATCGATACCTCGGCAATGACCGCTGCCTCCGAGCCGAACGGCGAGGCCATGGCCACGCCACGCGCCCGCTTGCTGCCGTCCTCGGCGGTGAACGGCCCGCGCTTCCAGCCGCCGGAAAGCTCGGCGACGGCCTGCAGCAGGTTGGTCAGGCGCGGGTTGTCGCGCAGCAGGTGCAGGCGCAGTTCGAACGGGTCCTTGCCGCCTTTGTCGGCCAGTTCGTCGAGGAACGACTCATAGAAGAAGTCATTCAGCGAGTTGCCCACCGAGCGCCAGTAGCCGAGCATGGCCGGGCCTTTCACGTAGATCTGCGCGATACGCTTGTTGGCGATGGCGTAGGACTTGCCCGACAGGCCTTCGAGCGCGGTCGGGTCGAGCTTTTCGCCTTGCTTGCCTGCGAGGGCCTCGGTCGGGCCTTCGGTGGCGCTCACGGCTTCGAGGGCCACCGGCAGGCCGTCGGCATCCAGCCCGGCACGGAATTTCACCACGGCGACCGGGCGCAGCACATCGCGGAGGAATTCTTCCTCGCGGCTCCAAATGAGTTTCACCGGCCGGCCGACCGCCTTGGCCAAGGCAATGGCCTGTGGGTAGGGGTTGGCCGAGTCGTACAGGAAGTGGCGGCCAAAGAAACCGCCCAGCAACGGCGAATGCAGGGTGATCTGTGCCGGGGCCAGGCCGGTGCGCTTGGCAATGTCGTCACGGAACATGTCCGGCGCCTGGTTGGGCAGCCATACCTCCAGGGTGCCGTCCGGGTTGAAGCGCGCCAGTGCCGACGGCGGCTCCAGCTGGGCGTGGTTGAGGTACTGGTTATGGTAGGTTGCCTCGACCCGGGTCTTGGCACTGGCCAGCATGCCGGCCACGTCGCCCTGGTTTTCGTCGTCGCGCGCCGGGCCCGTGACCGTGGCCAGGTGCTCGCGCCAGCCATCGCTGGAGAAGTCGGCCGGCATCGGCCGTACCGGGCTGTCAGCCGCAGGCTCCTTCCAGTCAACCTGGATGGCCTCGACCGCGCGCTTGGCATGCCACCAGCGTTCGGCTACCACGGCCACGGCGCCCGGCAGCTGATGCACCGAATGCACGCCCTTCATGGCCTTGACCTGGTCTTCGTTGCGCAGGCTGCCGACGGTCATGCCCAGGCGTGGCGCGTGCTGCACGGCAGCGTGGAGCATGCCGTCGACCTTGATGTCGATGCTGTACACCGCCTTGCCGGTGGACTTGTCGTAGGCATCCAGGCGACGTACCGGCTTGCCGATCCAGCGAAACTGGCTGGGGTCGCGCAGCTTGACGCTGGCCGGGTCCGGCACCGGCAGGTCCATGGCCCGCCCGGCCAGTTCTCCGTAGGGGATGGAGCGGCCAGTCGTGGTATGTACCACGTGACCCGGCGTGGTGGAGAGTTCTTCGACCGGCACGCCCAGCTGCTCGGCACCCGCCTGCAGCAGCATGGCCCGGGCGAGGGCGCCCAGGCGGCGCATGGTCGGGTAGCTCATGCGCACCGACATGCTGCCGCCGGTGATGCGCATACCGTTTTCCATCACTACATAGGCTTCGCCGGGCGGCGCGCTGTCGACCACGAAATTGGCCGGGTCGACGTCCAGCTCTTCACCAACGATCTGCGCCATGGCGGTGAAGGGGCCTTGGCCACCTTCCATGAACGGGCTGAGCAGGCGCACTTTGCCGTCCGGGCGGATCTCCAGAAACGCCGGCACCTGGGTGCCGCGCTCCGGGGTTGCTGCGGCAGCTGCCTGCACGCGGGCCGAGCCCATGGGCAGGCCGAAACCCAGCACCAGGGCACCGACAGCCGTGCCGGCAAGAAAGCGCCGACGCGACAGGTTGACGGTTTCGCCCAGTTGCAGCTTGAGCAGTTCGGCGGGGGAATCGACTGGTGTGTTCATCAGGCCTTCTCCCCTTGGGCCAGCTCATGCACGGCAGCATGGATGGCGTTGTAGGTGCCGCAGCGGCACAGGTTGACCATGGCTGCCTCGATCTGTGCGTCACTGGGCTTGGGCGTGTGCTTGAGCAGAGCCGTGGCGGCCATTACCTGGCCGGACTGGCAGTAGCCGCACTGGGCCACCTGGTGCTCGACCCAGGCCGCGACCACCCGTTTGCCGACGGCATCGGCCTCGATCGCCTCGATGGTGGTCACCTCGCGCCCGACCACACCGGCCACCGGGGTGACGCAGGCGCGCACCACGTTGCCGTCCACCAGCACCGAACAGGCGCCGCACTGGGCCAGGCCGCAGCCATACTTGGTGCCGGTCAGCCCCAGGTCATCGCGGATCACCCATAGCAGGGGCGTGTCGGCGTCTGCCTCGACCTGGTAGGTCTTCTGGTTGATGCGTAGTTCCATGGTTCACCTGCCCGTCAACGGTTGCTGTCGCTTGGTTTCTTGTGATCGGGGAATACGGTGCTCCCCAGTGCAGAAACGCTAGCACAGCGGGGTGACCGCCGGTCTGCTGACGGGGGCAGGTTCAGAGGATCAGGCAAGCAATTCGGTGAAATGCGCAAGCGGCGATGTGCGCTATCGCCTGTAGGAGCGGCCTTGTGTCGCGATGGGGCGCGCAGCGGCCCCAGGATCTTGGCAGCATGCAGTATTGTAAGGGGCCGCTTTGCGGCCCATCGCGACACAAGGCCGCTCCTACAAGAAAGCGCATTTGGAGGTGAGGAGGACTTCCGCAACGAAAACCCGGATAATGTCGGCCAATTTCGTTTTGCACGTTTAAATCACGGTAATCCCGCATGGAAATCAAGGTCAATTTTCTCGACAATCTCCGTCTCGAAGCCAAGTTCGACGACTTCACGGTGATCGCCGACCAACCGATCCGCTACAAGGGTGATGGCTCGGCCCCGGGGCCGTTCGACTATTTCCTGGCGTCTTCGGCCTTGTGCGCGGCTTACTTCGTCAAGCTGTACTGCCAGACCCGCGACATTCCCACCGAAAACATTCGCCTGTCGCAGAACAACATCGTCGACCCGGAAAACCGCTACAACCAGGTCTTCAAGATCCAGGTCGAGCTGCCCGAGGACATTTCCGAGAAGGACCGCCAGGGCATCCTGCGCTCGATCGACCGCTGCACGGTGAAGAAGGTGGTGCAGACCGGCCCCGAGTTCGTGATCGAAGTGGTCGACAACCTCGATGCCGATGCCCAGGGCTTGCTGATGCCGGTGGCGGACACCAGCACCTACATCCCCGGCAAGGACCTGCCGCTGGAACAGACCATCGCCAACATGTCGGGCATCCTCGCCGGGCTGGGGATGAAGATCGAGATCGCCTCGTGGCGCAACATCGTGCCTAACGTGTGGTCGCTGCATGTGCGCGACGCCCAGTCGCCGATGTGCTTCACCAATGGCAAGGGCGCGACCAAGGAGGCCGCGCTGGCCTCGGCGCTGGGTGAGTTCATCGAGCGGCTGAACTGCAACTTCTTCTATAACGACCAGTTCTGGGGCGAGGACCTGGCCAACGCGCCGTTCGTGCACTACCCGAACGAGCAGTGGTTCAAACCCGGCCCGCGCGATGCGCTGCCGGCTGAGATCCTCGACGAGCACTGCCTGGCAATCTACAACCCGGACGGCGAGCTGCGTGGCTCGCACCTGTACGACACCAACTCGGGCAACACCGCGCGCGGCATCTGCTCGTTGCCGTTCGTGCGCCAGTCCGACCAGCAGGTGGTGTACTTCCCGTCCAACCTGATCGAGAACCTGTTCCTCAGCAACGGCATGAGCGCCGGCAACACCCTGGCCGAGGCGCAGGTGCAGTGCCTGTCGGAAATCTTCGAGCGCGCCGTGAAGCGCGAAATCCTCGAAGGCGAGCTGTGCCTGCCGGATGTGCCGCAGGAGGTACTGGCCAAGTACCCGGCCATCGTCGCCGGCATCCAGGGCCTGGAAGAGCAGGGCTTCCCGGTGCTGGTCAAGGATGCGTCGCTGGGCGGTGAGTTCCCGGTGATGTGCGTGACCTTGATGAACCCGCGCACCGGCGGCGTATTCGCTTCGTTCGGCGCCCACCCGAGCTTGGAAGTGGCGCTGGAGCGCAGCCTCACCGAACTGCTGCAGGGCCGCAGCTTCGAAGGCTTGAATGACCTGCCGCAACCGACCTTCGAAAGCCACGCGCTGACCGAGCCGAACAACTTCGTCGAGCACTTCATCGACTCCAGCGGTGTGGTGTCGTGGCGCTTCTTCAGTGCCAAGGCCGACTTCGAGTTCGTCGAGTGGGACTTTTCCGGCCACGGCGAGGATTCCAACGTGCAGGAGGCCGCAACCCTGTTCGGTATCCTCGAGGACCTGGGTAAGGAAGTGTACATGGCGGTGTACGACAACCTTGGCGCCACCGCCTGCCGCATCCTGGTGCCGGGTTACTCGGAGATCTACCCGGTCGAGGACCTGATCTGGGACAACACCAACCGCGCCTTGTCGTTCCGCGCCGACATCCTCAACCTGCACAGCCTGGACAACCGTTCCCTCAAGCTGCTGCTCAAGCGCCTGGACAACTGCGATGTGGATGACTACACCACCATCACCACGCTGATCGGCGTGGAGTTCGACGAGAACACGGTGTGGGGCCAGCTGACCATTCTCGAGTTGAAGCTGCTGATCTGCCTGGCGGTACAGCGCTTCGAGGATGCCAAGGAATTGGTGGAGGCGTTCCTGCAGTTCAATGACAACACCGTCGAGCGCGGCCTGTTCTACCAGGCGCTGAACGTGGTGCTGGAAGTGCTGCTGGACGACGAACTGGAAATGGACGATTACGAAGCCAACTTCCGCCGCATGTTCGGTAACCCGCGCATGGACGCGGTGCTGGGTTCGGTGGACGGCAGCGTGCGCTTCCATGGCCTGACCCCGACCAGCATGAAGCTCGAAGGCCTCGATCGCCACCTGCGCCTGATCGAAAGCTACAAGAAGCTGCACGCGGCCCGGGCCAAGTTCGCCTGACTCCTGTAGGAGCGGCCTTGCGGCCCATCGCGACACAAGGCCGCTCCTACAGCGACGTCGATCGCCTTCATATATCGGTTTCAAATAAACGCTATCCCCAATCTGTCTTGCCGCTTCGCCTGCCAGGCGCGTAGCGTTTTGCTCCCATCCCCTCGATCCATGGCGCGTTGACCGCCAGAAGGACCTCGGCCGCGCACAACAAGAAGGCGCAGACCATGAGCACCCCTTTGGATACCAATGCCCTCAAAGCCCGTCAGCAAGCCGCGTGGGCAAGTGGCGACTACGCGGTAATCGGCACCACGCTGCAACTGGTTGGCGAGCGCCTGGCCGAAGCCTGTGACCTGCGCTGGGACGAACAGGTGCTGGATGTCGCCGCCGGCAACGGCAATGCCACCCTGGCTGCTGCCCGGCTCGGCTGCCGTGTCACCTCCACCGACTATGTGCCCGAGCTGCTCAAGCGCGGTGAAGAACGCGCGCGGGCCGAGCACCTCAATGTGGTGTTCCAGGTCGCCGATGCCGAAGCGCTGCCGTTTGCCGATGGCACCTTCGATGCCGTGCTGTCCACTTTCGGCGTGATGTTCGCCCCCGACCAGGCTCAGGCCGCACGCGAACTGAGCCGGGTGTGCCGGCCCGGTGGCCGGATCGGTCTGGCCAACTGGACCCCGCAAGGGTTCGTCGGGCAAATGTTCAAGACCCTCGGGCGGCATGTACCGCCACCAGCCGGGGCTCTGCCGCCTTCACGCTGGGGTGATGAAGAACAGTTGCGCGTGATGTTCGAGGGGGCGCTGGGCGAATTGAAGGTCAGCCGCCAGCACTTCAACTTCCGCTATCGCTCGGCGGCGCATTTCATCGAGGTGTTTCGCACCTGGTACGGGCCGGTGCACAAAGCGTTTGCCTCGCTGGAGCCGGAAGCGGCCGGGGCGCTGGAGCGGGATCTGACCCAGTTGCTGAATGAAAGCAATGTGGGCGGCGCGTCGTCGTTGGTGGTGCCGAGTGAGTACCTTGAAGTGGTGATCATTCGAGGTTGAGCCCACGGGCCAAGCGCTCAGTTCTTGCACTTGGCCATCACCACCTGGCAAGTCTTCGGTGTGCCTCCTGACCGGCTTGCATAACGCACGCAGTTGTTCAGCGATTTCTGCCGGGCAATGCTCAGCGTATTGCCCCACGCGAGACCGCCTTCGCCGGTGGTGGGCACGGCCTTGGCGAAGCAGTTGGAGCCCGTTGCCGGTGTCGCGTACCTGGCCTTGCTGGCTTTGCTGGAGCAACCGGCGGTGAGTGCCAGGCTGAAGGCGAGCAGGGTGGTCAGCGCCCAGGAGGTGGAGGGGCGAATCGGTTTACTGCTCATATGCTCTCCTTACCGAGGCGCAGGACTCTGCGATCGCAAGCAAGGTGCTGCCCCTGTGGGAGTGGGTTTACCGAGGCGTCGAAGCGCCGCGAACACTGGCAAGGCCGGTGCCATACACTGCACAGGATATTGCATTCAAGCGAAGCGGTGAACGCTTGCGTTGTATCAGAAGCAGCGCAAGGCCTCGAACCATGGCAAGGCCTTGCGCCTGGGGCAACGATCAGAACCGGTAGTTGAAGCTGGCTTCCAGCGTGCGCGGTGCACCCGGGGTGATCAGGTCAACCGAACCGTGCGCGGAGGCATAGTAGTCGCGGTCGAACACGTTCTTGAGGCGCAGCGCGGCATCCCACTGCGGCACGCTGTACAGCAGCGCGGCGTCGAAGGTGGTGTAGCCCGGCATCACCACCACGTTGTCGAGTGCGGTGTAGCGCTCGTCGACGTAGTTGGCGCCGGCGGCCACGCGCCATTCCGGGGTCAGCGTGCGCACCAGCCAGACGTTGGCGCTGTTACGCGGCGTCAGGGTAGGAGTCTGGCCTTCGTTGGCCACGCCATTGGTCTTGCTGTTGGACTTGGTGATCTCGGCATCCAGGTAGGCGTAGCCGGCGTAGATCTGCCACTTGTCCGTGAGCTGCCCGCTGACGGTGGCTTCGAAACCGTCGGTGCGCTGTTCGCCGGCCAGCACAGTCAGGTTGGGGTTGGCCGGGTCGGCGGTCTTCATGTTGGTGCGCTCGAGGCGGAATACCGCTGCGGTCACCGACAGGCGGCTGTCGAGCAGGTCCCACTTGGCGCCGATTTCGTAGTTGGTGGTTTCTTCCGGCTCCAGATGCTGGTTGGTCGGGCTGACCGCGAACACTTCGCCCGAAGGCTGGTAACTGCGGCTGACCGACACATAGTAGGACTGGATGTTATCCGGCTGGTACACCAGGCCGGCACGTGGGCTCCAGGTCTTGTCGGTACGGTCGAGGTCGACGTTCTGCGCGCGGTCGTCGTCGTACTCCTGGCCGAAGATGTCATAACGCACACCGACCAGGGCCTTCCAGTGCTCGTTCAGCTCGATCATGTCCTGCACATACAGGCCGGCGGTCTGCTGGAAGTTGGTGCCCTTGGACGACAGGTTGGCGGCGTGCTCCGGCACCGGCACCAGGGCGTCGCGGTACACCGGCACCTGGGCCACGTTGTTCTGGCTCAGCACCCGCTGGTGCTTGTCCTGGAAGCCCACTTCCACGCCATACAGCAGGTTGTGCTGCATGCCGGCAAGCTGCGCCTGTTGCTTGAGTTCGGTCTGGTTGAACATGCCGTACTCGTCGCGGGCGACGTTGCCACGGTTGAGCTTGACCAGCAGTTCGCCGTCAGGCGCGGTGACGAAGCGCGTCGGGCTGCTGTCGGCCAAGGTGTTGTTGCGGTCCAGGTCGTAGCGGTAGTACCGGCTGGTGTTGGTCAGGGTGAAGTCGTCGTTGATGCGGTAGTCCAGGCTGGCAGTCAGCGAGAACACTTCGCTGCGGGCGTAGTCCTGGTCGGCATCGCCGGAGCCGAAGCGCTTGTCGCGGTCCACATCTACCGGGCGGTTGCCCAGCGCCGGGATGCCGAAGTCGATCAGGCGCTTGTCGTACAGGTAGGTGGCGCCCAGGTTCAGTTCCAGGTCGTCGGAGAGGCGGAAGTAGGCCGATGGCGCGATGGCCTTGCGGTCGATATAGCCATCGTCGCGGAAGGTGTCGCTGTCTTCGAAGGCGCCGGTCACGCGGTAGGCCTGGTTGCTTTGCGGGTCGGCCCAGCCGGTGTCGAACTGGGTGCGGCGCTTGCCTTCGCTGTCGAAGCTCATGCCGACTTCGCGCTTGGGCGTGAAGCTCGGCTTCTTGCTGATGCTGTTGATCAGGCCGCCCGAAGAGCCGCGGCCATACAGCACGGCGGCAGGGCCCTTGATCACCTCGACCCGCTCGATGTTGGACAGGTCGCGGAAGTACAGCGCGTCGTCGCGCACGCCGTCGATGTACATGTCGCCAATGGCGCTGAAGCCGCGAATGGTCACCTGGTCACGCTGGCCGTCGCCGTTGGACAGGCCGACGCCGGGCACGTTCTTCAGCACGTCTTCCATAGACTGCGCACCCTGGTCCTTGATCACGCTTTCGGGCACGACGTTGACGGTTTGCGGGATGTCGCGCAGCGGGGCGTCGATCTTCATGGCGCTGCGGCTTTCGCTGGCCTTGTAGCTTTGCTGCTCGTAGGCGCTGGTGACCGCAGTGGCGGGCAAGGCGAGGGAACCCTGCGATTCAGATTGGACCGCGTGAACAGCAGGTACAACCAGAATGCCCAGCACGGAAATGGATGCTGGGACAACAGACTTTTTTGCCATTACAGGTGACTCTTTGTTGTATTTGAAGGTCACGAATAGTAATGATTTGCAAATGTAAAGCAAGTGTAAAGAGTTCGTATTTGCTATTGCAAGAATGCAGCTGGCAGAAAAAGCGACAAAACGCGTCGTGAGGGGGAAGGGCCGGCAATGTGTCAGGCAAGGGCTATGCTTGTTGGCGCGTGAACATTTCACGTCCCTACCCGGTCTCGATTACATGGAAGCAGGCCTATGAATCCAATTCGCTCTCTCGCTCGTGCCATTGCCGTTGCCACCCTGGCGTCTGCCTTCAGCTTCACGGTGCAGGCTGCCGGTATTCCCATTGGTAGCGAGGCGCTGGAAAGCCACGTCACCACGCAGGTCACGGCCATCGACCTGGCTAACCGACAGGTCACGGTGAAAGGCCCTGACGCCAAGAAGGATGTGACCTTCCAGCTCACTGAAAAGGCCAAGGCGCTGCCCAACCTCAAGGTGGGTGACCAAGTCGACATCTACGTGACCCGTGCAGTGGCCTATGTGCTGAATCCCGAGGTGGGCGGTGCACCGAAGGCGACTGAAGAGTCCGGTACCATTCGCGCCACCGCAGACAACCCCAACCCGGGCGGCGAGGCGTTCCGCCAGGTCAGGGTGACCTCGCAGATCAAGAAGATCGACCTCAAGACGCATGAAGTGAGCCTGTTGCCGCCGGAGGGCAAGCTGCAGGTGGTCAAGGTCGAGAACCCTGACCTGCAGGCACGCATGAAGAACCTCAAGGTCGGCCAGACGGTCGACGCGATCTACACCGAAGTGCTGCGCGTCGAAACCTCGCGCTGACCATTCATTGGGGCAGGCTGTGGGTTGCCCGCCTATGGGATCGCCTTGCATTGATGCCCTTTCAGCTAATCGATGGGGGCCGCTGTGCGGCCCATCGCCGGCAAGCCAGCTCCCATAGAACTGCACATAACTCATTGAATTAGCAGGGACTTTGTGGGAGCGGCTTTAGCCGCGAACACCGGCGCAGCCGGTGCCATGCACCGCGTTGGATTCTCGCGGCTAAAGCCGCTCCCACAGAGATCGCGCCAACTTTTAGAATTTGAGCAAGACAGTTGCTCTCATAGGTACGGCTCAGGCTTCAGGACTGCGCGGTACCTATGGGCGCTGGCTTGCCGGTAATGGGCTGCGTGATCGTGTATCCATGTGGTGAATAAAGTACGTGCACACTTTCGATTTCCATGGATGAAGGGAATTTCCCGATCATCGCCTGAACATCTGTCACGAATGAGGACTGCCATGTTCAGCAAGACCTTGTGCCTTCTGGTGCTTCCCTTTGCCCTGGCGTTGCTTGCCGGTGCCGTGCTGCCGTTCCAGGCTGCGGGTAATGCCGCCGTCGGCCGGGCTCTGGGGCATTGGTTATGGGGCGCGTTCACGTCATTGACGGTAAGTTCGCTGGTAGTGATTTTCGCGCTGCTGATCCTCAGGGTACCGGCGCCGGACATGGGCAAGGCCTTGCAGGGGCCCTGGTGGCTGTGGGTTGGTGGTGTGCTGGGGGCGCTGTATGTGGCCGGTGCTGCTGCGCTCACCCCCCGGCTTGGGGCGGCGGGGTTCCTGGTGCTGGTGGTGGCGGGGCAGATCATCACGGCGGTGGTCGCAGACCACTTCGGGGTGATGGGGTTGGGGGGCAAGCCGCTCAACCTGGCCAGGTTGGCAGGTGTGGTGCTGATCCTCTGCGGCGTGCTGCTGGTGCAGGGCACCTGGGCAGCAGGCACGCCGGCCAGTGCCACTGCCGTGGAGAAACAGTCGGAAGGCTGATCAGCGCCCCGGCTGGCTGCACGCCCACACGGTTTCCCGCAGCCAGCGATGCCCGGGGTCGTCGTCCTTGCGGCTATGCCAGGCTTGCTGGTAATCGAACGAAGGAATCGCCAGTGGCGGCTCGAACTGGCGCAATGTCTCGTGCTGGTGCAGCGAGCCCACCGCGCGGCTGGCCACGGTGAGGATCAGGTCGGTGCCGGCCAGCACCTCGACCGCCGCACTCCAATGCGGCAAGGCCAGGGCAATCCGCCGACGCAGGCCTTGCGCGGCCAGGGCGCGTTCGATTTCATCGAAGGCATCCGGGTGCATGGCCATCAGCACATGCGGGCGGGCCAGCCAGTCGTCCAGGGCCAGGCCGCCGCTGGCCGGTAGCACCTGGCGGTCGGCAACGCTGATGAAGCTGTCGGTGAACAGCGGCTGCGCCGTGATGGCCTGGGGCAGGTCCGGGAAGATGCCCAAGGCCAGGTCCAGTTCACCATCGAGCAACTGGGCCAGCATGGTTTCGCGGCTGGCCTGGCTGATGGCCAGGTCCACCCCGGGCGCGACCTGGCGCAGGTGGCGCAGCAGGGGTGGCAGGATGATCCGCGAGGAATAGTCGGACAGCGAGAGCCTGAAGCGACGCTGGGCCTTGGCCGGTTCGAACTGTGGGGCGGCCAGCAGGCCGTTGAGGTTGCCCAGGGCGTCGTGCAGCGGTTTGGCCAGCGATTGGGCGCGGGCGGTCAAGGTCATGCTGCCGTTCTGGCGCACCAGCAAGGGGTCGTCGAAGTGCTTGCGCAACTGCGCCAGGGCGTGGCTTACCGCCGGTTGGCTGCGGTGCAGGCGCAGGGCGGCGCGGGTGACGTGCTTTTCGCTCAGCAGGGCGTGCAGGGCGAGCAGCAGGTTGAGGTCGATCTTGCGTAGTTCATCCATGGTGCGAATGGTCTTGGTTGTGTCTGGCAGTTTTGATCAGCTTAACAAATGCCCAAGGCTGTCGAGGCCCCAGGATTTCGGCATCATGGCTGACATTGTCGGGGCCGCGGTGCGGCCCATCGCGACACAAGACCGCTCCTACAGGGACCGTGTCATTCGTTGGGGTTATATTCCCCACCCGTTTCACTGTTATCCGAGTATTCCGATGGGTCTTTCCGCAACCGCAACACCCGAGCCGCGTCGCCTGGGCGCCCCTATGGCTGCAACCTGATCGGCGTGCGCCTGCGTCCGCTGTACTTTGCCGGCGAGCGTCGGCCTGTAGCGCTGACCGGGTGCTGAGGCACTGAGCGAACTGCTGCAAGGGGTGCAGAAATCATCTGCATCCTGCCTAATTGTTCAACATTCCTCGCCTGATTAGCCTGCCTCGAACCCCCATCCAACAGGATTCGATCATGGCTACCCGCATCGTTCTCAACAGCACCGGCACTGCCGATGTCATGCAGCTTGAACACTTGCAAGCACAAGCCCCAGGGCCCGGCCAGGTCTGGCTGGAACAGACGGCCATGGGTGTCAACCCGCTCGACCTGTTGCAGCGCAAGGGCGGTGCCCCACTGGACTTGCCTTCCGGGCTGGGGCTGGAAGGGGCTGGGCGGGTCGCTGCCGTCGGCGAAGGGGTACATGACGTGCAGGTGGGCGACCGGGTCGCCTATGCCATGGGCCCGGTTGGCGGTTACGCCAGCGGCCGCCTGTACCCGGCCGAGCGCCTGATCAAGCTGCCGCCGCAGCTGGATGACCAGGCCGCTGCCGCCGTGCTGTTCAAGGGCATCACGGCGCAGTACCTGCTGAAGACCACCTATGCCGTGGGCCCGGGTAGCCAAGTGTTGTTGTACGGTGCCGCCGGTGCCTTGGGCCAGCTGATGGCGCCTTGGGCGCGGCACCTGGGGGCGACGGTGATCGGCGTGGTATCACGCCCGCAGAGTGTGGCAAGGGCGCAGGCAGCAGGTTGCCACCATGTGCTGGTGTTCGACGCGGCAACCTTGGCCGGCCAGGTCCGCGAGCTGACCCAGGGCCAGGGCGTGGACGTGGCCTATGACTGTGTCGGCAAGGTGTCGCTGCAAGCCTCG
This sequence comes from Pseudomonas sp. PNPG3, assembly GCF_023093815.1. Taxonomy (NCBI): domain Bacteria; kingdom Pseudomonadati; phylum Pseudomonadota; class Gammaproteobacteria; order Pseudomonadales; family Pseudomonadaceae; genus Pseudomonas; species Pseudomonas sp. PNPG3. The sequence continues at coordinate 26,204 of NZ_JALLKV010000002.1, forward strand.
CTGGACAGCCTGCGGGTGCGTGGCTTGCTGGTGTCGTTCGGCGGCACCTCCGGCGCGCCGGCGGCCATCGAGGTTGCCATGCTCAACGCCAAGGGCTCGCTGTACCTGACCCGGCCCTCGCTGGCAGCACACACCCGCACGGTCGACGAGTACCAGCAGCGCGCCGCCGATGTGCTGGCGGCGGTCGCCGAGGGTATCATCCAGCCTCGGGTCTGGCGTGCCTACCCGCTGGCCGACGCGGCCAGGGCCCACGGGGACCTGGAGCAAGGGCAGTCGGAGGGCGCGCTGGTCCTTACTGCCTGATACCCGACTTCCACCTCTACTGCCTTGTGCCGAGCCTTGCCATGGATGCCTTCGACAGCCGCCGCGCCGATGAACTTGCCACCTTGCTGGCGCTGCACGAGCAGGGCTCGTTTGCCGCTGCCGGGCGGCAGCTGGAGCGCCACCCCACGGTGCTGTCGAAGCGCCTGGGCATTCGCCTGGTGGAGCGCAGCACGCGGCAACTGCGCTTTACCGATGAAGGCGAGCGGCTGGTGGCCAAGGTGCGCGAGGCCAACCGGCTGATCGCCGAGGCCGAACAGGAAGCGGCCGAGGGGGCGGCGACGGTACGTGGGCGCCTGCGCCTGGCATTGCCGGCAGCCATGGGCCGGCGCTGGTTGAGCGGGATGCTGGCCGATTTCGTGCTGGCCTACCCGCAGGTGATGGTGGAGGCCGAGTATGCCGATCGTTTCGTCGACCTGATCGGCGAGGGTTTCGACGCTGCCATCCGCATTGGCGAGCTGGCTGACAACCGCCTGGTGGCCAGGAAGCTGTGCGATCACCTGCGCATCCTGTGTGCGTCGCCCGAGTACCTGGCCCGGCATGGCGCACCCGTGCAGCCGGAGGATCTTGCCGGGCATGACTGCTTGGGTTTCAGTGGTTTGCGAAGCTTCCCCGAATGGCGACTGATGAGTGGCGGGCAGCAGGTGAGTGTCAAGGTTGCCGGCAGCCTGCGCAGCAATGACAACGAAGCCCTGCTGGAGGCGGCGCGGCGTGGCGTTGGCATCCTGGCGGGAGGGGACTGGCTGATGGGCGAGGACCTCGCCGCCGGGCGCTTGGTGCGGGTGCTGCCGCAATGGCAGCTGGATGTGGCGGCAGGCATTTACCTGGTACGGCCGACCGCGCGCCTCAACACTGCCGCCCTGGTGGCTTTCAAGGCGTGGCTGGAAGCACGCTTCGAGGCCGGCGCACCGTGGCGGCTATAGAATTGCACATAATCAATTGAATTAGCAGGGACCCTGTGGGAGCGGCTTTAGCCGCGAACACCGGCATAGCCGGTGCCATGCACCGCGATGGATTCTTCGCGGCTAAAGCCGCTCCCACAGGGTACGCGGGCAATCGTTATCGCCTTGCTACCGCTTGTTGCACGCACTGCTCGTAATAGGTCTGCTTGATCGCTGCAGGCTTTAGCCGCGAGCGGCTGTTGTAGGTCTGTTCGGTAATGCCGAAGGCGGTCATGCGCATCCACGGTTTGGGGAATTTGCGCGCCTGCAGCTTCTTGCGCGTGGCATACAGGGTTACCCCGGAAAGCTTGGCCTGCTGCGCCTCGGCGGCTATCTGCGCGCCCCAACCGCAAGTGTGGCGATCGTTCTGGCTCAGCGCCCGTGCCTGGGCGCCGAAAGCGAGCGTGGCTAGCAGGCAGCCGGCCATCGTTGCTAGAAGTACTCGCATGTTGCTGTCCTAAGCATCTGAAGGAAAACGAAGTTTGCCTTCACAAGCAGTTACCGGGGGCCAGCAAATTGCCGTCAGGTTGTTGCCATCCGCAACGGGCTGGCGCGGTGTGTGCGCAGGCTGGTCCAGGCCAGGCTGGCGACCCAGATCACCGATACGCCGTAGTTCAGGCGCTGGTACAGGCCGAACCATTGGCCGCTTTGCGCTGCCTTGCCCATGAGTACGACGGTCACGATCGCCAGCACCACGCAAGCCAGGGAAAACAGCCCCAGTGCCCTGGAGCCGGCAATGCGATTGCCCAACCAGGCCCACAGTGCGCTTGCAAGGGTCAGCGAAAGGAACATCAGCAAGCCGGACAGGTTGTGTAGCTGCTGTGAAGGGGAAGGCTGCGCCGGAGCGCAACCTTGGTCGCAAGGAAACCAGCCGGTACCCAGGCTGCCCAGACCATGAAACAGCACCAGCGCCGCACTCAGCAATGCCAGCTTCGAACCACGCCAGCGCCGCGCCAGGCCCCAGGCAAACAGGGTGAACAGCATGGCAAGGGGGAAGTTGTTGACCAACGGCGACCAGTTCTGGGTCGGCGAACCGACGGCGCCGAGCTGGCTCATGGCCTGTTGCAGGTGGTCGTAGCCGGGGTAGGCCAGGGCGGTGAACCATACGCCTGCCAGCAGCCAGAAGGGGATCAACAGGCCACTGGCTAGCAACAAGCGGTCGAGGGGTTTCATGCGGTGTTTTCCTTCCATGGATGAGCGTAAAACCGCACAGTACAGCGTTGCAACTGCGAGGCGCCAGCATTCCAGTGTTTCGTTCAGGGCTGCGTGTCGCCTGCGGACGCCGAGAAATACCGCACTGCGTGTATGTGATCGTACAACTGCTTGCGCTATGATGAGCGCTGTCTTTCAAGGTGAAATACAGGGCAATGACAGAGCAGCAGGTACAGGCAAAGACCCGGCGCAAGCCGCGCAGTCTGGCCCAGGAACTGGTCACGGTGCTGACCGAGCGCATTCGCAGCGGCCAGCTCAAGCGCGGCGACAAGCTGCCGACCGAATCGCAGATCATGGCCGAAGAGGGTGTCAGCCGCACGGTGGTGCGTGAAGCGATCTCGCGGCTGCAGGCTGCCGGGCAGGTCGAGACCCGCCACGGCATCGGTACCTTCGTGCTGGACGCGCCAGCCACGGGTGGTTTCCGTATCGACCCGGCGACCGTGGTCACCCTGCGCGAAGTGTTGGCGGTGCTGGAGTTGCGCATTGCCCTGGAGATCGAATCGGCGGGCTTGGCGGCGCAGCGGCGCAGCGATGAAGAGCTGACCGGCATGCGTGCGGCGCTGGACGAACTCAACGAAGGGGCTGCCCACGCCACGGATGCGGTGTCGGCGGATTTCCAGTTCCACCTGCGCATTGCCCAGGCCAGCGGCAACCACTACTTCGCCGACATCATCAACCACCTGGGCACCAGCATCATCCCGCGTACCCGGTTGAACTCGGCGCGGCTGGCCCATGATGACCAGGCGCACTACATGAGCCGGCTGATGCATGAGCACGAGGCGATCTACGAAGCCATCGCCCGGCGTGATAGCGAAGGGGCGAAGATGGCCATGCGCATGCACCTGAGCAACAGCCGCGAGCGCTTGCGCCAGGCGCATGCAGAGGCCGAGGCGCAGGGGGCCTGAGGCTTCTCTGTTGCCTGACCTGGCCTCTTCGCGGGTAAACCCGCTCCCACAAGGTTATCCATTACCTGTAAGTACGGCGCGGTCCCTGTAGGAGCGGGTTTACCCGCGAAGAGGCCGGTACAGCCAAAAGAAAAGCCCCGCCATCCGCGGGGCTTTCTGGTTTCAAGGGGCGATCAGATCGCGCCCTCACTCCACTGGCCATTCACCAGCCGGCGCAGCCCAAGCGGGTTGCCGTCGCGCAGTGCCTCAGGCAACAGCGCCTGCGGGTAGTTCTGGTAGCACACCGGGCGCAGGAAGCGGTCGATGGCCAGGGTGCCGACCGATGTGCCGCGCGCATCCGACGTGGCCGGGTAAGGCCCGCCGTGCACCATCGCATCACACACCTCGACACCGGTCGGGTAGCCGTTGACCAGGATCCGCCCGACCTTCTCTTCCAGCAGGGGGACCAGCCAGGCGAAGGCCTGCAGGTCTTCCGGCTCGCCAATCAGGGTCGCGGTCAGCTGGCCGCGCAGGCCGAGCAGGGCGGCGCGCAACTGATCGTTGTCCTGCACTTCCACGGCAACAGTGGTCGGGCCGAACACTTCTTCCTGCAGTAGCGGGTCAGACGCCACCAGCAGGCGGGCATCGGCCTTGAACAGTTGGGCGCGCGCCTGGCTGCCTGCCTGCGCCTGGCCGGCCAGGTGCTCGATACCGGCATGGGCGTGCAGGTGCTCCAGGCCACCGACGTAGCTGCGCAGGCCACCTGCGTTGAGCATGGTCTGGCCGGCTTGCTGGCTCAGGTGCTGGCCAAGCTCGGCCAGCAGTTGGCTGTACTGCGGCGACTGCAGGCCGATCACCAGGCCCGGGTTGGTGCAGAACTGGCCTGCGCCCAGGCTCACCGAACCGGCCAGTTCTCGGGCGATGGCTTCGCCACGCTTGGCCAGGGCGCCCGGCAGGATGATGACCGGGTTGATACTGGACATCTCGGCGAACACCGGGATCGGCTGCGGGCGCTCGGCGGCCATGCGGCACAGGGCGTCACCGCCTTTCAGCGAGCCGGTAAAGCCGACCGCCTGGATGGCCGGGTGCTTGACCAGCCACTCGCCGACGCCGCCACCGAACACCATGTTGAACACGCCCTTGGGCATGCCGGTGCGCTCGGCGGCGCGCTGGATGGCACAGCCAACCAGGTCGGCGGTGGCCATGTGGCCGCTGTGGGCCTTGAACACCACCGGGCAACCGGCGGCCAGGGCCGCAGCGGTATCGCCACCGGCGGTGGAGAAGGCCAGCGGGAAGTTGCTGGCGCCGAACACGGCGACCGGGCCGACGCCGATGCGCATCTGGCGCAGGTCCACGCGTGGCAGGGGCTGGCGCTCGGGCAGGGCCAGGTCGATGCGCGCACCGAGGAAGTCACCACGGCGCAGCACCTGGGCGAACAGGCGCATCTGGCCGCTGGTGCGGCCGCGCTCGCCCTGGATACGGGCGGGGGGCAGGGCGGTTTCACGGCAGACGATGGCGACGAAGGCGTCGTCCAGTTCGTCCAGCTCGGCGGCGATGGCGTCGAGGAATTCGGCGCGCCGCGCCGGGGCCAGCTGGCGGAATTCGGCGAAAGCGGCGGCCGCGGCCTTGGCGGCCTGGTCCACTTCGCTTTCGGTGGCTTGGGCGAAGCTGTAGGGCAGGGCCTCGCCGGTGCTGGCGTCCAGGCTCTGCAGGCGCTGCGGGCCAGCGGCGCTGCGCTGGCCGGCGATGAAGTTGTGGCCGAGGATTTCAGGCATGGGGTGCTCCTGTAGAGAGTAGTGAATGAAGAGAACGTGCTTGAGGCGTTTGCTCGGACCCTGTGGGAGCGGGTTCACCCGCGAAGCAGGCAACTCGGTGTATGGCACCGGCATTGCCGGTGTTCGCGGGTGAACCCGCTCCCACAGGGACCGCGTTGCAATATTGAGTCGGGCAAGCCCTTGGCATCAGGTAATCGGTGCCGGGTTGAAGAGGGTGATGTCGTTGTGCAGGCGATGCTGTTCGGCCCAGGTCTGCTTGCGGCCGCTGGCCACGTCCAGGTAGTAGTGGAACAGCTCCCAGCCCAGCTCCTCGATGGTCGAGCGGCCGCTGGCGATGCGCCCGGCGTCGATGTCGATCAGGTCGGGCCAGCGTTGGGCCAGCTCGCTGCGGGTGCATACCTTGACCACCGGCGCCATGGCCAGGCCGTACGGGGTGCCGCGGCCAGTGGTGAACACATGCAGGTTCATCCCGGCAGCCAGTTGCAGGGTGCCGCAGACAAAGTCGCTGGCCGGGGTGGCGCAGAAGATCAGGCCTTTGCGGTTGACCCGCTCGCCCGGGCCGAGCACGCCCTGGATGGCGCCGCTACCGGACTTGACGATCGACCCCAGCGACTTCTCGACGATATTCGACAGGCCGCCTTTCTTGTTGCCCGGCGTGGTGTTGGCGCTGCGGTCGGCGGCGCCTTGCTGCAGGTAGCGGTCGTACCAGTCCATTTCGCGCACCAGGGCGTCTGCGACCTCCTGGTTTTCCGCCCGCGAGGTGAGCATGTAGATGGCGTCACGCACTTCGGTCACCTCCGAGAACAGCACGGTGGCGCCGGCGCGTACCAGCAGGTCGGCGGCGTAGCCCAGCGCCGGGTTGGCGGTGATGCCCGAAAAGGCATCGCTGCCTCCGCACTGCATACCCAGGATCAGTTCGCTGGCCGGCACGCTTTCGCGGCGGCGCTGGTCGAGTTTCTTCAGGCGGGTCTCGGCCAGTTGCATGATCTGTTCGATCATTTCCACAAAGCCCAGGCTGGCGTCCTGCAGGCGGTACAGCCACGGGTCGCTGAGGTCCACCGACGGGTCGTTGTCGTGCATCACCTGGCCGGCCTGCAGCTTTTCGCAGCCCAGGCTGATGACCAGGGCCTCACCGCCCAGGTTGGGGTTGCGCGCCAGGTTGCGCACCGTGCGGATCGGGATGTAGGCATCGCGCGCGTTGATCGCCACCCCGCAGCCGTAGCTGTGGGTGATCGCCACCACGTCATCGACATTGGGGTACTTGGGCAGCAACTCGCTGCGAATGCGCTTTACCGCATGCTCCAGCACGCCGGCCACGCACTGCACGGTGGTGGTGATGCCGAGGATGTTGCGGGTGCCGACGGTGCCGTCGGCGTTGCGGTAGCCTTCGAAGGTGAAGCCTTCGAGCGGCGGCAGCGGCTGCGGGACGGCGTCGCAGCGTGGCAGGCTGTCCAGCTCCGGCGCGGCCGGCATGGCCAGTTGGCTTTCCTGCACCCAGCTGCCCTGGCGCAGGTCTTCCAGCGCGTAGCCGATGATCTGCCCGTAGCGGCGCACCGGTTCGCCCTTGGCGATGGCTACGGTGGCTACCTTGTGGCTCTGTGGCACGCCCTCGACCAGGGTCAGGCCGTCGGCGAAGCGGGCGCCTTCGCCCAGGCCGCCATCATTGACCACCACCACGACATTGTCATCGTCGTGCAGGCGGACGTAGCGGGGCGAGTCGGAATGTTCGATCAACTGCATGTTCGGGCCCTACTTGTCAGGTTCTCAGGCTTTTGTACATCCGCCCGCGGCGGGGTGGCCGCCGCGGGCGTGTTCACTCAGTGGCGCGAGCCGGCCAGTTCGCTGCCGGCCGCTGGCTCGGCGTCAGGCTTTGGGCTTTCACGCAGCTCGATGCGCTTGATCGGGCCGACGATCACCAGGTAGCTGAACACCGCCACCAGGGCGTTGGCGCCGACGTACACCAAGGCCCACTTGAACGAACCCGTGGCGCTGATGATGTAGCCGATCACGATTGGCGTGGTGATCGAGGCGATGTTGCCGAAGGTGTTGAACAGCCCGCCCGACAGCCCGGCGATCTGTTTCGGCGAGGTGTCGGCGACCACCGCCCAGCCCAGCGCGCCGATGCCTTTGCCGAAGAACGCCAGGGTCATGAAGCCGACCACCATCCACTCGGCGTCGACGTAGTTGCAGAACACCATGGTGGTCGACAGCAGCAGGCCGCAGACGATCGGCAGCTTGCGCGAGAAGGTCAGCGAGTTGCCGCGGCGCAGCAGCCAGTCGGAGATCACCCCGCCCAGCACACCACCGATGAAGCCGCAGACCGCCGGCAGCGAGGCGATGAAGCCGGCCTTGAGGATGGTCATGCCGCGCTCCTGTACCAGGTACACCGGGAACCAGGTGAGGAAGAAGTAGGTGATGGCGTTGATGCAGTACTGGCCCAGGTACACGCCCAGCAGCATGCGGCTGGTCAGCAGTTGCTTGATGTAGCCCCATTTCGGGCCGTCGTTGCCGCGCTTCTGGTCCATGTCCACCAGCCCGCCATTCTGCTCGATGTGTTCGAGTTCACCTGGGCTGATACGTGGGTGTTGGCGCGGGTTGTAGATGGTCTTCAGCCACACCATGGAGAACACGATGCCCAGTGCGCCCATCACCACGAACACGTGCTCCCAGCCGAAGCTGAACACGATCCAGCCCATGATCGGTGCGAACAATGCGGTGGCGAAGTACTGCGCCGAGTTGAAGATGGCCGAGGCGGTGCCGCGTTCCTGGGTCGGGAACCAGGCCGCGACGATGCGCGCATTGCCGGGGAACGACGGGGCTTCGGCAAAACCGACCAAAAAGCGCAGGGTGAACAGCGTCACCACCGCCCAGGCCACCGGCAGGCCACCGACAAAGCCCTGCAACAAGGTGAACAGTGACCAGGTGAAGATGCTGAAGGCGTAGACGTTCTTGGAACCGAAGCGGTCGAGCAGCCAGCCACCAGGAATCTGGCCAGCCACGTATGCCCATCCGAAGGCGGAGAAGATGTAGCCGAGGGTCACGGCATCGATGCCGAGGTCTTTCTGCAGGCTGGACCCCGCGATGGCAATGGTGGCGCGGTCAGCGTAGTTGATCGTGGTCACCAGGAACAGCATGAACAGGATCAGGTAGCGCACATGCGTCTTCTTCGTCGCTTGCATGCTGGTAGTACTCCCACTAGTTATTTTTGTGCGGGCTCACGAATTGTAACCGGAGCGGGGCTGGCCCACTCCGGGCGCGGCATCTGGCAGGCCGCGGGCGGCGCTTACTGCGGGCCCATCTTGTCCATCAGCGCGGCGAGTTTTTCGTACTCGTCGGCGGTGAGGTCGGTAAGCGGAGTACGCACCGGGCCGGCATCGTAACCGGCGATCCTGGCGCCGGCCTTGACGATGCTCACGGCGTAACCGGCCTTGCGGTTGCGGATGTCCAGGTACGGCAGGAAGAAGTCGTCGATCAGCTTGGCCACGGTGGCGTGGTCGTCACGGGCGATGGCGTTGTAGAAGTCCATGGCGGTCTTCGGCACGAAGTTGAACACGGCGGAGGAGTACACCGGCACGCCCAGGGCCTTGTAGGCGGCTGCATACACCTCGGCGGTCGGCAGGCCACCCAGGTAGCTGAAGCGGTCGCCCAGGCGGCGACGGATCGACACCATCAGCTCGATGTCACCCAGGCCGTCCTTGTAGCCGATCAGGTTCGGGCAGCGCTCGGCCAGTTTTTCCAGCAGGTCGGCGTTCAGGCGGCAGACGTTGCGGTTGTAGACGACTACGCCGATGTTTACCGATTTGCACACGGCTTCGACGTGGGCGGCGACACCTTCCTGGCTGGCTTCGGTCAGGTAGTGCGGCAGCAGCAGCAGGCCCTTGGCACCCAGGCGCTCGGCTTCTTGCGCGTATTCGATGGCCTGGCGGGTGGAGCCACCGACGCCGGCAAGGATAGGGACCGACTTGGCGCAGGTGTCGACGGCGGTCTTGATCACCTGGCTGTATTCGCTGGCAGCCAGGGAGAAGAACTCACCGGTGCCACCGGCGGCGAACAGAGCGCTGGCGCCGTACGGGGCCAGCCATTCCAGGCGCTTGACGTAGCCAGCCGGGTTGAAGTCGCCCTGGGCGTTGAAGTCGGTGACCGGGAAAGACAGCAGGCCGTGGGAGAGGATGGATTTGAGTTCTTGTGGAGTCATTGTTGTTGGCATCCTGTGGCGCTTGGGTGAAGGGTGTTGTTTTGCGTTTGAGGTAAGTTATCGTACAACTTGTACGATGACTAGTCCCTTTGGGAGATTTTTTTGTGGAGGGGCGGAAGGAGTGTTATTGCCTGTGCTGGCCTCATCGCGGGTAAACCCGCTCCCACACGGACCGCGTCGCGCTTGAAATTTGCGGAGATCCCTGTAGGAGCGGGTTTACCCGCGAAGAGGCCAGAACAGGCGACAACAAGAGATGCACGAGACGCAGATGGCAGATCCATCGCGATCAGTCATCGTATCTCTTTATGGGGCAGGAAAAAAAGATCGCGGAGACAGGCACAAGCCCGCCGCCCGTTTCCACGGGAAGTGTTCTGGGACCAGCAGAGGGTGACCGGGGAAAACGAGGGCGGCCTTGCGCCGCCCCGCGATCAAAGCAGAGGAAACTGGGGTCAGGCAGCGTGCTGGCGCTTGATCTGCGCCTTGCGTACCTGGGCCCGGCAAGCGTCGCCGAAAGCCTGGAAAATCTTGATCGAATCCGGGTTCTTCGCCGCTTGCCACTCCGGGTGCCACTGCACGGCGAACAGGAATGGCGAGATGCTCGGGGCATGGATCGCCTCGACCAGGCCGTCTTCGGCGTGGGCGATGGCCTCGATGCCGGTGCCGAGCTTGTGCAGGCCTTGGCCATGCAGCGAGTTGACGCGAATCTCGTCGGTACCCAGGGTGTCACGCAGCCAGCTGTCCGGCTTGATCTTCACGCCGTGCACCTGGGCGTATTGCACCTCGACCGGGTCTTCCGGGTTTTCCCGGTGGTCGTTGAAGCCTGGCTCGGCGTACACCTTCTGGTAGATGTCGCCACCCAGGGCCACGTTGATTTCCTGCATGCCACGGCAGATGCCGAAGATCGGCAGGCCACGCTTGATCGCGGCCTTGACCAGCGGGATGTCGAACAGGTCGCGGTTCTGGTCCTGGCCTTTGCCGGGGGTCTCGTTTTCCTGGCCGTACAGGGCCGGGTCGATGTTGCTGCCGGCGCCGGTCAGGTACACGCCGTCGGCCATGTCCAGATAGGTCTCGAGGTCTTCGATGCCGCAGCAGGTGGGCACCAGCACCGGGACGCAATCGGAAAACTCGACCAGCGGGGTGATGTATTTGTGGGTCATGACCTGATAGTCATGGCCTTTGCGCTCTTGGCTGCCCATGGTCATCAGGACGACGGGTTTGCGCAGGGAGGGTTGCTTGTTGCCAATGTTGCTGTTGGACATATGTCACCTTGGGACAGGTTCGGCCTGTCGTTGTTGTGCAGGTGCACGGCGCGGGGCCATGGGTGCAACCTGTAGCCCCGAGCACTGCCGGCTCGTCGGAGGCGACGATTCCGGTCGGGGCTTGTAGATAGCTTGCCAGAGCTGTTCGATATGTCAAACGACGGAGCAGGGCTTGATGGCAGGGAATGCGCCGGTTTTTGGGGGCTGAAACCGTCGCGGGCCTGTGGTGGCGTGGGTTTGGCGGGGGGTACGGTCAATAATATTTAACGATGCAGTTGGGTCTTTGCAGCGGTGCAATGAAGGTGTCGCCTGTTCCGGCCTCTTCGCGGGCATGCCCGCTCCCACAGTTTGATCACCGGTCTCGAAGGCCGAGGTGATCCTGTGGGAGCGGGCGAGCCCGCGAAGAGGCCGGAACAGGTGTCAGTGCAGTATCTGCGCCAGGAACCCCTTGGCCCGCTCGGTACGCGGCTGGTTGAAGAACACCTGCGGCGGGCTGTCTTCGATGATCTGCCCGCCCTCGAGGAACAGCACCCGCTCGGCTACCTGGCGGGCAAAGCCCATTTCATGGGTGACGCAAAGCATGGTCATGCCAGTGCCGGCCAGCTGCACCAGCACATCCAGCACCTCGGCGACCATCTCTGGGTCAAGCGCCGAGGTGGGCTCGTCGAACAGCATGATCCGCGGCTTCATGCACAGCGCCCGGGCAATCGCCACGCGCTGCTGCTGGCCGCCGGACAGCTGGCTGGGGTACTTGTGCGCCTGGCTTTCGATGCCGACCTTGCTCAGGTACATGCGCGCCCGCTCCTCGGCGTCCTTGCGCGACAGGCCGCGCACGCTGGTGGGGGCCAGCAGGCAGTTGTCGAGCACGCTCATGTGCGGGAACAGGTTGAAGTGCTGGAACACCATGCCGATGTCGCTGCGCACCTGCGCCGCTTCGCGGGTGGTGGCCGCCAGGTCGATGCCATCCACCTTGATGCTGCCCTGCTGGGCCACTTCCAGGCGGTTGATGCAGCGGATCAGGGTCGACTTGCCCGAGCCGGACGGCCCGCACAGCACGATGCGTTCGCCTTCGCGCACTTGCAGGTCGATGTCGCGCAGCACGTGGAACGCGCCGTAGTGCTTGTTCAGGCCTTCGATGCGGATCAGCACCGGGCGTGGGTCGGGTTCGGGGGCAAGGGTGGCAAGGCTCAGTGGTGCGGTCATCTTGTTGTTCTCCCGCAGGGGTTCAGTCGAAACGAGTCGCGCTGTAGGGCGCGGGGTCGGTGAAGGGGCGTTCGCCGGTGACCAGTTCGGCCACCAGCCGGCCGCTGACCGGGCCCAGGGTGAGGCCGTGGTGGGCGTGGCCGAAGTTGAACCACAGCCCCGGGTGGCGCGGCGCCGGGCCAATCACCGGGCGCATGTCGGGCAGGCAGGGGCGGCGGCCCAGCCACGGGGTGTCGTCCAGGCGCTCACCCAGGGCTGGGAACAGCTTGCGCGCCAGGGCTTCGCAACGGCCCAGCTGGATCTGGTTGCCCGGCGCGCTGCTGGCGTCGAACTCGATGCCGGTGGTCAGGCGCACACCGCGGGCCATCGGCGCCAGCACGTAGCCGCCCTGGGTGTCGCAGATGGAATGCTCCAGTTGCGCGCCGTCACGGGTGCTGTAGTGCATGTGGTAGCCACGCTTGATCGCCAGCGGTATCTGGTAGCCCAGGCCACTGAACAGGTCGGCTGACTGCGGGCCGAGGCAGGCCACCACCTCGTTGGCGGTGATCGGGCCGCGGCGGCTGTCTACCTGCCATTGGCCGTCGACCTGGCGCAGGCTGCGCGCATCGCCATGCAGGAACTGCCCGCCGCGCTGCGTGAACAGGGTGGCGTAGCCGCGGGTGAGGGCGCCGGGGTTGTTCACGGTCTTGGGGTCGAGCCAGTGAATGCCGCCGACCACGCTGGCGTCCAGCTGGTGCTCGCGGGCCTGCAACTGCCCGCATTCGAGGATTTCGAACTGCAGGCCATATCGGCTCAGGCCCTTGGCGTCGGCCTTGGCCTGCTCGAACAGCGCCGGGTCACGGAACACTTCGATCCAGCCTTTGGCCTGCACCAGCCCTTCCAGGCCGGCGGCAGCAATGAATGCGTCGTGCTCTTCGACGCAGCGTTGCACCAGCGGCAGCATATCGGCAGCGGCCCCGGCCAGGCGCCCGGGGGCCGATTGGCGCCAGTAGCGCCACAGCCATGGAGCGGCCTTGGGCAGGTGCAGCAGGCTGTAGCGCACATCGGGCTGGCGGTTCAAGCCGTAGCGCAGCAGTGCGCCCAGTTGCCGCGGGAAGGCATAGGGGATCACGCTGGAGCGCTCGATCAGCCCGGCGTTGCCGTGGCTGGTGCCGCTGCCCGGTTCGTCGCGGTCGATCAGGATCACCTGGCGCCCGCGGGCCTGCAGGTGCAGCGCGGTGCTGACGCCGACGATGCCGGCGCCGAGGACAAGGGTCTGGCAATGCATGGAACGTATCCTTCGGTCAGTTCAGGTGGCGGCCCAAGCGGGCTTCCAGGTGTTTCAGCAGGCGCCGCACCAGTTCGACGATCAGCAGGTAGAGCACGGCGGCCCACAGGTAGATCTGGAAGTCGAAACTGCGTGAGAAGGCCAGTTTGGTCACGCCCATCAGGTCGTAGATGGTCACCAGCGAGGCGATCGCGCTGGCCTTGATCATCAGGATCAGTTCGTTGCCCAGCGGGCCGATGGCCACCAGCAGCGACTGCGGCAGGATCACCTTGAAAAAGGTGGTCGAGCGCTTCAGGTTCAGCGCCCGCGCCGCCTCATACTGGCCGGGGGCGACGGCCATCAGGCTGCCGCGGAAGATCTCGGCCTGGTAGGCGGCGGTATTCAGGGTGAACGCCAGCAGGGTGCAGAACCACGCCTCGCGGAAGAACCACCACAGGCCGACGTCCTGCCAGAAGCCTTTGAGCGAACCCAGGCCGTAATACAGAAGGAACAGCTGGGCCAGCAGCGGCGAGCCGCGGAAGAAGTACACATAGCCGGCGGCCATGCGCTGCAGCAACAGGCTGCGCGACATGCGCGCCAGGGCCAGCAACAGGCCGAGCACGGCACCCAGGCTGAAGGAAATCGCCACCAGCTTGGCCGTTACCAGCAGGCCATCGAGGAAGCGCGGGCCGTAGCGGTCCAGCAGGTCGGGGTCGAGTATCAGCGCCAGCAGTTGTTCGAAGCTCATGCGCGTGCTCCTTGCAGGTGGCGGTTGCTGCGCCGTTCGATGAAGGCGAACACGCGCCCGGAAATGGCGGCGAACAGCAGGTAGCCCAGGCAGGCCACGCCATAGAAGAACATCGGCTCCTTGGTCACGCTGACGGCCAGGTTGGTCTGGCGCATCAGGTCGACCAGCGAGATGGTGGATACCAGCGAGGTGTCCTTGAGCAGCGACAGCCAGTTGTTGGACAAGCCGGGCAGGGCGATGCGGGTCAGTTGCGGCAGCAGCACCTTGAAGAAGCCGGTGCGCTTGCTCAGTCCCAGCGCCGAGCAGGCTTCCAGTTGGCCCTTGGGCAGGGTCTTGAAGGCTGCCAGCCAGATCTCGCTGGAGAACGCGGCGAACACCAGGCTGAAGGCGATCATCGCGGCGAGGAAGGTATTGATCAGGAACTCACCCTGGTAGCCCATGGCTGCGAGAATTTTCTGTGCGGCGATCTGGCAGCCGTAATAGATGATCAGCAGCGTCAGCAGTTCGGGCAGGCCACGGAAGACGGTGGAGAAGGTGGTGGCCCAGGCGCGCGGCAAGCGCTTGCGCGAGCGTGCTGCAAGGGCGACCACCAGGCCCAGCGGCAGGCCGATGGGCAGGCAGGCCAGGGCCAGGGAAACGGTGACCAGCGCGCCGGCCAGCAGCGCCTGGCCCCAGCCTCCACTGGCGAAGGACAGCAAGGACAATTGATCGAGCATGACAAACCCCTTGGGCGGGTAGGTGCGATCTCTGTGGGAGCGGCCTTGCGTCGCGAAAGGGCTGCGTAGCGGCCCCAGGATTCATGCAACTGCACAGATTGCCGGGGCCGCTGCGCGCCCCTTTCGCGACGCAAGGCCGCTCCCACAGGGGGTGCGCAAAACTTCCTGAAGATCAGTTGTAGATATCGAAAGCGAAGTATTTGCTGGCGATCTTCTGGTAGGTGCCGTTGGCGACGATCTGCTGCAGCGCGGTGTTCAGGCGCTGGCGCAGGGCTTCGTCGTCCTTGCGCACGGCAATGGCGGCATCGGCCTTGGTGTCGGCCACGTCACCGAGGATCTTGCAGCAGTCCCCGCCGTTCTTGGTCATCCACTCATGCAGCGGGAATTTGTCGGCAATCACCCCATCCAGGCGGCCCGCGGCCAAGTCGGCGTTGGCTTCGTCCATGGTCGGGTACAGTTTCACATCGGCACCGGCCTTGGCGTAGACGTCTTCGGCGTAGATGGCCTGGGTGGAGGACGACTGGGCGCCAACGGTGTAGCCGTCGAAGGTGGTCTGGGCGTCGTTGATCTTGCTGTCCTTGGCCACGGCAACGGTCAGCGGGGTGCGGTAATAGTGGTCGGTGAAGGCGATTTTCTTGCGCCGTTCTTCGGTATTGATCATCGACGCGACCACCGCGTCGTACTTGCGTGCCATCAGCGCCGGGATGATGCCTTCCCAGTCCTGGGCCACCAGCGTGCACTCGACTTTCATCTGCTCGCACAGGGCATGGGTGATGTCGACGTCGAAGCCGTGCAACTGGTTATTGGCGTCGACATAGTTGAAGGGCGGGTAGGCGCCCTCGGTGGCGAAGCGCAGGGTTTCGGCACTGGCGGCACCCGACAGCAGCAGGGCGCACGCACCCACCAAGGCCATGGTCTTTTTCATCTCGCACCTCATTGCACTCTTGCTATTGTTGTTTTCCCGTCGACCACGAGGTGTAGCCGACGAATTCGTTATGTAGAGCGGCAGTTGCTTCCAAGCGCTTTTCAACATCCGGCCCGAGCTTCTTGCAGACCTCGTTGACCATCAGGTGCACCCACGACAGCATGGTCGAGGTGGACTCCCAGAACAGGTTGAACTCGGTGGGGATGCGGAACACCTCGTCGGCGTTGGCATCGGCCCAGTCACAGAAGGTGTCGGTCACCAGGGTGACCGCTATGCCAGCCTCGCGCGCCTTCTGGCACAACAGCAGGGCATGGCGGGAATAACGGCGGGCTTCGAACACCACCAGGGCGCTGTCTTCGGCGCGGCCCAGCAATACTTCGCCGAAGTGCCCGGCACTCATATCCACCAGCTGCACGCCATCGCGCAGGTACTGCAGCAGGTGGCTCATGCACATGGCGATGCCGCGCTCGGTCTGGAAGCCGGCAATGAACACCCGCTGCTTGCTTGCCAGGCGCTGCGCGACGCTGTGCCAGGCGCTGCTCTGGCGATACTCGTGCACGCGCACCAGCGCGGCGATTTCCAGCTCCAGGCTGCCGGCGTTGTCGCTGGCGTTCTGGTTCTGGCGGTAATCTTGCAGGCGGTCGCCCACCAGCCACGGGCCATCGCCCAGGTCGTTCTGCAGGTCTTGCTTCAACGCCTTGAGATGGGCATAACCCAATGAACGGCAGAAACGGCCGACGCTGGATTCGCTGACGCCCAGCTTGACGGCAATGCTGGCCGAGGTCTGGAACGGCAGTTCATGCAGGTTGGCGAGCATGTAGGTGGCGATCTTGCGGCCCGAAGCAGCGGCCCCTTCGAGGCTGTTTTCCAGGCGTTGCTTGATCGGTTGGCTCATGCTGCGGCTCCAGGGGTAAGGCTTGCGAAAGAAAATGGCTGTTTTCTGTCATTAAGTCAACATTTGACAGATAGCTGTCACATGCAGGAAAGTTTTTGTCGTTGCAACGCTGTAGCCATTCCAATTCCAACAAGGAGCTTCAGATGTCCGCACCTTCCACCAGCACTGTCGTGCGTGTGCCTTTTACCGAGCTGCAGGGCCTGTTGCAGAGCATTTTCCAGCGCCATGGCTGCAGCGAAAGCGTGGCCCGGGTGCTGGCCCACAACTGCGCCAGCGCCCAGCGCGATGGTGCCCATAGCCATGGGGTGTTCCGCATGCCCGGCTATGTTTCGACATTGGCCAGCGGCTGGGTCGATGGCCAGGCCACGCCGAAGGTCAGCGACGTGGCGCCCGGTTATGTTCGTGTCGATGCCGCAGGCGGCTTCGCCCAGCCGGCGCTGGCGGCGGCCCGTGAACTTCTGGTGGCGAAGGCGCGCAACGCTGGCATCGCCGTGCTGGCGATCCACAACTCGCACCACTTCGCCGCGCTGTGGCCGGATGTGGAGCCTTTCGCCGACGAAGGCCTGGTAGCCCTGAGCGTGGTCAACAGCATGACCTGTGTGGTGCCGCACGGCGCCCGCAAGCCGCTGTTCGGCACCAACCCCATCGCCTTTGCCGCACCTTGCGCCGAACATGACCCGATCGTCTTCGACATGGCCACCAGCGCCATGGCCCATGGCGACGTGCAGATTGCCGCGCGTGCTGGCCAGCAATTGCCGCAGGGCATGGGGGTGGATGCCAATGGTGAGCCGACAACCGACCCCAAGGCGATTCTGGAAGGCGGCGCGTTGCTGCCATTTGGCGGGCACAAGGGCTCGGCCTTGTCGATGATGGTCGAGTTGCTGGCGGCGGCGCTGACCGGCGGGAATTTTTCCTGGGAGTTCGACTGGTCGGGGCACCCGGGGGCGAAGACGCCGTGGACCGGGCAGTTGATCATCGTCATCGACCCGAACAAGGCCGAGGGCGAACGTTTTGCCCAGCGCAGCCGCGAGCTGGTCGAGCAGATGCAGGCGGTAGGGCTGACGCGCATGCCGGGCGAGCGGCGTTACCGCGAGCGCGAGGTGGCCGAGGAGGAGGGGGTGGCGGTGACCGAGCAGGAATTGCAAGGCCTGAAAGAATTGCTTGGCTGACCCGGCCTCTTCGCGGGTAAACCCGCTCCCACAGGGTTATCACAGGCTTCGAAAATTGTGCATGACCTGTGGGAGCGGGTTTACCCGCGAAGAATCCAGCACCAATCCTCAGCCATGCAATGTTGCATAGACAACCTTGCATAATAGTTGATGTTCCTGAGCCCGCACTCCGGGTATGCTCAGGGCTGCCTTTTCGAACTGTCCTGATCCAAGGAGCTGCACGCTGTGTTCAAACATGTCGATGCCTATGCCGGCGACCCGATCCTCTCGTTGATGGAAACCTTCAAGGCCGACCCGCGCGCCGACAAGGTCAACCTGAGTATCGGCCTGTACTACGATGAGGCCGGCGTGGTGCCGCAGCTGGCGGCTGTGGATGCGGTGGAGAAACGCATCGCCGGCCAGGACCACGAAGCCTCTTTGTACCTGCCGATGGAAGGCCTGGC
The DNA here is from genome assembly GCF_023093815.1 of Pseudomonas sp. PNPG3. Classification (NCBI taxonomy): domain Bacteria; kingdom Pseudomonadati; phylum Pseudomonadota; class Gammaproteobacteria; order Pseudomonadales; family Pseudomonadaceae; genus Pseudomonas; species Pseudomonas sp. PNPG3. Next base: position 44,136 of record NZ_JALLKV010000002.1, read on the forward strand.
CAGCTACCGCCAGGCGATCCAGGCGCTGCTGTTCGGTGCCGATCACCCGGCTGTTACCGGCGGGCGTGTGGCCACCGTGCAGACCGTAGGCGGTTCCGGCGCCCTCAAAGTCGGCGCCGACTTCCTCAAGCGCTACTTCCCGCAGTCCGAAGTCTGGGTCAGCAACCCGACCTGGGACAACCACCGCGCCATCTTCGAAGGCGCCGGCTTCAAGGTGCACACCTACCCGTACTTCGACCAGGCCACCCGTGGCGTGGACTTCGAAGGCATGCTGGCTACCCTGCAGACCCTGCCGGCCAACAGCGTGGTGCTGCTGCACCCGTGCTGCCACAACCCCACCGGTGCCGACCTGGAACAGCACCAGTGGCAACAGGTGGTTGAAGTGGTCAAGGCACGCCAACTGATCCCGTTCCTCGACATCGCCTACCAGGGCTTCGCCGAAGGCCTGGTGGAAGACGCCTACGCCATCCGCGAAATGGCCCGCGCCGGCGTGCCGTGCCTGGTCAGCAACTCGTTCTCGAAGATCTTCTCGCTGTACGGCGAGCGTGTCGGCGGCCTGTCGGTGGTCTGCGACGATGAAGCCACTGCCCAGAGCGTGCTCGGCCAGCTGAAGGCTACCGTGCGCCGCAACTACTCCAGCCCGCCCAACTTCGGCGCCCAGCTGGTCGCTGGCGTGCTCAACGATGCGGCCCTCAATGCCCAGTGGGCCGAGGAAGTCGAAGTGATGCGCAAACGTATCCTCGACATGCGCCAGGCGCTGGTCGATGCCCTGGCCGTGCTGCTGCCAGGCCAGGACTTCCAGTTCTTCCTGCGCCAGCGCGGCATGTTCAGCTACACCGGCTTCAGCGTCGAGCAGGTGCGCCGCCTGCGTGACGAGTTCGGCGTGTACCTGATCGACAGCGGCCGCGTATGCATGTCCGGCCTGCGCCCGGCCAACCTGCAACGGGTTGCCGAAGCCTTCGCCGCCGTCCAGAAGTAACACCGCACGGGGCCGCTTTGCGGCCCTTTCGCCGGCAAGCCGGCTCCCACAGAGATAGCGCAAGGCTCAAGCACTGCGCGGTCGGTGTGGGAGCCGGCTTGCCGGCGATCAGGCTGCATGCAGCCTCTGGTTGCAATCCGCTTGTAAAGACAAGTGCAACCGCTCCTCGGAAAAGGGCTTCGCAAGTGCAACCTTTCCGTGCACAATCGCGCTCCCTTTTTCGGTTGAGTTGGGCGAAACGTCTATTTCGCCATTCTCAGCCTGTTGCAGTCTTGCGAGTGGAGCTTCACCCGGAATGAATGAGCAGGCCCCAAGCGTTGAACAACGCTTTGCAGAATCGACCCCCGCCACCCTCGGCAGCTGGTCGCGTCACGACACCACCTGGATGCTGGGCCTGTTCGGCACAGCGATCGGCGCCGGAACCCTGTTCCTGCCGATCAACGCCGGCCTTGGCGGCTTCTGGCCGTTGCTGATCCTGGCCATGCTGGCCTTCCCGATGACCTATTTCGCTCACCGCGGGCTGACCCGTTTCGTCCTTTCCGGGCGCAATGACGGCGATATCACCGAAGTGGTCAAGGAGCACTTCGGCATTACCGCCGGCGCCTCGATCACCGTGCTGTACTTCTTCGCGATCTTCCCGATCCTGCTTATCTATAGCGTGGCGCTGACCAACACCGTGTCCAGCTTCATGGAGCACCAGTTGCACATGCAGCCGCCGCCACGGGCCATCCTGTCGTTCGTGCTGATTCTCGGCCTGCTGGCCATCGTGCGCTGCGGGGAGCAGGCCACGGTCAAGGTCATGAGCCTGCTGGTCTACCCGTTCATCGTCGCCCTGGCATTGCTGGGCCTGTACCTGGTGCCGCACTGGACCGGTGGCATTCTCGACAGCGCCACCCAGGTACCACCAGCTTCGGCCTTCCTGCACACCCTGTGGCTGGCGATTCCGGTGATGGTGTTCTCGTTCAACCACTCGCCGATCATCTCCGCCTTTGCCGTCGACCAGAAGCGCCGCTACGGCGAGCATGCCGATGAGCGTAGCGGCCAGATCCTGCGCCGTGCCCACCTGCTGATGGTGGTGATGGTGCTGTTCTTCGTGTTCAGCTGCGTGCTCACCCTGAGCAGCGCCCAGCTGGCCGAGGCCAAGGCGCAGAACCTGTCGATCCTGTCGTACCTGGCCAACCACTTCAGCAACCCGACCATCGCGTTCGCTGCACCGCTGATCGCCTTCGTGGCCATTGCCAAGTCGTTCCTCGGCCACTACATCGGCGCCAGCGAAGGCCTGAAGGGCATCATCACCAAGGCCGGTGCACGCCCGGCGGCCAAGACCCTGGACCGGGTGGTTGCCGCGCTGATGCTGGTGGTGTGCTGGATTGTCGCCACCCTCAACCCGAGCATCCTCGGCATGATCGAGTCGCTCGGTGGCCCCATCCTCGCGGTGTTGCTGTTCCTGATGCCGATGTACGCCATTCGCCGCGTGCCATCCATGCGCAAGTACAGCGGTGCTGCCTCCAACGTGTTCGTGGTAGTCGTCGGCCTGGTTGCGCTGACCTCGGTGGTATACGGCCTGCTGGGCTGATACGCCATCCGCAAAAGTAATGCCCGGGGCGCTTGTAGCCACCCGGGCATTTTTTTGTCCACAAGAATTGTCCGGTAATAGAACAATTTCACTGCCCCCATAGGCACCCGGCCGCCTTCATGCTTAACTCAGTGTCCTTTTCAAACCCGCATAAGGATTTCGTCATGGCTCAAGTGACTCTCAAAGGCAACCCGGTTCAGGTCAACGGCGAGCTGCCGAAAGCCGGCGCCCAGGCTCCGGCTTTCTCCCTGGTCGGTGAAGGTCTGGCTGACAAGTCGCTGAAAGACTTCGCCGGCAAGCGCAAGGTGCTGAACATCTTCCCGAGCGTCGACACCCCGACCTGCGCAACCTCCGTGCGCAAGTTCAACGCCCAGGCCAACGATGTGGCCAACACCGTGGTGCTGTGCATCTCCGCCGACCTGCCGTTCGCTCAGGCACGCTTCTGCGGCGCCGAAGGCCTGGACAACGTGAAGAACCTGTCGACCCTGCGTGGCCGCGAGTTCCTCGAAAACTACGGCGTGGCCATCGCCGATGGCCCGCTGGCCGGCCTGGCTGCCCGTGCCGTGGTGGTGCTGGACGAAAACGACAAGGTGCTGCACAGCGAGCTGGTTGGCGAAATCGCTGATGAGCCGAACTACGACGCAGCTCTGGCTGTGCTGAAGTAAGGGTTGTGGGGTAGGTCGGCTGAGTCCTGTACCGGCCTCTTCGCGGGTAAACCCGCTCCTACAGGTACGGCACAGGTTTCAAAAGCTGTGATATCCCTGTGGGAGCGGGTTTACCCGCGAAGGGGCCGGCACAGGCAACCGAAACCTTTCAGCCCGCCACCGCTCAAGCAACACCCTGTAAACGGCCCGGAACGCTTTCCGGGCCGTTTTCATTTAAAGTTCAACCTCTTGGCAACGTCAGGCAAAGGTAAACCTCTGGTAAAGGCGCTTTGCTAAAACGATGCCAGTGCTTATCGTTCATTCTCCCCAAGCCGTCATTCCGAACAAGGTTCGTTCAACCCATGCAAGTGTCCAATTCCCGCTCCCCTCGTCGCTGGCTCGTCGGCCTGCTGATCCTGCTGCTGGTGGCTGCACTGGCCTGGTGGCTGTGGCCCGCAGCGACGCCTGCGCATAAAGAAGCCGGTAGCGGGCGCGGTGGCAAGGGCATGGGCATGATGGGCGGTCGCCCGGGCTTCGGCGGCTCCAGCGACCCGGTGCCGGTGCGCGTCGAGCCGGTGCGGGTGGGCGACTTCCCGCTGTACTACAAGGCCCTGGGCACAGTCACCGCGACCAACACCGTCAACGTGCGCAGCCGCGTGGCCGGCGAGCTGGTCAAGATCCACTTCAAGGAAGGCCAGCAGGTCAAGGCCGGCGACCTGCTCGCCGAAATCGACCCGCGCCCGTACCGCATTGCCCTGCAGCAGGCCGAGGGCACCCTGGCGCAGAACCAGGCGCAACTGAAGAACGCCCAGGTCGACCTGGCCCGCTATAAAGGCCTGTACGCCGAAGACAGCATTGCCAAGCAAACTCTCGACACCGCCGAAGCGCAGGTGGCACAGTTCCAGGGGCTGGTGAAGACCAACCAGGCGCAGGTCAACGACGCCCGCCTGAATCTGGACTTCACCCAGATCCGCGCGCCGATCAACGGCCGCGTAGGCCTGCGCCAGCTCGACCTGGGCAACCTGGTGGCGGCCAACGACACCACCGCGCTGGTGGTGATCACCCAGACCGAGCCGATCAGCGTTGCCTTCACCCTGCCGGAAACCGAGTTGAGCACCGTGCTGGAACGTTACCGCAGCGGCGCCAGCCTGCCGGTCGAGGCCTGGGACCGCAGTGACAGCAAGCTGCAGTCCACCGGCGTGCTGGGCAGCATCGACAACCAGATCGACACCACCACCGGCACCCTCAAGTTCAAGGGCCGCTTCGAGAACAAGGACCTGGCCCTGTTCCCCAACCAGTTCGTCAACGTGCGCCTGCTGGCCGACACCCTCAAGCAGGTGACCATGGCCCCGGCGGCGGCCATCCAGTTCGGCAATGACGGCTCCTTCGCCTACGTGGTCAATGACCAGAACACGGTCAATATCCGCAAGCTCAAGGTTGGCGCCAGCGACGGCGAGAACAGCGTCATTCTCGAGGGCCTCAAGGCCGGCGAACGCCTGGTGCTGGAAGGCACCGACCGCCTGCGCGAAGGCACCAAGGTGGAAGTTGTCGAAGACAGCTCGCAAGTGCCGACCACCCCGGGCCAGCACCTGCAAGGCCAGGAAGCCAAGGGTTCGGCAAGCACTGGCGATGTGCAGCCCGGTGAAGCACAGCCTGGTAGCGCAGCAGGCAAGGCGGGCGCATGAACCTCTCGCGTCTGTTCATCCTGCGGCCGGTTGCCACCACGCTGAGCATGCTGGCCATCGTCCTGGCCGGCCTGATCGCCTACAAGCTGCTGCCGGTTTCCGCATTGCCGCAGGTGGATTACCCGACCATCCGGGTCATGACCCTGTACCCAGGCGCCAGCCCGCAGGTCATGACCAGCGCGGTTACCGCGCCGCTCGAACGTCAGTTCGGCCAGATGCCAGGCCTGGAGCAGATGGCCTCGACCAGCTCCGGCGGCGCCTCGGTGCTGACCTTGCGCTTCAACCTCGACATGAACATGGACGTTGCCGAGCAACAGGTGCAGGCCGCGATCAACGCCGCCAGCAACCTGCTGCCCAGCGACCTTCCGGCGCCGCCGGTGTACAACAAGGTCAACCCGGCCGACACCCCGGTGCTGACCCTGGCCATCTCCAGCAAGACCATGCCGCTGCCCAAGCTCAACGACCTGGTCGATACCCGTGTGGCACAGAAGCTCGCACAGATCAGCGGTGTGGGCATGGTCAGCATCGCTGGTGGCCAGCGCCAGGCGGTGCGGATCAAGGTCAACGTCGATGCCCTGGCCGCCAACGGCCTGAACCTGGAGGACGTACGCACCCTGATCGGCGCTTCCAACGTCAATCAGCCCAAGGGCAACTTCGACGGCCCGACCCGGGTGTCGATGCTCGACGCCAACGACCAGCTGCGTTCCCCTGAGGAATATGCCAACCTGATCCTGGCCTACAACAATGGCGCGCCTCTGCGTCTGAAGGATGTTGCAGAAATCGTCGACGGCGCCGAAAACGAGCGCCTGGCTGCCTGGGCCAACGAAAACCACGCCGTGCTGCTGAACATCCAGCGCCAGCCGGGCGCCAACGTCATCGAAGTGGTCGACCGCATCAAGGCCTTGCTGCCGTCGATCACCGACAACCTGCCGGCCGGCCTCGATGTGTCGGTGCTCACCGACCGCACCCAGACCATCCGCGCCGCGGTCAAGGACGTGCAGCACGAACTGCTGATCGCCATCGCCCTGGTGGTAATGGTCACGTTCGTCTTCCTGCGCCGTTTCAGCGCCACGCTCATCCCGTCGATCGCCGTGCCGTTGTCGCTGATCGGTACCTTCGGCGTGATGTACCTGGCCGGTTTCTCGGTCAACAACCTGACCCTGATGGCCCTGACCATCGCCACCGGTTTCGTGGTCGACGACGCCATCGTCATGCTGGAGAACATCTCCCGGCACATCGAGGAGGGCGAGACGCCCATGCAGGCGGCGCTCAAGGGCGCCCGGCAAATCGGCTTCACCCTGATCTCGCTGACCTTCTCGCTGATTGCGGTACTGATCCCGCTGCTGTTCATGGCCGATGTGGTCGGCCGCCTGTTCCGCGAGTTTGCCATCACCCTGGCGGTGGCCATCCTGATTTCCCTGGTGGTATCGCTGACCCTCACGCCGATGATGTGCGCGCGCCTGCTCAAGCGCGAGCCCAGGGAAGAGGAACAGGGCCGGTTCTACCGCGCCAGTGGCGCCTGGATCGACTGGCTGATCAGGCACTACGGTAGCGCCCTGCAGTGGGTCCTCAAGCGCCAGCCGCTGACGCTGCTGGTGGCCGTGGCCAGCCTGGCGCTCACCGTATTCCTGTACATGGTGGTGCCCAAGGGCTTCTTCCCGGTACAGGACACCGGGGTGATTCAGGGCATTTCCGAAGCGCCGCAGTCCACCTCGTTCGCCGCCATGAGCGAACGCCAGCAGGCGCTGAGCAAGGTGATCCTGCAGGACCCGGCGGTGCAGAGCCTGTCGTCCTACATTGGTGTCGATGGCGACAACGCCACGCTCAACAGCGGCCGCCTGCTGATCAACCTCAAACCCCATGGCGAGCGTGATGTCACTGCCAGCGAGGTGATCAACCGCCTGCAGCCACAAGTCGATCGGCTGGTGGGCATCCGCCTGTTCATGCAGCCGGTGCAGGACCTGAGCATCGAGGACCGGGTCAGCCGGACCCAGTACCAGTTCAGCCTCTCGTCGCCCGACGCCGACCTGCTGGCGCAGTGGAGCGGCAAGCTGGTGCAGGCGTTGCAGCAACGCCCGGAACTGGCCGACGTGGCCAGCGACCTGCAGGACAAGGGCCTGCAGGTTTACCTGGTGATCGACCGCGACATGGCCGGCCGCCTGGGCATCAGCGTGTCGCAAATCACCAACGCCCTGTATGACGCCTTCGGCCAGCGTCAGATCTCGACCATCTACACCCAGGCCAGCCAGTACCGCGTGGTGCTGCAGTCGCAGGATGCGGCGGTGATCGGCCCGCAGGCGCTGGAGTCGATCCACGTCAAGGCCACCGATGGCGGCCAGGTGCGCCTGTCGGCGCTGGCGCGCATCGAGCAGCGCCAGGCCCAGCTGGCCATTTCCCACATTGGTCAGTTCCCGGCGGTGACCTTGTCGTTCAACCTGGCCCACGGCGCTTCGCTGGGCAAGGCGGTGCAGGTGATCGAGCAGGTGCAGAAGGACATCGGCATGCCGCTGGGCGTGCAGACCCGCTTCCAGGGCGCGGCGGAGGCCTTCCAGGCATCGCTGTCGAGCACCTTGCTGTTGATCCTGGCGGCGGTGGTGACCATGTACATCGTGCTGGGCGTGCTGTACGAGAGCTACATCCACCCGGTGACCATTCTTTCGACCCTGCCGTCGGCAGCGGTCGGCGCCTTGCTGGCCTTGCTCATCAGCGGCAACGACCTGGGCATGATCGCCATCATCGGCATCATCCTGCTGATCGGCATCGTCAAGAAGAACGCGATCATGATGATCGACTTCGCCCTCGAGGCCGAGCGCCAGCAGGGCATGAGCCCGCGCGATGCCATCTACCAGGCGGCGCTGCTGCGCTTCCGGCCGATCCTGATGACTACCCTGGCCGCGCTGTTCGGCGCCGTGCCGCTGATGCTCGCCACCGGTTCCGGCGCCGAGCTGCGCCAGCCGCTGGGCCTGGTGATGGTCGGCGGGTTGCTAGTCAGCCAGGTGCTGACGCTGTTCACCACCCCGGTCATCTACCTGTACTTCGACCGCCTGGCCCGCCGCTGGCGCCCGGCCACTGACGTGAAGCAGGCCGAGGCATGAACCTGTCCGGTCCTTTCATCCGTCGCCCCGTTGCGACGATGCTGTTGAGCCTGGCGATCATGCTGCTGGGCGGGGTCAGCTTCGGCCTGTTGCCGGTGGCACCGCTGCCACAGATGGACTTCCCGGTAATCGTGGTGTCGGCCAACCTGTCAGGCGCCAGCCCGGAAGTGATGGCGTCCACCGTGGCCACGCCGCTGGAGCGCAAGCTGGGCAGCATTGCCGGCGTGACCACCCTGACCAGCAGCTCCAACCAAGGCTCCACACGGGTGATCATCGGCTTCGAGATGGGCCGCGACATCGACGGAGCGGCGCGCGAGGTGCAGGCGGCGATCAACGCCACCCGCAACCTGCTGCCCAGCGGTATGCGCAGCATGCCCACCTACAAGAAGATCAACCCGTCGCAGGCACCGATCATGGTGCTGTCGCTGACTTCGGACGTGCTGCAGAAGGGCCAGTTGTACGACCTGGCCGACACCATCCTGTCGCAGAGCCTGGCCCAGGTGCCCGGGGTAGGGGAGGTGCAGATCGGCGGCAGTTCGCTGCCGGCGGTGCGCATTGCCGTCGAGCCGCAATTGCTCAACCAGTACGGCGTGTCGCTGGATGAAGTGCGCACTGCGGTGTCCAACGCCAACCAGCGCCGGCCGATGGGCTTTGTCGAGGACGCCGAGCGCAACTGGCAGGTGCGTGCCAATGACCAGCTGGAAAGCGCCAAGGACTACGAGCCCGTGGTGATCCGCCAGCAGAACGGCACCATCCTGCGCCTTTCCGACGTGGCGACCATCACCGACGGCGTCGAGAACCGCTACAACAGCGGCTTCTTCAATGACCAGAGCGCGGTGCTGCTGGTGGTCAACCGCCAGACAGGCGCCAACATCATTGAAACGGTCGACCAGATCAAGGCGCAGTTGCCGGCCCTGCAGTCGCTGCTGCCGGCCAGCGTGCAACTGAACGTGGCCATGGACCGTTCGCCAGTGATCAAGGCAACCCTCAAGGAAGCCGAGCACACCCTGCTGATCGCCGTGGTGCTGGTGATCCTGGTGGTCTACCTGTTCCTCGGCAGCCTGCGTGCTTCGCTGATCCCCAGCCTGGCGGTGCCGGTGTCACTGGTGGGCACCTTCGCGGTCATGTACCTGTGCGGCTTCTCGCTCAACAACCTGTCGCTGATGGCGCTGATCCTCGCCACTGGCCTGGTGGTGGACGATGCCATCGTGGTGCTGGAGAACATATCCCGGCACATCGAGGACGGCCAACCACCTATGAAAGCGGCCTTCTTGGGCGCCAAGGAAGTGGGTTTCACCTTGCTGTCGATGAACGTGTCGCTGGTGGCGGTATTCGTCTCCATCCTGTTCATGGGTGGCATCGTGCGCAACCTGTTCCAGGAGTTCTCCATCACCCTGGCGGCGGCGATCATCGTGTCGCTGGTGGTGTCGCTGACCCTCACGCCGATGCTGTGCGCCCGCTGGCTCAAACCGCACCAGGCCGAGCCGACACGTCTGCAGCGCTGGAGCGAACACTTGCACCAGCGCATGGTCGATGCCTATGACCGCAGCCTGGGCTGGGCCTTGCGCCACAAACGCCTGACGCTGATCAGCCTGCTGGCCACCATCGGCATCAACATCGCCCTGTACGTGGTGGTGCCGAAAACGCTGATGCCGCAGCAGGATACCGGCCAGCTGATAGGCTTCATCCGTGGCGACGATGGCCTGTCGTTCAGCGTCATGCAACCGAAAATGGAAATCTACCGCCGCGCCTTGCTGGCCGACCCGGCAGTGCAGAGCGTTGCCGGCTTCATCGGTGGCAACAGCGGGACCAACAATGCCTTTGTGCTGGTGCGCCTGAAGCCGATTAGCGAGCGCAAGCTCGACGCCCAGAAGGTGATCGAACGCCTGCGCAAGGAAATGCCCAAGGTACCCGGCGGGCGCCTGTTCCTGATGGCCGACCAGGACCTGCAACTGGGTGGTGGTGGCCGTGACCAGACCTCTTCGCAGTACCTGTACTCCCTGCAGAGCGGAGACCTGGCGGCCCTGCGCGAATGGTTCCCGAAAGTGGTGGCGGCGCTGCGTGCACTGCCGCAACTGACTGCCATCGACGCCCGCGACGGTGCCGGCACCCAGCAGGTGACCCTGGTGGTCGACCGTGACCAGGCCAAGCGCCTGGGCATCGACATGGACATGGTCACCTCGGTGCTGAACAACGCCTATAGCCAGCGGCAGATCTCCACCATCTACGACAGCCTCAACCAGTACCAGGTAGTGCTCGAGATCAACCCGAAGTACGCCTGGGACCCAAGCACCCTCGAGCAGGTGCAGGTGATTACCGCCGACGGTGCCCGCGTACCGCTGTCGACCATCGCCCACTACGAGAACAGCCTGGCCAACGACCGGGTCAGCCACGAAGGCCAGTTCGCCGCCGAAAGCATCGCCTTCGACGTCGCCGAAGGCTACAGCCCCGACCAGGCCATGGCGGCGCTGGAGCTTGCGGTGGCCAAGCTGGGCTTGCCCGAGGAAGTGATCGCCAAGCTCGGCGGTACCGCCGATGCCTTTGCCAAGACCCAGGAAGGCCAGCCGCTGATGATCCTTGGCGCGCTGGTGCTGGTCTACCTGGTGCTGGGCATTCTCTACGAAAGCTACATTCACCCGCTGACCATCCTCTCGACACTGCCCTCGGCCGGCGTCGGTGCCTTGCTGGCGCTGTACGTCACCGGCGGCGAGTTCAGCCTGATCTCGCTGCTGGGGCTGTTCCTGCTGATCGGCGTGGTGAAGAAGAACGCCATCCTGATGATCGACCTGGCCTTGCAGCTGGAGCGCCACCAGGGCCTGACACCGGAAGAGTCGATCCGCCGGGCTTGCCTGCTGCGCCTGCGGCCGATCCTGATGACTACCCTGGCGGCCATCCTCGGTGCCTTGCCGCTGCTGCTGAGCCGCGCCGAAGGCGCGGAAATGCGCCAGCCTCTGGGCCTGACCATCATTGGCGGCCTGGTGTTCAGCCAGGTCCTCACTCTTTACACGACACCGGTGGTCTACCTGTACCTGGACCGCCTGCGTCACCGTTTCAACCGTTGGCGTGGCGTGCGCACCGACGCCGCCCTGGAAACCCCGCTATGACTTTTGCCCAGACCCCACTTCACCGTGCCCTGCAGACGCTGACCCGTGGGCGTGGCTCGCGCCTGCTCGGCGCCGGGTTGTGCGTCGCCTTGCTCAGCGCCTGCACCCTGAGCCCGGACTACCACCGCCCGGAGCTGAGCAGCACGGCGCAGTTCAAGCACGCCGAAGGCTGGACCCAGGCCACGCCGTCCGATGCCATCGCCCGCGGCGCCTGGTGGGAAATCTACGGCGATGCCGGGCTCAATGCACTGGTCGAAGAGCTCAACCGCAGCAACCAGACCGTGGCCCAATCGGAGGCCCAGTATCGCCAGGCCCAGGCGCTGGTGCGCAGCAGCCGGGCGGCGCTGTTCCCCAGCCTGGACCTGAGCGTCGGCAAGAACCGCTCGGCCCAGGGCACCGGTAGCTCCAGCTCGAGCCTGTCCAACAACAGCAGCGGCATTCGCAACACCTACAACGCCCAGCTCGGCGTCAGCTGGGAAATCGACCTGTGGGGCAAGCTGCGCGAGACCCTGAACGCCAACGAAGCCAGTGCCGAAGCCAGCCTGGCCGACCTGGCCTCGATCCGCCTCAGCCAGCAGTCGGAACTGGTGCAGAACTACCTGCAGTTGCGGGTGATCGACGAGCAGAAACGCCTGTTGGAAGCCACCGTGGCAGCTTATGAACGTTCCCTGCGGATGAACGAAAACCAGTATCGCGCCGGCGTCGCCGGCCCGGATGCAGTGGCCCAGGCGCGTACCCAGCTCAAGAGCACCCAGGCCGACCTGATCGACCTGATCTGGCAGCGCGCGCAGTTCGAGAACGCCATTGCCGTGTTGCTGGGCAAGGCCCCGGCGGACTTCGCCCTGGCCGACAGCAAATCCATTCCAGCGCTGCCGCAAATTCCGGTGGCCTTGCCTTCGCAGTTGCTGGAGCGACGCCCGGACATCGCTGCGGCCGAGCGCAACGTGATGGCTGCCAACGCCAACATCGGCGTGTCGCGGGCGGCGTATTTCCCGGACCTGAGCCTGAGCATGAGTGGCGGTTACTCCAGCAGCAGCTTCAGCAACTGGATCGAACTGCCCAACCGCTACTGGTCGGTGGGCCCACAGCTGGCGCTGACCTTGTTCGACGCCGGCAAGCGCAGTGCCGAGGTGGACCGCACGGTGGCGGTGTATGACCAGACCGTGGCGCAGTACCGCCAGACCGTGCTCGACGGCTTCAAGGAAGTGGAAAACCTGCTGGTGCAGTTGAAGGTGTATGGCGATGAGGCGGTGGTGCGCCAGGAGGCACTGGATGCCGCTCGCGAGTCGCTGCGCCTGACCGAGAACCAGTACCGCGCCGGGCTGATCGGCTATCTGGATGTGGTCAACGTGCAGACCACGGCGCTGAGCAACGAGCGCAGTGTGTTGAACCTGCTGCAAGGGCGCCTGGTGGCCAGCGTGCAGCTGGTTGCCGCGCTGGGTGGTGGTTGGGATGCGGAACAGGCGTTTGCCGAGCAGGACTGAAATATTGGCAGTGCTTTGTGGGAGCGGCCTTGTGTCGCGAAAGGGCCGCAAAGCGGCCCCAGGTTCTCGGCACAATGGCTGATATTGCTGGGGCTGCTTCGCAGCCCTTTCGCGACACAAGGCCGCTCCCACAAAAGAGAGTGCATTTCTGCGAGGCCGTATAGCGTCTTCCCTTTGGATCCATTCCCATTCGCAAAAACCCCGTGCGTTTCGCCTGACCTTGAGTACAATCGTCAGCTTTTTCCGGGCTTCCCGCCCCGCTGGAACTCTCGATGCTGACCGGTAGCTACTCCTCTTCGCTGGTGTTGATTTCGCTGTGCGTGGCGATCCTGGCGTCCTATACAGCCCTTGACCTGACCGGCCGCATCGCCACGGCCAAAGGCCGGGCTGCCTGCCTGTGGATGGGGGGGGGCGCGTTGGCCATGGGCATCGGCGTGTGGTCGATGCACTTCATCGGCATGCTCGCCTTCAGCCTGCCCATCGACCTGGGCTACGACCTTGCCCTGACCGCGTTCTCGCTGCTGATTGCCGTGTTGTCCTCGGGCTTTGCCTTGTGGCTGGTCAGCCAGCCGAGCCTGCCGTGGCAGCAATTGGCATTTGGCGCACTGATCATGGGCACCGGCATTGCCTGCATGCACTACACCGGTATGGCCGCGCTGCGCATGCTGCCGGGCATCGCCTATGACCCGACGCTGTTCGGGGCCTCGCTGCTGATTGCCGTGGCCGCCTCGGCAGCGGCGTTGTGGATCGCCTTCCGGCTGCGTGCGCATACTCCTTATGTGAGGCAGATTCGCGGCCTGGCGGCAGTGGTGATGGGCTTTGCCATCGTTGGCATGCACTACACCGGCATGGCCGCGGCGAATTTCCCCGAAGGCAGCTTCTGCGGTGCGCTGGCAGCGGGAGGCCTGCAAGGCGACGGCCTGGTCTACCTGGTGCTGATCACCACGCTGGCGGTACTGGCGGTGGCCTTGCTCACCTCGGTACTGGATGCCCGCCTGGAGGCACGCACCGCCGAGCTGGCCCGCTCGCTGACCCTGGCCAACCAGGAACTGACCCAGCTGGCCCTGCACGACACGCTCACCGACCTGCCCAACCGTACGTTGCTGGCCGACCGCATCGAGCAGGCCATTGCCAAGGTAGCGGAGCAGGGCGGCTGCTTTGCCCTGATGTTCATCGACCTGGACGGCTTCAAGCCAGTCAACGATGCCTTCGGCCACCACATCGGCGACTTGCTGCTCAAGGCCGTGGCGGCGCGCCTGCGCGGGCACCTGCACAGCCAGGACACGCTGGCGCGCATCGGCGGCGACGAATTCGTGCTGCTGGTGGAGCTGCGCGAGCCGAACGATGCCATGGATGTGGCGGTCAAGCAGGTCAACCTGGTGTCACGGCCATTCCGCGTGGCCGAGCATGACCTGCAGCTGACAGCGAGCCTGGGCATCGTCCTGTACCCGGGCAATGGCCTGGACCAGCATGAGCTGCTGCGCAATGCCGACGCTGCCATGTATCACGCCAAGAGCGCCGGCAAGAATGGCTACAGTTTCTTCGACGCGTCGATGAACAGCAACGCCCGCCAGCAATTGCAGCTACTGCAGGACCTGCGCCAGGCCCTGGAGCAGCGCCAGTTCCGCCTGCACTACCAGCCCAAGTTCGACGCCCAGAATTGCCAGCCGATCGGTGCCGAGGCCTTGCTGCGCTGGGAGCACCCGCAGCAGGGCCTGTTGCTGCCCGACCGTTTCATCGGCCTGGCAGAAAAGACCGGCCTGATCATTCCCATTGGCGAATGGGTGCTCATCGAGGCTTGCCGGCAGATGCGTCAGTGGCTGGACCAAGGGCACCACGGCTGGCGCATGGCGGTGAACCTGTCGGCCATCCAGTTCTGCCATGCCGGGCTGGTCGACAGCGTGGCCCGAGCCCTGCAGCAGAACAGCCTGCCGGCCAACTGCCTGACCCTGGAAATTACCGAAACCACCGCCATGCACGACGCCGATGCCAGCCTTACGGTGCTGCAACGGTTGTCCGACATGGGCGTGGACCTGTCCATCGATGACTTCGGCACCGGTTATTCCAGCCTGATGTACCTCAAGCGCCTGCCGGCCAACGAGCTGAAGATCGACCGCGGTTTCGTGCGCGACCTGGAGCAGGACAGCGATGATGCGGCGATCGTTTCGGCAATCGTGGCGCTGGGCCAGGCGCTGGGGCTGCGCATCGTTGCCGAAGGGGTGGAGACTGACAGGCAGCAGGACTTCCTGACCCGCCTGGGCTGCGATTCGCTGCAGGGCTACCTGCTGGGCCAGCCGGTGCCGGCCGAGCAGTTCATGGGCAAGTTGCAGGCCATGCGCCAGGAAAGTACGGCAGTGGGCTAGACTGCGTCGCGCAGGGTGAAGGCGGGCATGAAAGTATCCATCTCCGCCTCGACGGCCTCGATGATGCGCTCTACGTCGGCGGCCGCCATGATTGCCGAGCAGGGGATGCCGGCAATCGCCAGCAGGGTTTCGCCGGTGGCGCGGTCGAACAGCCGCGCGACCATGCTGCGTGGCGCATCCATGCTGGCTTCGAAGCCCAGCGGGTGGAAATGCCAGCGCATCACCTGGCAGGCGTTGGGGAACGTCATCTTGTTCATGCCAGCCTCCTTGTTCGTACCTGGACGTGGTGAGCGGGTGGCCACATCGATGCGACCGCCGGGAAAGTAACCATAGCACCTGTCACGGAGTATTCTCGGCTGCAAATACGACAAATGTGCTAATGCATGACAGCGGTCACATCCTTGTGAGGGACGGCAACTTGGAGACCGGCGCTCTGGCAAACGTTTTCCGCGTGCGATGGCGGCAGATATTCCGATGAACTCTGCAGGGGCAATTGATACTGTGACATGGTACTTTCGGACGAGCGGCATTGCTCCTCAGCCCACGGGAGGACGTTGAAGTGAATAACCGGGCGAGTAGTTTGCCATCGCAGAGGTAGTATCCATGGGATTCCTGATGGTTCCCGTCGTCATCCATGTAACGACCGTCTCCAGGATTGAAGCTCCTGACATGGCGAGCGTCATGCCCCCGAGAGTTAGCTCAGCAGGGTGGACTTGTTGAGTGATTACAGCCTGGAGGCCGATATTCTGTGCCTGCAAGACGGCCTGATCCATCATTTGCATCAGTTGTGCAAGGTTCATTTCCGGAGCTTGGTGCGGCTGCGGGGCCTGGTGATTATCTTGTGGCTCTCTTTGCGGCCGGTCCTGCGGGCGTTGTGCTCGTTGCTGCTGTCGTTGCTCGGCCCTTTGTTGAACTCTGCGAGGGCGTTGGGTAGTAAAACCTTGGGGTGGGCGGAAGCTATTTTTCGGGACGCCATTTGTTCTGGCCTGTGCCATTGGTCGACGCGGCATTTTGAAACGGCCCGTTGGATCGGTGAAATTTATAGGGTCATCTTGGCAGTAGACATAACAGTTCAGACCGCCGTAATGGAAAGGCGAAAAGCTGTCTGGTTGGTAAAAGCGCATTAGTAAAGGGCTATAGACTCTATGGCCATTTCCAAGCGAATAGGTTCTGAAAGCAGCGTCATAGAGAGCTCCAGTAAAACCTAACAAGCTTTCAACGGAATTCGGCTTACTAACCCCATAAGGTGAATACACCTGTTGCGATGGCGTTGCAGCCGTGCCCATGATCGTACTTGCGGTGTCGGCTTGAATCAGCAAACTTTTCGAACCAGCCGTTTTCATGGCTTAACCCTTTTACACTTCGGCCATCAAGAGTCTCTTGGTGGGCCGAACGGTTGCAACTAGCAGAATTGATGGGAAGCTCAGCCCAGCAGGCCAGCAGCGATGTTGATGGTGAACCCCAAAATCGCCGTATTGAATACGAACCCCACTAGCGAATGCGCCAGCACCACCCGCCGTAGGCCCCGCCCAGCGACGCCCACGTCGGAGGTTTGTACCGCCACGCTGATGGTGAACGAGAAATAGTGGAAGTCCCAGTAATCGGGGTTGCGTTCGCCATCGGCGAAGCGCAGCGGCGGTTCGTGGTTTTGTCCGGTATAGAACAGCCGCGCGTAGTGCAGGCTGAAAATGCAGCCGATCAACAGCCAGGAACCGGCCACGGTCAGGCCGGTGTAGAGGTAGTGCACGACCAGCGCCGTGCCTTGCAGGCCACGGCTGGACACCAGTTGCAGGGTGACGGCGGCGAGGCTGGCGATGGCGGCGATGCACACGGTGAGCAGGACCAGGCCGGCGTTTTCGTCTTCGACGCGGGCGACCTTGCGTACCTTTTCCGCATTGGCGCTCAAGGTCAGGTAGAGCACCAGCAGCAGGTACAGCCATACGCCAAGATTCCAGCCGGCGAGGATGTGCTGCACGCTGTCGCTGGCGGGGATCAGCCAGGCGCCGAGCAGGCCGACCACAGTGGCGATGCTCAGGCGCGGGTGGGTGTGGGTCAGGCGGTGGAAAGCCATGGGGCCTCGTTTTCGGGGGTATGGCTACCACTCTAGCCGGTCATTACAGAGATGAGGGACATGCGCGGGTCCATTGTGGGAGCGGGCGAGCCCGCGAAGCAGCCACCGCGGTGGCTGGCAAGTACCCTGTGGGAGCGGCTTTAGCCGCGAACACCGGCGCAGCCGGTGCCATGCACCGCGTTGGATTCTTCGCGGCTAAAGCCGCTCCCACAGGGTATGCGGTGTGCTCACTGATTCTTTGCTGCCGCCCATCGCGCGGCATTGCAACTCTCAGTACACTGCACGCTCCAACACCAACATCCGTTGAACTCGAGGTTACTGCATGACGCTCAGTCCTTTGGCAGGCAAGCCGGCTCCGGCCAGCGTGCTGGTCGATATTCCCCGACTGCTCACCGCCTACTACACCGGCCGCCCCGACGCTGCCGTGGCGGCCCAGCGGGTGGCCTTCGGCACCTCGGGGCACCGTGGCACTTCGCTTGAATTGAGCTTCAACGAGTACCACGTCCTGGCCATTACCCAGGCCATCTGCCTGTATCGCCAGGAGAAGGGCATCGATGGCCCGCTGTTCATCGGCGCCGACACCCACGCACTGTCGGCACCGGCTACCGCCAGCGCCCTGGAAGTGCTGGCTGCCAATGGCGTGCAGGTAATGCTGTCCAAGGACGACGAATACACGCCAACACCAGCGGTTTCCCATGCCATCCTCTGCCATAACCGTGGCCGCGAGCAGGGCCTGGCCGACGGCATCGTCATCACCCCGTCGCACAACCCGCCGCAAAGCGGTGGCTTCAAGTACAACCCGCCCAATGGCGGCCCAGCCGACAGCGACGTGACCAAGTGGATCGAGGCCAAGGCCAACGAACTGCTGGCTGCTGACCTGGCGGGCGTCAAGCGCATGGACCATGCCCAGGCGCTGCTGGCATCCACCACCCAGCGTCATGACTACGTGAGCAACTACGTGGCCGACCTGGAAAACGTCATCGACTTCGACGTCATCCGCGCTGCCAAGCTGCGCCTGGGCGTCGATCCGCTGGGCGGGGCAGGGGTGCGCTACTGGTCGGCGATCGCCAAGCATTACCAGCTCGACCTGGAAGTGGTGAACACCGAGGTCGACCCGACCTTCCGCTTCATGACTGTCGACTGGGACGGCCAGATCCGCATGGACCCTTCCTCGCCCTATGCCATGCAGGGCCTGATCGGCCTGCGCGAACGCTTCGACGTGGCCTTCGCCTGCGACCCGGACCACGATCGCCATGGCATCGTCACCCCCGATGGCCTGCTACAGCCGAACAACTACCTGGCCGTGGCCATCGACTACCTGTACCGCCACCGCCCGCAATGGCGCAGCGATGCCGCCGTCGGCAAGACCGTGGTGTCCAGTGGCCTGATCGATCGCGTCACCCAGCGCCTGGGCCGTGAACTGTACGAAGTACCGGTGGGCTTCAAGTTCTTCGCCCAGGGCCTGTTCGACGGCACGCTGGGCTTTGGTGGCGAGGAAAGTGCGGGGGCTTCGTTCCTGCGCCGCGATGGCTCGGTCTGGGCCACCGACAAGGACGGGCTGATCCCGGCCTTGCTGGCTGCCGAGATGACCGCCCGCACCGGGCGCAACCCGAGCCAGGCCTACGCCGACCTGACCGAGGCGCTGGGCAAGCCGTTCGCCACCCGTGTCGAAGCCAAGGCCGATGCCCGGCAGAAGGCTTTGCTGAGCAAGCTGGCGCCGGAGCAGGTGAAGTCGACCGAGCTGGCGGGTGAGCCGATCGTGCAGATCCTCAGCCATGCACCGGGCAACGGCCAGGCGATCGGCGGGCTGAAGGTGATGACCGCCAATGGCTGGTTCGCCGCGCGCCCTTCGGGCACCGAGGATATCTACAAGATCTACGCCGAAAGCTTCATCGACGAGGCGCACCTGCAGCGCCTGGTGCAGGAAGCGCAAGTGCTGGTGGATGCGGCGATTGCCTGACTGGTAACAAACCGCTTGGTTCTGTGGTGTACTGTAAATTAGAATTAATCTTATTTACGCCACCACAGGGCCTTCCCCATGATCGACGCCGCGCCGCCACCGGAGCATAGCCTGCCTGCCCTGTACCGGGAACACCGCGGCTGGCTGGAAACCTGGCTGCGGCGGCGCATGGGCAATGCCTGGGATGCCGCCGACCTCAGCCAGGATACCTTCCTGCGTATCCTGGCCAGCGCCCAGCCGCTGGCAGACATTCGCGAACCGCGTGCCTACCTGCTGACCGTGGGCAAGCGCCTGCTGAGCAACTTCCACCAGCGGCGCAGCCTGGAACAAGCCTACCTCGATGCACTGGCGCAGTTGCCCGAGCAGCATGTGCCCTCGCCAGAGCAGCGTTGGGTACTGCTGGAAACCCTGCAAGCCCTCGACGAGTTGCTCGACGGCCTCAAGGCGCCGGTACGCAAGGCTTTTCTCTGGAGCCAGCTGGAGGGCCTGGGCTATGCCGAGATCGGCAAGCGCCTGGGTGTTTGCGAGCGCTCGGTCAAACGCTACATGGCGCAGGCCTACGAGCATTGCCTGCTGGCTGAACTGTAATGACCAGCCATTCCCCCGAAACCCGCGAGGCACTGCAGGCCGCCGCGCGCTGGCTGGCGCTGGTGGACTCTGGCGCTGCCAGCGAGGGTGACCTGCAGCGCCTGGAACAATGGCGCACCAGCAGCACCTTGCACGAACACGCCTGGCAAAAGGCACTGCTGTTGCGCCAGCGCTTTTCCGCGCTACCCGGCGCATTGGCCATGGCCACCCTGGACCGCCCGGATAGCGGCCGCCGGGCGCTGCTCAAGCAGGCCCTGGGCGTGGCTGCATTGTTGCCGGCGGCCTGGCTGGCAAGCCGCGAACTGCCGCTGGAGGCCTGGGTCGCCGACATGCGCACCGCGGTCGGGGAGCGCCGGCAGGTGCTGCTGAGCGATGGCACATTCGTGCAGTTGAACACCGACAGTGCGGTGGATATCGACCTGGGCGCGCGTCGCCTGACATTGCTGCGTGGCGAAGTGGCAGTCAGGTTGCCCGGCAACCTGAGCCTGACGTTGCAGGTGCCCTATGGCCAGGTCGCGCTGGATGCTGGCGAGGTGTGCTTGCGCCTGGTCGATCAGGCTTGCCGGGTATCGGTGCTCAAGGGCACGGCCAACCTGCAGCCGCGGCAAGGCCCGGCGCTGCTGCTGCAGGCCGGGCAGCAGGCCAGCCTGCAAGTGGTCGGGGTTGGCCCTGTCACCGGCCTGGACGCATGGCTGCTGGGCTGGCGCGAAGGGGTACTGCGGCTGGAGGATCGCCCCTTGGGCGAGCTGCTGCACGAGCTGCGCAGGTACCGCCCCGGCGTGCTGCGCTGGGCGCCCGAACTGGAGGCCCTGCGCGTGACCGGTACGTTCCGCCTCGACGACACCGACCGGGTGCTGGCCTTGCTCGCCGTCAGCCTGCCGTTGCAGGTGCACACGCGCACGCGTTACTGGGTGAGCCTGGCCGCGCGAGAAAATCGCGCATGATGCTGTCCCCTTTTTTTCGCTCACCGGTCATTACCGGTAGGAGCAAATAAAGGGGAGCCTTGTTCAATGCCTGTTGTCATGTCCAGCCGCCTGCGCCCACTGGCGCGTGCGGCACATCCGTTGTTCGCCATGAGCCTGTTGTTGTGTGCACCGGCCTGGGCCGAAGAACCCGCCCGGCGCAGCTATCAGGTGCCGCCTGCAAACCTTGGTGCGGCACTTACCCAGTTTGCCGATCAGGCCGGGGTCAGCCTGTCGCTGGACCCGGCGCTGGTCAACGGCCGGCAGAGCAATGGCCTGTCCGGCAGCTACAGCGTCGACGAAGGCTTCACCCAGCTGTTGCGCGGCAGCGGCCTGCAGCTGCTGCCGGTGGGCGAGGGCGCTTTCACATTGATGCCGGCACCCCAGGCGGGTGGTGCGCTTGAAATCGCCCCGACCAGCATCGTCGGTGGCCTGGCCGCAGGCAACGAAACGCAACCTTATGCCGGTGGCCAGGTGGCCCGTCAGGGTTCACAGGGCCTGCTCGGCACGCGCGACTTCATGGAAACCCCGTTCAGCATCACCAGCTACACCAGCGAACTGGTGAAGAACCAGCAGGCGCGAACCTTGGGCGAGCTGATCGCCAGCGACCCATCGGTACGCGCCACCAACCCGGCGGGTGGGCGCTTCGAGCAGTTCACCATTCGCGGCTTCAGCCTGTTCAACAGTGATGTGGCCTACAAC
The DNA here is from genome assembly GCF_023093815.1 of Pseudomonas sp. PNPG3. Taxonomy (NCBI): domain Bacteria; kingdom Pseudomonadati; phylum Pseudomonadota; class Gammaproteobacteria; order Pseudomonadales; family Pseudomonadaceae; genus Pseudomonas; species Pseudomonas sp. PNPG3. Next base: position 65,349 of record NZ_JALLKV010000002.1, read on the forward strand.
GGCCTGTACGGCATCCTGCCGACCTACTCGATCGACATGGAAATGGCCGACCGGGTCGACATCATCAAAGGCCCCAGCCAACTGATCAACGGCATTTCGCCGCGAGGCAGTGTCGGCGGCGGCATCAATGTGCAGCCCAAGCGAGCCGGCGACCAGCCGCTCACCGAGTTTACCGGCAGCTATGCCTCGGCCGGCCAGGCAGGCGGTGCGGTGGACGTTGGCCGGCGCTTTGGCGAAGGCCAGCAGTTCGGCGTGCGCTTCAATGGCGTGAAACAGGCGGGCGATACCGAATGGGACCACCAGCGAGTCGAACGTGAAATGGCGGTGTTGGGCCTGGACTTTCGTGGCGAGCGCCTGCGGCTTTCGGCGGACCTTGGCCATACCGAGCGCGATACCGATGCACCGCAGGAGCGGGTGCTGGTCGGTGCCAATGCCAAGGTGCCGGATGCCAACGACGTACGCCACAACTACGCCCAGGCCTGGAGCAAGGCGCGCACCAACGACACCTTCGGTGCGCTGCATGCCGAGTACGATATCAGCGAGTCGCTGCTGGCCTATGGCGCGGTCGGCGCGCGCAAGAGCAACCATGACTTCCTGCGCCACAACGTGTCCATCAGCAACGATGCCGGCGACTTCACCGTGCAGCCGCGCGACTTCACCCGGGATGAAAGCGTGCGTACCGCCATGGCCGGCGTGCGCAACTGGTTCCATACCGGGCCGGTCAGCCACGAGCTGAACCTGGCCGCCACCTACTTCTACATGGACTTCACCAACGGCGGCGCCCGCTATGCCTCGGCGCCCAGCAACCTCTACCACCCGGTGGCCACGCCGACACCGGGCACGCCAACCCGCATCGACCCCGAGGTGTACACGGAAAACCGCTTTTCCGGCGTGGCCCTGGCCGACACCCTGGGCTTCTTCGACGACCGCCTGCTGCTGACCCTGGGCGCGCGTTGGCAGCGGGTGCAGGTGGATGACTGGAGCGACGGCATCAAGGGGGATACCGCCTACGATGAAGAGAAGATGTCGCCCTCGGGCGGCGTGCTGCTCAAGGTTACCGACCAGCTGTCGTTGTATGCCAACTACATGGAGGGCCTGAGCCAGGGCAAGATTGCGCCGTCGACATCGGTCAACGAAGACCAGATCTTCCCGCCGTTCACCAGCCGCCAGGTCGAGGTGGGGGCCAAGTACGACCTGGGCCAGGTCGCCTTTACCGCCAGTGCCTTCCGCATCCGCCAGCCCGCCTATGAAACCAACCCCACATCGCGGGTGTTCGGCCCCAATGGCAAGCGCGACAACCGCGGTATCGAACTGAGCGTGTTTGGCGAGCCCGTGCAAGGCGTGCGTGTGCTGGGCGGGGTGATGTATATCGACAGCGAACTGACCGACACCATCGGTGGCGCCTACGATGGCAACCGCGCGCCGGCCACGCCCGAGTACAACGTCAACCTGGGCGCAGAATGGGATGTGCCTGGGGTGAACGGCCTGACCCTGACGGCGCGGGGCATCCACTCGAGCTCGCAGTACCTGGACCAGAACAACAGCAAGCAGATCGACGGTTGGGAGCGTTACGACGTGGGTGCGCGTTATGCGTTCAAGGTGGATGCCACTCAGGTGACCTTGCGTGCCAGTGTCGAGAATGTGCTGGACGACCGCTACTGGAGCTCGGCCGGAGCTTCGGATGACAGCGAGCCGGGGCTGACGCTGTCTACGCCGCGTACCTACCTGCTGTCGGCGACAGTGGGTTTCTAGCCCATTTCAAAAGTGGGCGCGTTCCCTGTAGGAGCGGCCTTGTGTCGCGAAAGGGCTGCAAAGCAGCCCCAGCAATTTCAAGTGTTGCGCATCAATCCTGGGGCCGCGTTGCGGCCCTTTCGCGACACAAGGCCGCTCCTACAGGTTGAACCGATCGATCAGACCGAATCTGGCACCACGGCGATCACATCGATCTCCATCAGCCACTCGGCCTGGGCCAACCCGGCCACCACCAGACCGGTGGAAATCGGGAACACACCCTTGAGCCACTTGCCTACCTCCTTGTACACCGGCTCGCGGAAGCGCGGGTCGGTGATGTAGGTGGTGGTCTTGACGATGTGCGACAGGTCCGAGCCGGCTTCTTCGAGCAGTTGCTTGACGTTCTTCATTGCCTGCTCGGCCTGCGCCCGTGGGTCACCCAGGCCCACCAGGTTGCCTTCGAAGTCGGTGCCGACCTGGCCGCGCACGTAGATGGTGTTGCCGGCGCGCACCGCCTGGCACAGGTCGTTGTCCAGGGTCTGGTTGGGGTAGGTGGCCTTGGTGTTGAACATGCGGATGCGGGTATGAGTAGGCATCAGTGGGCTCCGAGGGTGCTGACGTTGCTGATCTTGGGTTGCTGCTGCTCATCCGCTGCGCGTTGCTCGCGGTCGCGGTAGGCGGCATAGGTGCGTTGCGTGGCGATGTGGCCGGCGACGTGCTTGGCGTCGTGCCACACGCCCCAGATGAACGACGAGCCACGACGCGACAGCCACGGCAGGCCAAGGAAGTACACGCCCGGCTCGCGGGCCACGCCGCGTTGGTGCTGGGGCTTGCCGTTGGCGTCGAAGGTGTCGACCTGTAGCCAGCTGAAGTCGACACCGTAACCGGTGGCCCAGATGATGCTGGTGACGCCGGCCTTGGCCAGGTCCAGTTGCTGCAGCGGGTTGCGCATGCACTCCGGGTCGGCCAGGCGTTTGCGGGCTTCGGGCTCTTCCGGCAGGTCCAGGCCGTTGCGTTCGATGTAGGCATCGGCGGCATCGAGCAGGGCCAGGTAGTTTTCGTCGCCGCGGTTGATGTTCTCGACCAGGTTGTCCTGGAAGCGCGCTACGCCGTTCTCGAACGACTGGGTCAGGCCGACCAGGGTCATGCCCTGGTGGGCGAGGGCGCGGAAGTCCACGGTGTGGCCGCCACGGGCGCCACTGACGGCAATGGTCACGTGCTCGCGGCCAGGCTTGGCGATTTCCGCATCCCACTCACCCAGCACGCCCAGCCACCAGCAGAAGTCGCGGTTGCGGTAAGCGCGTGGCGGGCGATCGTGGGCGCCGACCGAGAGGTACACATGGCGCCCGGCACGCATCAGTTCTTCGGCGATCTGCACGCCCGAGGAGCCGGCGCCGACCACCAGCACAGCGCCTTCTGGCAACTGCTCGGGGTTGTAATAGGCAGCGGAGTGGATCTGGTGCAGGTTGCTGTCTTTCGGCGCGATGGCCGGGATCACCGGCTTCTGGAACGGGCCGGTGGCGGCGACCACGCGGTTGGCGCGAATCACGCCTTCATTGGTTTCGATGGTAAAACCGGGGCGGTCGCTGTTGCGCAGCACTTTCTTCACTTCGATGCCGGTGCGTACGGGCAGGTTGTACTTGCGTACGTACTGCTCGAAGTAGTCGGCCACCTGGTCCTTGCCGGCGAAGGCGTCGGCGTCGAGGTTGAATTCCAGCCCCGGGAAGCGGTCGTGCCAGACCGGGCCGTTGGCCACCAGCGAGTCCCAGCGGCCGGTGCGCCAGGCCTCGGCGATACGCTTGCGCTCCAGCACCAGGTGCGGCACGCCAAGCTTGCTCAGGTGTTCGCTCATGGCCACGCCGGCCTGGCCGGCGCCGACGACGAGGGTGTCGATTTCGAGGTTGTTCAGTGTCATGTCCGAGCCCTTGTTCAGGCGGTTTTTGTCAGGTCGGTTTGGAGGACCGCCGTTGCCTGGGGCCAGACTAGGGATGCCGTGGAAATGGCGAAAATAGTATTTAGCTGGGGCTTGCCGATAAAACGGCGAAGGCTTTGATTCCTGCCGCCTGCAGCGGTTCCAGCAGCAGCTGTGCCAGGGTTTTGTCCGAACGTTTCGTGGTCATAGTTTTTTCCTCTGCAAACCCTCGGAAAAAGGTCGTTTCGCCGGCCGAAAGGTTCAACCCAGAATGCCGTGTATCGCACAGCACAACAGGAACCATGACATGACTTTTTCCATCATCGGTCGTTGCCAGGAAACCGGCCAGGTCGGTATCGCCATCAGCTCTTCGAGCATCGCCGTGGGCGCCCGCTGCCCGTGGGTGCGTGCCGGTGTGGGTGCGGTCGCCACCCAGAACATCACCTTGCCGGCGCTGGGCCCGCAGATTCTCGATGCCCTGGAACAGGGCCAGTTGCCGCCTGCCGCTGCGCTGGACCGGGTGCTGAGCGCCAACGGCTGGAGCGAGTATCGCCAGCTCACGGTGATCGACAGCCATGGCCAGGTCGCGCTGTTCACTGGCAAGGAAGCCCTGGGCACCCACCACGCCGTGGCCGGTGAGCAATGTGCGGCGGCAGGCAACCTGTTGGCCTCGACCCAGGTGATCGAGGCGATGGTGCAGGCCTTTGAACAAGCCGGCGGGCATCTGGCCGACCGCCTGCTGGCGGCCATGCACGCGGCGATGGCCGCAGGTGGCGAGGCGGGGCCTGTGCACTCGGCGGCGTTGAAGATTGCCGGCGAACTGACCTGGCCACTGGTGGACCTGCGTGTGGACTGGGCCGAAGCCGACCCGATCGGTGTGCTCGATGGCCTGTGGCAGGCATATCGGCCGCAGATGCAGGACTACGTCACCCGCGCCCTCAACCCGACTGCCGCGCCAAGCTACGGGGTGCCGGGCGATGAGTGAATTTGCCAGTCGCGCGCTGCTGGCCAGGCTGATCGGCTTTGCCACGGTCAGCCGGGATTCCAACCTCGAACTGATCAGCTTCATCCGCGACTACCTGGCCGAGCTGGGGGTGGAAAGCGAACTGTTCCATAACCCGGAAGGCACCAAGGCCAACCTGTTCGCCACCATCGGCCCCCGGGACGTTGGCGGCGTGGTGCTGTCCGGGCATACCGATGTGGTGCCGGTGGACGGCCAGGCCTGGACAGTCGAGCCGTTTGCCCTGAGTGAGCGCGACGGGCGCCTGTATGGCCGCGGCACGGCCGACATGAAGGGCTTCATCGCTTCGGTACTGGCGGCTGTACCGGCGTTTCTCACACAGCCGTTGCGCATGCCGGTGCACCTGGCGTTCTCCTACGACGAGGAAGTCGGCTGCCTGGGGGTGCGCTCGATGTTGGCCGCGCTGGAGCAGCGCCCGCACAAGCCACGGCTGTGCCTGATTGGCGAACCCACCGAACTCAAGCCGGTGCTGGGGCACAAGGGCAAGCTGGCGATGCGTTGCCAGGTGCATGGTGCGGCCTGCCACTCGGCGTACGCGCCGTATGGGGTGAATGCCATCGAGTATGCGGCGAAGCTGATCGGCAAGCTGGGTGATATTGGTGATGCCCTGGCGTTGCCGGAGCATCACGACGAGCGCTTCGACCCACCGTTCTCCACGGTGCAGACCGGTGTGATCAAAGGGGGCAGGGCGCTGAACATCGTGCCGGCGGAATGCGAATTCGATTTCGAAGTACGGGCTTTGCCGGGGTTCGAGGCGCAGGCAGTGGCCGACCAGCTGCAAACCTATGCCGAGGCCGAACTGCTGCCGCGCATGCGCAAGGTCAATGCCGCCAGCGCCATTCGCCTGCAGCCGTTGAGTGCGTATCCGGGGCTGGCCACGCCAGCGGATAGCGAGGCGGCTGGCCTGGTGGCGTTGCTCAGTAGTTCGGATGAGTTCGGTACGGTGGCGTTTGGTACCGAAGGTGGACTGTTCGACCAGGTGGGCATCCCGACTGTGGTGTGTGGGCCCGGGAGCATGGACCAGGGGCACAAGCCGGATGAGTTCGTCAGCGTCGAGCAGTTGCGGGGGTGTGATGCCATGTTGCTGAGGTTGGTGGATTACCTCAGGCAGGGTTGATTGCGCTGGCCTCTTCGCGGGCACGCCCGCTCCCACAGGTACAGCACCGCCAGGATAGCCGGTGATACACCTGTGGGAGCGGGCGTGCCCGCGAAGGGCTGCAGAGCAGCCCCAATCAAGGTTTCAGAAGGTAGCCTTGACCTGCAGGCCAACCACCAGCGCGTTGTCGATGTCCTTCCCGGAGAACGCGCCCGGCTCGATGATGTACTGCACATCCGGGCGCAGGTTCAGCCACGGTGTGGCCTGGTAGCCATAGCTCAGCTCGACCAGCTGCTCGCCGCTGTCGATATCGGGGAACTGCTGCCCGGCATCGAACGCGGCATCTTCCAGCACGTCGCGGCTACGCGGGTTGGGTACGGCACGGCCATAGCCCAGGGCCACAGTATCCTTCGGGCGGCCTGCGAACGGCTTGTACAGCACCACGCCGGCGCCATACCACTTGGTGAATGGCGATGCGGCCTTGCTCGACGCCGAGTACTGGCCGAAGGCATGCAGGCTGCGGCCCGGCAAGCCCTGGTCGTTCCACACCGCCTGGTCGACCAGCAAGTAGTGGCCGCCACGGCCGGACACTTCCTCGTCGCTGCCGATGCGCTTCACGTCGGAGCTGTCGTAGTAGTAGCCCAGTTTGTACTCGCCAGGCAGCTCGCCCTGCAGCTTGTAGACCAGCTCTACCGGTACCACGGTGCCAGTGGTGTGCTTGGGGCCCAGGTGCCAGGCGCGGCTGGAGTTGCCATTGCTTTCCGGGTCGACGTTGAACGCCGCCACACGCAGTTGCCAGGATGGCGACAGGTCGTACTTCACCCGTACGCCTAGGTGGGCATTGGGGTAATTGGTCCAGCCACTGCCGCCAGACATGTTCAGCGGGTGGCCGCAGAAGCCGGCGTTCATGAAGTTGCACAGGATGCCACTGTCCAGGCCGCCGAGGTCGTTGCCCATGGCCATGTAGCCGAGCTTGACGTTGAGCGCCGGGGTGAACAGGGTACGCTCGTAGCTCAGCTCGGTCAGGCGGGTGTACAGACCACCGAAGTTTTCCTGGATCGGCAGGCGGTTGCCCACCAGGTCTTCCGAGGCGCTGTTGCCGCGGCGGTCGTTGATGGTCAGCTGGACCTTGCCGCCGTTGTCCAGGCCATACAGTTTCGACAGGTCGAACTGCACGCCCAGTTTCAGGTTTTGCGAGTAGCGCGCCGAGCGGTGCAGGCCACCGTGGGCGTTGTAGGCGGTTTCGCCGCTGTAGTCGCCGGTGAACCTGACGCCGTCTTCTTCCAGCTGGTGACGCAGGCCGCCCCAGTCACCGGTCAGGGTGCTGCGGGTCATCAGGTCGCCGTCGGCCAGGGCGGTGCTGCTGGCGAGGGCCAGCAACAGGGTGGGGGTGATGCGAATTGCGGATGGCATTGCTGAATCTCGTATTCTTTTCTGGGGCCTGTTCGCGGGCAAGCCCGCTCCCACAGGATGATCACTGCCCAAGCGGACGGTGCAGTCCCTGTGGGAGCGGGCGTGCCCGCGAAGAAGGCGACGCGGTCTTACGGCAGAGCGTAAGAAATCACGTAATCGCCACGGTCAGTCGACTGGCGCGCGCCGCCAGCCGTGACCACCACGTACTGCTTGCCGGTTTTCGGCGAAACGTAGGTCATCGGGCCGCCCTGGCTGCCCACTGGCAGGCGAGCCTTCCAGATTTCGTTGCCGTTGCTGCTGTCGTAGGCGCGCAGGTAGAAGTCCTGGGTGCCGGCGATGAACACCAGGCCGCCCTGGGTGGACAGGGTGCCGCCGAGGGTCGGCAGGCCGATCTTGATCGGCAAGTGCATGCGGATGCCGAGCGGGCCGGTGTCCTCGACGGTACCCACAGGTACCTGCCACGCCACCTGGCGGGTCTTCATGTCGATGGCGGTCAGGGTGCCGAATGGCGGCGCCTGGCACGGAATGCCGGCCACCGACAGGAAGCGGTTCTTGTTCACCGCATACGGGGTGCCCTTGAGCGGTACTGCACCCATGCCGGTATTCAGCGCTTCGCCACCGGAAGCGGCACCGCCCTTGTTCTGCGACGGGATCATCTGGATCCACAGGCCCAGGCGCATGTCGTTGACGAAGATGAAACCATGTACCGGGTCGGTGGAAATGCTGCCCCAGTTCATGCCGCCCAGCGAACCCGGGAAGCTCAACGACAGGTCGGTGCCCGGCGCGGTGTACAGGCCGTCGTAGCGCATTTTCTTGAAGTCGATGCGGCACAGCAGCTGGTCGTACGGGGTTGCGCCCCACATGTCCGATTCGGTCAGGGTCTGCGCGCCGATCTGCGGCATGCCCACCGACTTCGGCTGGGTTGGCGAGTACGGCTCGTTGGGGATGTTGCTTGGCTTGACCGGTACTTCGTCGACCTGGGTCAGCGGCTTGCCGGTGGCGCGGTCGAGCACGTAGATCTGCCCGGCCTTGGTGCCGATTACCACTGCAGGTACCGACTGGCCGTCGTCCTTGGTGAAATCGATCAGGCTCGGCTGCATCGGCAGGTCGAAGTCCCACAGGTCGTTGTGCACGGTCTGGAACACCCACTTCTGGTTGCCGGTGGTGGCGTCCAGCGCCAGTACCGAAGCGCCATAGGTGTGGTCCAGCTTGCTGCGTTCGACACCGTAGATGTCGGTGGACGACGAGCCCATCGGCAGGAACACGGTATTCATCGCCGGGTCGTAGGACATCGGGGCCCAGCTGTTGGGGGTGCTGCGCACATAGGTGCTGTCGCCCTGCGGCGCCTGGCGATCTTCCGGGTTGCCGGGGTCGAAGGCCCAGCGCATTTCACCCGTGATCACGTCGAAACCACGGATCACGCCGCCTGGCATGTCGGTCTGGACGTTGTCGGCGACGCGGCCGCCGACCACCACGGTGGTACCGGCCATCAGTGGGGCCGAGGACAGCTGGTAGTAGGAGTCCGGCACATCGCCCAGGCCGGCCTTGAGGTCGACCTGGCCGTTGTTGCCGAAGCCCTGGCAGAACTCGCCGGTGTCGGCGTCGACGGCAATCAGGCGGCCATCGATGGTGTTGGTCAGCAGGCGACGCTGGCAGTTGGCACCGGCCGGTACGCTGGCCGCGGTGATTGGCGAGCTGTTCGGCTGGGTCGGCTGGGCGATGGCGGCAGTGGCGTCGAAGTAGGCCATGCCACGGCAACGCTGCCAGACCTTGGACTGGGCGTTGATCGCGTTCTTCCACAGCTCTTTGCCGGTGTCGGCATCAAGGGCGATCAGGTTGTTGTGCGGGGTGCAGATGAACACCTTGTTGCCGACCTGCAGCGGGGTCAGCTGGTCTTCGGCGCCGTTGCCGTCGCTGAGCGCCACGTCACCGGTGCGGTAGGTCCAGGCCACTTTCAGCTTGTTGACGTTGTCGCGGTTGATCTGGTCCAGCGCGGCGAAGCGGCTGCCACCTTCGGTGTTGCCGTAGTGAGCCCAGTCCTTCTGCGCCTTGCCGGCCTCGACCGGGGTCATGCCCGGGCCTTTGCCGGTGGGGGCGACGCTGGGGTGGGCGACGAACATGTTGCCGGCGGCGATCACCAGCAGCACGGCCAACACCCCGGCAACGCCATAGGCACCGCGGCCGGCGCTGGTGCCATTGGTGCGGGCCAGCAGCGGGTAGACCAGTGCCACCACCATGCCGATTGCGCCGAACATGAACAGGCGCGAGAACAGCGGCCAGAACACCAGACCTGCGTCGATCAGCGCCCAGATGGCAGTGCCGACCAGGAACGCCGCGTACAGCCAGGCGCCAGCCGGCTTGCGGCGAGCGATGAGAACGCCGGCGATGGCCATGGCCAGGCCGCCGATCAGGAAGTACCAGGAACCGCCCAGGCCGGCCAGCTTGACGCCGCCCGCAGCCAGGAGGAGGCCGAGCAGGGCGATGATCACGCCCAGGCCGACCAGGATGATGTTTGTGGCGCCAGAGGCGCGCGGTGTTTCTTTCATGCCAGGGATCTCAGCAGGTGGAATGCGTGCAGTGTAATCTCTTAGCTTGCTAATTAACAAGTTGGTACATAATTTTGTGGGGCGGATTGTCGCAGGGTTGAACTCTGCAAGGTGTGGCTAAAAGTCTAGATCATGCACTTAAAATTGCAGTAAACAGGGTGTTCATGTCGGCTGGTTAACCCGCGTTCGATTTTCGATTACCGGATTCACGCCGGCCACGGAGTGCCGCTGCTGTAGAACACCGCGAGCCAGATGGTGGCGGTGCCGGGGGCGGTCCATTCCACGCGGTGGCGGTAATGCGGCGGGATGTCCAGGCAATCGCCCGGCGCCAGCAGGCGGGTATGGCTCTCGTGCTCGAAGCGCAGGCCGGCGGCGCCACTGAGCAGCACGATCCATTCGCCTTCGGCCTGGTCGTACCAGAAACCGGGCGGGCTGGCCTGGCCGCTGGAAACGATACGCTCCACACGCACACCCGGGCGGCTGAGCAGTTGGTCGACCCGTTCGGAGCTGGTGGGGTCGCAAGGGGGCAGGGCAGTCAGCAGGTTGGTCGGGATCATGGAAAACCTCGCTTGGAAGGGGGTAGTTCCACTATGGACGCAATTGCCGTGCGCCGCGCTTCTTGACCGGCCCGGCTGTTTGTAAGAACTTTCCGGGATTTGGAAGACGGGCAACAAATGGACAAACTCCTGGCGATGAAAATGTTCGTGGCCACCGTCGATGCCCAGGGCTTTTCTGCCGCCGCCCGCCAGCTTGGGCTGGCGACATCGTCGGTGACGCGCCTGGTCGATGCCCTGGAAGCGGCGTTGGGCGCCACCTTGCTCAACCGCTCCACGCGCCAGGTCAGCCTGACCGAGGCCGGCGCCCGTTATTACGAGCGCGCGCGGGGTATTTTCGAGGCCCTGGACGAGGCCGATGCCAGTGTCGCCGACCGGGGCGAGGAGCCTGTCGGTGTGCTGCGCCTGTGCTTGCCGGTGGAGTTCGGCAGGCGGGTCATCGCCCCGCACCTGGGGCCGTTCCTGGCGCAACATCCGGCTCTGGAGCTGGACATCGACCTCAGCGACCGCCTGGATGACCTGCTTGACGGGCGCTATGACCTGTCGATCCGCCTGGGCGACCCCTCGCCCAATGACGAGCTGGTATGCCGCCAGCTGGGTCGCTTCCAGCGTTGGCTGGTGGCCAGCCCGGGCTACCTGGCCGGGCGTGACGCGCTGGAGCATCCGCGGCAGCTGCTCGAGCACGCCTGCCTGCGCTTTCGCTACGGGCAGAAAAGCCGCCCCTGGCGCCTGGCCCGTGGGCAGGACAGTCTGGAACTGGACGTGAGCGGGCCGTTGCGCAGTGCCAATGCCGACATGCTGCGCGAAACCGCACTGGCGGGCAGCGGCATCGCGCTGCTGGCCGACTGGCTGGTGCGTGAGGATGTGGCGGCCGGGCGCCTGCAGCGGCTGTTCCCCGATTGGCAGGCCAGCCCCGGCGCTGCCAATGACAGCATCAACGCCTTGTATCTGCCCAATCATCGTGGTTCACGGCGGGTGAATGCCTTTATCGACTTTTGCGAAAACCTGTTGCAGCGCAGCACCTAGTGTTGCGCAGTGCGCAAAGCCCTGTTGCGCCAGCGCTGGATTCTCGCCAGGAGTGCGTCTGGGTAAGGTGGCCGGCATATTCCAGCCATCGCCGAGGACACTCGCATGAATCCCTCCCTTGCCGCCGCGCAGCCTGCCGCCACCGGCCTCAGCCGGGCTCTGGTCGCCCTGCTGGCGTTCTGCTGCGGCGCGATCGTCGCCAATATCTACTATGCCCAGCCCATCGTCGGCCTGATCGCCCCGGACCTGGGGCTGTCCACCGAGCATGCCAGCCTCATCGTTTCGCTCACGCAGCTTGGCTATGCCTTGGGCCTGCTGTTGTTGGTACCGCTGGCCGACCTGTTGGAAAACCGCCGCTTGATGGTGGCTACCGCCGTGCTGGCCTGCGTCAGCCTGCTGCTGGCGGGCACCAGCAGCAGCGGCCAGGGCCAGCTGTTCCTCGGCTATGCACTGCTGATCGGTTTCAGTTCCGTGGCGGTGCAGATGCTCATCCCGCTGGCGGCGCACCTGGCGCCGGAGCAGCAGCGTGGGCGGGTGGTCGGCAACATCATGGGCGGCCTGCTGCTGGGTATCCTGCTGGCGCGGCCGTTGTCCAGCCTGGTGGCCGACTACTTCGGCTGGCGGGCGGTGTTCATTGGCGCTGCCGCGGTGATGCTGGCGATCATCCTGCTGCTGGCCCTGACCTTGCCGCGGCGGGTGCCCGAGCACAAGGCCAGCTATGCCGGGCTGATGCTGTCGCTGCTCACGCTGCTGCGCCGTTATCCCTTGCTGCGCCAGCGCTCGCTGTACCAGGCGTTGATGTTCGCGGCGTTCAGCCTGTACTGGACGGCGGTGCCGATGGCCCTGGCAACCGAGCATGGCCTGTCGCAGAGCCAGATCGCAGTATTCGCCCTGGTGGGCGCGGTAGGCGCCGTCGCCGCACCCATGGCCGGCCGCCTGGCCGATGCCGGGCATGCCCGGGCCGGTTCGCTGTTGGCGTTGTTACTGGCACCGGCGGCACTGTTGCTGGGGCTGACCGTGCCGGGCTACAGCGTGATCGGCCTGGGCCTGACTGGCGTGCTGCTGGATTTTGCGGTGCAGATGAACATGGTCATCGGCCAGCGTGAAGTGTACGCGCTGGACCCGGCCAGCCGCGGGCGGCTGAACGCGGTGTACATGACCAGCATCTTCCTGGGTGGGGCGCTGGGTTCGGCGGTGGCCAGTGCGGTGTTCAGCCAGTTCGGCTGGCAGGGTGTGGCGCTGGTGGGGGCGGGGTTGCCGGGCGTGGCCTTGATCATCTTCCTGACCAAAGCGCGCCGGGGTTGAATGGTAGCGCGGTCACCTGTGGGAGCGGCCTTGTGTCGCGAAAGGGCCGCAAAGCGGCCCCGGCAATTCTGAAGTGATGCGTAGATCGTGGGGGCGCTTCGCACCCCTTTCGCGACGCAAGGCCGCTCCCACAAAAAAAACGGCACACGCCTGTATCAGACGCTACCGCCCAAGCGGCAACGCCACACCAATCAAGGCAAACAGGCTGCCGCAGCAGCGGTTGAAGCCCTTGCCGCCCTTGGCCAGCCATGGCCGGATGCGAAACGCCAGGCGTGCCAACAGGTATTCGACCAGGAACTCGACACTGGCAAAGGTCGCCGCCATCACCACGAACTGCAGCAGCAACCCACGCTGCGGGTCGATGAACTGCGGCAGGAAAGCGCCGTAGAACAGCAGCACCTTGGGGTTGGCCATGGCCGACAGCAGGCCCTGGCGGAACAGGCCGGCATTGCCCAGCCGCGCACTTTGCGCGGTCAGTTCCAGGTGCAGGCCCGGGCTGCGCCACAGCTGGATACCCAGCCAGACCAGATAAGCGCCACCCACCCACTTGAGCACGCTCAGCACCGAGGCCGAGGCCTGCAGCAATGCGCTGAGGCCGAACATGGCCAAGGCAATCAGGGCGCTAAAGCCAAACACCCCGCCAATGATGGTGAACAACGTCCGGCGTGCGCCATACAGGGCACCGTGGGTCAGGGCCAGCAGGCTGTTGGGGCCTGGGGTCAGCGACAGGCCGATGCTCGCCAGCAGGTAGATGAGCCAGGTGTCGAGTGCCATGGTGGGGAATGCCTTGTTGATGGAGAGGGCGCCAGTCTATGGCGCCGATCTTGTCGGGCAAGGGTATGATCCGGACATTGAATGGTCGTTTCTGGACGCGATGCCAATGCTGCCCGACATCCGCTTGCTGATCTTGCCGTTACCGGATTTTGCCTTGCTGCCGTTCGGCGCCTTTCTCGACAAGTTGCGTTTCAGCGCCGACGACGAGGACTACAGCCAGCAGCGCTACTGCAGCTGGACCGTTGCAGGGCTGACACTCGACCCGGTGCCTTCGAGCAGTGGCGCGGTGGTGCAGGTCGAAGCCGTCGCAGGCCAGCTCGAGCTGGCCAGTTTCGACTACCTGGTGGTGTTCGGCGGGCGCAACGCGATGGCCACTGCCGCGCTGGCGCCTCGCTACCGGGCCTTGCTGAGGCAGGCTGGCAAGGCTGGCGTCAAGCTGGTGGCGGTCGACAACGGTGCTTTCCTGTTGGCCGCCTGCGGGTTGCTGCAGGGCCACAAGGTAGTGGTGCACTGGCGCCACGAAGCCGAATTCCGTGCAGCCTTCCCGCATTTGCAGGTACTGAGTGAGCAGCTGTATTGCATCGACGGTAGCCGCATCACCTGCGCCGGCGGCACCGCGGCCATCGACCTGGCCGTCGCGCTGTTGTCACGCGCCTGCGGGAGGGCCAGGGCGCTGAAGGGCCTGGCTGACATGCTGGTGGATGAAACCCGTGATAGCCGCCATGCCTTGCGCTCGTTGGAGCTGGGGGCCGGGCAGGGGCGGCAGGTGCAGCGCGCGCAGGCATTGATGCGTCATCACCTGGGTACGCCGTTGACCGCGGAGCAGTTGGCGGCTGAGCTGGGCATCAGCCGGCGCCAGCTGGACCGGCAGTTTCACGCCAGCCATGGCATGAGCGCCAAGGCCTGGTGGCTGGAGATGCGCCTGCAACAGGCGCGTTGGCGCCTGCTCAATTCCAGCCACAGCCTGGCGCAGATTGCCGATGAAGTGGGCCTGGGCGATGCCAGTTACCTGGGCAAGTGCGTGCGGCGACGGTTTGGATGCACGGCCCTTGAGCTGCGCTGTCACGTAGAGAACTGAATTCACAAGCGGTCCACGTACCCTGTGGGAGCGGGTTTACCCGCGAAGAAGCCACCGCGGTGCATGGCACCGGCTGCGCCGGTGTTCGCGGCTAAAGCCGCTCCCACAGGGTCCCTGCTATTTGAATGAGTCCTGTGGGAGCCGGCCTACTGCGGCGTCCCGAACAACCCTGTCCAGTAGATCCCCGCATCACTCTTCGGGTCCACTGCATACGCAGCGCCCAGCTCACGGAAGTCCGGGTTCATCAGCGTCGCGCAATGCCCCGGGCTATCCAGCCAGCCATCGACCACCTTGCGCGCGGTGTCACGCCCGGCGGCGATGTTTTCGCCGATCTGCTGGTACAGGTAACCGGCCAGCTCTGCCCGGTCACCGGGGGTGCGGCCATCCTTGTCGATGTGGTCGAAGAAGTTCTGGTTGGCCATGGCCCGGGTGTGGCTGGCAGCAACCCCGGCCAGCACCGTGCTCCAGCTCAGTGCGGGGGCGGCGGCGAAGGGCTGGCCACCGCATTGGCGCGGCACCTTGCGCGCGGCGTTGATCTCCTGCAGCACCTTCTGCCCCTCGGCCTGCCAGTCGCCCAGGCGCCCACTGAGCAGCGGCCGGGCAAGCACGATGCGCCAGTCGCGGCCTTCCTGGCTGACGCCGATATCGACGAACTGCGGGTCCAGCACCACCTGGCAGAAGCTCTCTTCGATGGCATGCATGGCAGCGCGCGCATCACGTGGCCCCGACAGGCTGATGGCCTGCACGTTGACCATCGGGTAGGCGGCGCGGGTCATGGCCTGCTGCAGGTCGCGGGTACCCTCTGGCGACAGCGCCAGGCGGGTATCGCTGTTGAGCGGCGGCAGTTCCAACGACGCTTCGCCACCGCAGGGCTGGGCCTTGCTGCGGTAGACATTGATCGAATCGATCAGTTGCGCTTCTTCGCCGGTGGCAGCCATGGCCCCGACCGAGACGACCAGGCCCAGCGACAAGGCGGCTACGGATGACAGGACGCGCATGTGGATCTCCCTATGACTGGCAGCGTCGGGGTTCGCGCTGCTCATCCTACACAAGCCCGGGGGCTTTTGGCCCGGGCTCGTGCAAAGCAATGAGAACGCCAACATTCGTTGCTGGCGGCAAAAGAGGGAGTAGACCACTGTTCATCTGAAAAGTGCGAATAGTTGGTAATCATTCCTATCGAACCACGCCTGTCTGCCGGTTTGCTGGCGCCCGGCGTCTATCAGCGCGCCACCGCCTGGTTCGGTTTATAGACCAGAAAATGCCTGGTCTGCGCCGTTCGGCGGTAGGCTTTGGCCCAGTCCGGGTGCACATTGCGGTCATGGAAGTACAAGGCACCCCCGGTGCGGTCTCTCAATTGCTGGTTGAGCGCCTTGCGCGCGATTTCCTTGGCAATGTCGTAGCGTTGCGCTTCTTCGACCTGGTCCGGGCGCCCGTCGCACCACCAGGAGAACTGGCAGGCCTTGCTTTCCACCCCCTGCTTGACCACGCCGCAGATGGTATCCGGGAAGCCATCGTGGCCCAGGCGGTTGAGCACGACGTTGGCCACGGCGGCCATGTCTTCGGCGTCGGCACCCTTGGCCTCCCAGTAAATGGTGCGGGCCAGGCAGGTGATGCTGTCATCCAGCGGCGCCTGGCCGGCCGGGTCCACTGCCTGTGCTTCGCCCGGTGTGAGGGTCTCGGCCTTTTTCGGGGGTGGCGTGTCATTCACCACTTTTTCCTCGAGCACCTCGGCCTTGTCCTCGGCAACGGCAGCCTTGGCCGGGTCGGCCGCGTGCAAGGGGCCTGCGAGCAGGGCCGAAACCAGGCCGATCACCATCCACGAAAGGCGCATGATGCAAGCTCCCGAACTGTGGGCTGGTTCACAGTCTAGCCAAGCGCAAGCATCAGCACCAAAGGCAGGGTGGCGGCGGCCAACACGGTCTGCAGGGCGATGATGGTGGCCATCAGCGGTGCGTTACCGCCCATTTGCCGGGCCATTACATAGGAAGATGATGCGGTCGGCAGTGCCTGGAACAGCACCGCGACAACCGCTGCCTGGCCACCCAGGCCAAGCAGGCGGCACAAGCCCCAGGTAGTCAGCGGCATGACCAGGAACTTGAATGCCGACGCCGCCATCAGCGGGCGCACCTGCTGGCCCAGGCGGGCACCACCCAGGGCTGCGCCGACGCACAGCAGGCCCAGCGGCAGGGCGGCCTGGCCCAGGGCCTTGACCGTGGGTTCGATACCCGCTGGCAAGCCCAGCCCACTGGCGCGCAGCAGCAACCCGCCGGCGCAACCGACAATCAAGGGGTTGGCGAAGATGGCCCGCAACACCGTGGCCGGTGAGCTATGGCGGGCGCTGAAGCGGGCGAACACCAGCACACAAAGCAGATTCACCAGTGGCACGATCGCGGCGTTGGCCACCGCTGCCAGGGCAATGCCGGCGCTGCCGTAGATACCCGCTGCAAGGGTGGCGCCGATGTAGTTGTTGAAGCGGATACCGCCCTGAAACACCGAGGTGAAGTCGGCACCGTCGTGGTTCATGGCGCCCTGGTACAGCACCAGCAGCACGGCCCCGGCCAGGGTCGAGAGCATCAGCACGCCAACCATGCCCAGCACCGGCACGCCTTCGAGGTTGGCGGTGGCCAGGCCATGGAGGAACAGCGACGGCAGCAGTACGTAATAGCTCAGGCGCTCGGCGCCGGGCCAGAAGTTATCGGCGAGAAAGCCGCGCAGGCGCAGGAAAGTACCCAAGGCAATCAGCAGGATGATCGGCAGCAGGGTAGTCAGCAGCAAGTGGAGCATGATCGACGTTCCGTGGTCGGGTACGGGGCACAGACTACTGGTGCGGATCGATCTGTAAAAACGTTGTTTTCTGCACTGACCATTGAGGAAAAATGCATGGTTGCTCTGGGGGCGCTGTGCGCCCCTTTCGCGACGCAAGGCCGCTCCCACAGGTTTGCCACTGCCTTCAAATGCAACGCGTTCGTTGTGGGAGCGGCCTTGTGTCGCGAAGGGGCCGCGCAGCGGCCCCGGCAATCTCAAGCCTCCAGCGCAGTCTTCAGCACCGCACTCAAATGCCGCCGCTGGCTCTTCTCATGCTCCAGCAACACCACGCGCCGGGTCAGCTGCGGTTCGCCAAATGGCAGGCAGGTAGCCGGTGGCAAGCGTTGCAGGTCGTCATCGGCCATGGGGATGATTGCCACGCCCAGGCCCATCACCGCCATGCGCGCCAGCGCTTCCTGGCTGTCCAGTTCCATCTGCTCGCTCACCTGCAGATGCTGGCGGCGCAGCTCCTGCTCGATCTGCCG
Source organism: Pseudomonas sp. PNPG3 (assembly GCF_023093815.1). NCBI lineage: Bacteria > Pseudomonadati > Pseudomonadota > Gammaproteobacteria > Pseudomonadales > Pseudomonadaceae > Pseudomonas > Pseudomonas sp. PNPG3. The sequence goes on from NZ_JALLKV010000002.1 coordinate 83,095, forward strand.
CCCGGCCCAGGCACGCTTGTCGAAGCGCAGGAACGGCTGGCTGGCCAGCAACTGCGGCACGCTTAGCCCGGCCAGGTCCGGGCTGGCGATGGCCCAGAAGCGGTCTTCGAACAACGGCGTGAAGTCCAGGCTTTGCGGGTAGGGGCTGACCGGCTCGGTGGTGATTGCCGCATCGAGCTCGCCGTCTTCCACCCGTCGCGCCAGTTCCGCCGACATGCCGGAGGCCACGCTGACATGCAGCTGCGGATGGTGCGCCTTGATCCACACCAGCGCCTTGGGCAGGCGCCGCGCCAGCACGGTGTGGATCGCCCCCAGGCGCAGGCGGCCGCGCAGGCTCGGGCCGCTGGCCAGGGCGTCGGCCAGTTCGTCATAACTAGCCAGGATGGTCTCGGCGCGGGCGACCGCCAACTGGCCGGCTTCGGTCAGCGACACCTGCCGGCGGCTGCGGTCGAACAAGGTCACCTGCAGTTCGTCTTCGAGGGTCTTGATGTGCAGGCTTACCGCCGAAGGGGTGAGGCTGAGCAGGTCGGCGGCACGGGCGAAGGTGCCGTGGCGGGCGATGGTCACCAGGGTGCGCAAGGCTTTGAGGGACATGCGGGTGAGGTCCGGTTTCAAGCTGACAGAGATGCATTGTCAGGCCCGGCCCTTTCGCAGCACAAGGCTGCTCCTACAGCGAGTCGAGGCTGGTAGAGGCAGTATTTCTCAGCGCCCACCACGCCCATAGGCCTGGCTGATCCGATCGATCACCATGGCCAGGGCGACGATCGCCAGCCCGGCCTCGACGCCTTGGCCGACATTCAGCGTCTGGATCCCTGACAGCACATCCTCGCCCAGCCCGCGGGCACCAATCATCGAAGCCACCACCACCATCGACAGGGCCATCATCACCGACTGGTTGAGCCCGGCCATGATGCTCGGCAGCGCCAGCGGCAGGGCGATGCGCCGCAACCGCTGCCAGCGGCTGGCCCCCAGGCCATGGGCGGCTTGCAGCAGCGAAGGGTCGATCTGGCTCAGGCCCAGTTCGGTCAGCCGCACCAGCGGTGGCAGGGCATAGATCAGTGTGGCGAACACGGCGGGCACCTTGCCCAGGCCGAACAGCATCAGCACCGGGATCAGGTAAACGAAGGCCGGCAAGGTCTGCATCACATCCAGTACCGGCAACAGCAAGCGCTTCGCCAGTGGCCGGGCAGCCAGCAGGATGCCCAGCGGCACGCCCACCAGCACGCAGAGGCCGGTACTGACCAGCACCAACGCCATGGTCTGCAGCAGTTTGTCCCACAACCCGAGCATACCGATCAGGGCCAGCAGCGCCACCAGTACCGCGCTGCGCAGCACGCTGCGGCTGGCATGCCAGGCAAGCAGGCCGATCAGCAACAGCAGCAGCCACCACGGCAGCAGGCGCAGCAGGGTTTCCAGGCCGACCAGCAGTTGCAGCAACTGGTCCGAGACGCTGCGCAGGTGATCGCCGTAATGCAGTACCAGCCAGTCGACCAGGCGGTTGACGCTGTCGGCAAAGGAGAATTGCAGGGCCTCGGGGAAGCCGCCGCTCACAGGCTGGCCTCGACCTTGGTGGCAATGTCCGCAGGCAACCAGGCTTTCCACACCTCGCGGTTATTGCGCAGGAAGGTGAGGGCAGCGTCGCGGGGCGGCGTTCGCTTTTCGCTCATGTCGGCCAGTGCCTTGTTCAGTCGGTCGATGGGCAGGTCGACCCGCTCGAACATGCTCACCAGTTCCGGGTAGCCTTCGCGAAAGGCCTTGGACACGCCAATCGACAATTTGGCCGGCAGCGAGCTGCTGCCCTTGGGCTCGGGGTTGCCGACATCGGTGAGGGTGGCCCAGGCCTGGGCATCGAACGGCGGCTCTTGCAGGCGTATGAGCTTGTAACGCCCCATCAAAGGGGTCGGGTTCCAGTAGTAGAACAGCACCGGTTGGCCACGGCGGATGGCCGAGCCGATTTCGGCATCCATTGCAGCCCCGGAGCCACTGCGGAAGTTGGTATAGAGATCATTCAGCCCGTAGGCCTTGAGTTTCTGGCTGTTGACGGTTTCGGATGTCCACCCGCTGGGGCTATTCAGAAAGCGCCCTTTACCGGGTGACTCGGGGTCGCGGAACACCTGCGGGTAACGCTTGAGGTCCTCGACGCTGCGCAATTGCGGCGCTACGGGTTTCAGTTTGCGCGCGTCATCGCCCTCGATCACGTAGGCCGGCACCCACCAGCCTTCTTCGGCGTTCTTGACCGTGTCGCCCAAGGCAAACACCTGGCCGGCCTGTTCTGCCTTGACCCAGGCTGGGCTGCGCCCGGCCCATTCCTCGGCGATTACTTGCAGGTCGTTGCGCGCCAGGGCCACTTCCATGCTGACGGTGCTGCCGGGCAGGGTGTCGGTGGTGTAGCCGTAGCCACGCTCCACGATCAGCCGCAGGATCTCGGTGGTGAGGGCACCGCTTTCCCAGCCGATGGCGCCAAAGCGGATGGGCGTGGTGCGTTCTGCGGAGGCGGCGCTGTCGGTGCTGGCCAGGCCGACGGCGAGCAGCAGGCCGGCCAGCAACGTTGGAATCTTTTTCATGGGGCCTCTTGGAGTGGCGCTACTGAGTTGCCGCAAGTGTAGACGACCGGCTCCAGGCCCGGCAGGAAGGCCGCTGCACGCGATTGGCAGCGGCCTGCAAGTGACTTAGACGCGGAACTGGTCCATCAGCGCCTGTTGCTGGTTGGCCAGGCTGTTCAGCGACTGGCTTACCCGCGCCGACTCGTTGGCCTGCCCCGACAGCGATTCGGTGACATCACGGATGGTTGCCACGTTGCTGTTGATTTCCTCCGCCACTGCGCTTTGCTCCTCGGCGGCCGAGGCGATCTGCAGGTTCATGTCGGTGATCACCGTCACTGCCTGGCCGATGCGCTGCAGCGCGGTGACTGCCTGGCCAACCTGCTGCACGCCGCTCTGGGCCTGGCGGTGGCTGTTGTCCATGGCCCCGACCACCTCGCGAGTGCCGTTCTGCAAGGCCTCGATCACCTGGCGCGTTTCTTCCACCGATTCCTGGGTACGCTGGGCCAGGTTGCGTACCTCGTCCGCGACCACGGCAAAGCCACGGCCGGCTTCACCGGCGCGGGCCGCCTCGATGGCGGCGTTGAGCGCCAGCAAGTTGGTCTGTTCGGCGATCGAGCGGATCACCTCCAGCACCGAACCGATTTTCTCGCTGTTCTGCGCCAGGCCCTCCACTTCGCTCATGGCGTTGCTCATGTCGGCAGCCAGGGCATCGATGCTGTGGGTGGTGCGGTCGATCACCGCCAGGCCTTCGCGGGTGGCCTGGTCGGCATCGCGGGCGGCTTGCGCGGCCTGGGCGGCGCTGCGGGCGACGTCCTGGGCGGTGGCACTCATCTCGTGCGAAGCAGTGGCCACCTGGTCGACCTGGCGGTACTGCTGCTCCATGCCGGCGCTGGTCTGGGTGGCAATTGCCGAAGACTGGTCGGCGGTGCCACGGGCGGCCTGCACCGAGCGTTTGACCTCGGCAATTGTCGGCTGCAGCTTGTCGAGGAAGCGGTTGAACCAGCCGGCCAGTTCGCCCAGTTCGTCCTGCTTCTGGTAGGTCAGGCGGCGGGTCAGGTCACCTTCGCCGCTGGCAATGTCCTTGAGCATGCTTGCCACGCCGAGGATCGGCCGGGTAACGCCTCGGGCCATCAGCCACACCATCAGCAGGCCGGCAATCGCCGCCGCCAGGCCCAGGCCAAGTTCCAGCAGGGTGCCGCTGGTGTTCAGCGCGTCCAGTTCCTGTTTCAGCGCTTCGGCCGGCCCGGTCAGGGCGTTCTCCGGCACATCCAGCAGCACGCCCCAAGGCTGGGCATCCGGGATCGGCTGGAAGGCGGCCAGCACCTTCAGGCGCTGCTGGTCGTGCACGATGGTCATCTTGCCGTCGGCCAGCTTGCGCACCAGTTCAGCACCCTTGGCGGTGTCGACCTGGTCGAAGCGCTGGGCCAGCTTGCTGGCGTCGGCGCTGTAGCCGGCCAGCAGGCCGACCGGGCTGAGGATGCCGACCGTGGTGCGGCCTTCGTACAGGCTGCGGCTGGCCTCCTGGCTCAGGGCCTGCAGGCTGTTGAGGTTGATGTCGATGGACAGGGTGGCGATCACCTTGCCGTCGACTGCCAGCGGGAAGACGATGCTGGTCATCAGCACCTGCTGGCCATCGATGTCGTAGAAGTAGGGCTCCACCACGCACACCTTGCCGGATGTGCGCGGGCACACCCACCAGGTATTGGCTGGCTGGCCGCTGGGGCCGATCTCGGTGTTGGCCATGTCATGTTCGGGCAGGGCCATGGCCGTCAGCTGGCCGACACGCGGCTGCGACCAGTACAGGGCGAAGCGCCCGGTTTCGTTGCTGCCCAGTTCTGCCTTGCCGGCGAACAGGCTGTCCTTGTTGTCCAGGGCGTTGGGCTCGAATACCAGCGACAGGCCGAGCAGCTCAGGGTTGGCCTGCAGGGCGGCGCGCACCTGGCGGGTCATGTCCTCGCGCAGGTCGAAGGCATCGAGAAAGCGCTTTTCCGCCTGCTCGCGCAGGAACAGCACCTGGCGGGCGAAACCGGCGCCGTACTGGTAGGCGTCCATGAACTGGCGGCGGATGTTCAGCGCCTGCACCTCGCCCTGCGACTCGATGCGCGACTGCGCCGACTCGGTCAGCATCTGCATGCTGCTGGCCTTGACCAGGTCCGAGCTGTGGTCCATGCGATACAGCGACAGGCCGACGAGCAGGGTGACGATGCCGGCCAGGCAGAGACCGGCGAGCAGGGTGATCTTCCACTGGATGGAAAGTTGTCGCAAAGGCATGGGGTGGGTCCCTTGTAATAAGAGTGTGGCTGACGAATGTGTCGGCTGGCGCGGGCTTTTCTTTATTCAAACGTTCAATTTAATCCGCAGGCCGCGCGGGGCGTTGGTAATCCGCCGCAACATGGCGCTTTTGACATCTGCTGCCCACTGCTTCAGAGTGCGCGCTTTTTTTCTGTCGCAATGAGGTAAGCCAACCATGAATGCAGTGATCGCCGCGGTCGGCATCATGCTGATACTCAGCCTGTCCCGCGTGCACGTGGTCATCGCCCTGATCGTCGGGGCCCTGGCCGGTGGGCTGGTGGGGGGCCTGGGCATCGAAGGTACGCTCAAGGCCTTCAACGGCGGCCTCGGCGGCGGGGCCACGGTAGCCCTGTCCTATGCACTGCTGGGCGCCTTTGCCGTGGCCATCGCCAAGTCCGGCCTGGCCCATGCCCTGGCCGACCGCGCCCTGGCCATGATCGACCGCCAGGGCCACGCCAGTGGCGGCAAGGTCAAATGGTTGCTGGTGGGCCTGATGCTGGTGGTGGCAGTGTCGTCGCAGAACATCCTGCCTATCCACATCGCCTTCATCCCCTTGCTGGTGCCACCGCTGCTGTACGTGCTGACCCGCCTGCGCATCGACCGCCGGCTGATCGCCTGCGTGATCACCTTTGGCCTGATCACCCCGTACATGTTCCTGCCGGTGGGCTTTGGCAACATCTTCCTCAACGAAATCCTGCTGGCCAACGTCGCCCGCGCGGGTGTCGACGTGAGTGGCGTGAATGTCACCCACGCCATGGCCATCCCGGCCGCTGGCATGCTGGCTGGCCTGTTGCTGGCGGTATTCGTCAGCTACCGCAAGAAGCGTGACTACGACCTGGCGCGCATCGAGCAGGTGGAGCAGGTGAGCGTGCAGTACAACCCGCTGACCCTGCTGGTGGCCGGGCTGGCGATTGCCTCGGCGTTCATCGTCCAGTTGTGGCTGGACTCGATGATCATCGGCGCCATGGTCGGCTTCCTGATCTTCTCGCTGTCGGGCATCGTGCGCTGGAAGGACACTGACGACCTGTTCACCGAAGGCATGAAGATGATGGCCATGATCGGCTTCATCATGATTGCCGCCTCAGGCTTTGCCGACGTGATGAAGGCCACCGGTGAGGTGAACAGCCTGGTGGAAACCTCGGCGCAGTGGATCGACCACAGCAAGGGCGTCGGTGCCTTGCTGATGCTGCTGGTGGGCCTGCTGGTGACCATGGGCATCGGCTCGTCGTTCTCCACCGTGCCGATCCTGGCCGCGATCTTCGTGCCGCTGTGCGTGCAGCTGGGCTTCGACCCGCTGGCCACCGTGTGCATCGTTGGTACCGCCGGTGCCCTGGGCGACGCGGGCTCGCCTGCCTCGGACTCGACCCTGGGCCCGACCTCGGGGTTGAACGTGGATGGCCAGCACCACCATATCTGGGACACCGTGGTGCCTACCTTCATCCACTACAACCTGCCACTGCTGGCGTTCGGCTGGTTGGCGGCGATGACGCTGTAAGACGGGGAGGGCGTCAGCCCTTGTCGGGCGGTGGCGAGATGCGGTTGAGCACGGTGCTGCCGTCCTTGCTGCGGGTCAGGTAGACCGGCAGCACCTTGGGCAGGTTGTTGACCAGGCGCCCCACCTCACGGGTGTTGTAGATACCGCTGATGCGGATGCGGCCGGTGCTGGCGTCGGCCAGCAGCAGCGGTGCGTCGAGGTAGCGGTTGATTATCGGCAGGGCCTGTTCCAGGCTCAGGTTGTCGAGCACCAGCTTGCCGTCGCGCCAGGCCAGGCTGTTGCCGTAGTCCTCGCTCTGCTCCAGTTGCGGCTCGAAGTCGCCCTTGTGATAGCTGGCCTGCATACCAGGGCCCAGGCGGTAGCCACCGGTGCTGCCGTCGCTGGATACCAGTACCGAACCTTCCACCAGGGTGACCTTGACCTGGTCCTGGTACTTCCACACGTTGAACTGGGTGCCGGTGACGCGGGTCTGGCCACGACCGGCATGCACGATGAACGGGTGGCTGCTGTCGTGCTGCACCTTGAAGAACGCCTCGCCACGCTTGAGCGTGACCTGGCGCTGGTCCTTGTAGTTGAGGTAGGTGAGCTCGGTGTTGAGGTTGAGCTGCACCGTGCTGCCGTCGCTCAGCTGCACGGTCTGCATGTGCGCGCCGGCTTCGAAGTGCTGGTAGCGATTGGGCAGCCAGCCTTGTTCCCAGCCCACCCAGCCGGCCAGCGGCAGCACTGCCAGGGCGATCGCGGCGGCGGATGCCAGCGGCCGCCAGTTGCGCTGGCGCGCAGCCTTTTGCAGCGGCGGGTTGAAGTCGATGACGGTGGCATTGCGCGGCAGCAGGTCGGCGGTTTGCCAGATTTCCAGCATCGCCTGGTATTCCTCGGCATGCCGCGGGTCGGCCGCCAGCCAGCGGGCGAACGCCTCGCGCTCGGCCACCGAGCAATCTTCGGCGTGCATGCGCATGCACCAGTGCGCGGCGGCGTCGGTGATGGCATCGTCTGGGCTGGAATTGAGGCGGTCGTGGTTCATTGCGGCTCCGGGTTTTGCGCATTCTACCCTTGCGGGAGGGCTCCCGAGAACCGAGGTAATGGCGAATGACTATCAGTTGTGCCGGTTTTCGTCGGATTGGTGATGGTTTTTCAGCGTTTGAGAACCCTTCGCGCAGGTAAATTCAGGCTGAAATCGTTGGGGCTGCTGCGCAGCCCTTTCGCGACACAAGGCCGCTCCCACAGGTGCAGCGCTGCCCGATGGGTTGGTGGGATGCCTGTGGGAGCGGCCTTGTGTCGCGAAAGGGGCGCACAGCGCCCCCAGCGGCTCATCAGAACTGCGCCGCCTCCAAACCATAAAGGCTGCCACTACCTGCCCGGATACTGGCCTCCAGCCCCAACCCGCGCGGCAAGACCCGCTGGAAGAAGAACTCCGCACACGCAAGCTTGGCCCCATGAAACGCGGCATCCTCGTCACGCCTGGCCAACGCCACCGCCGCCATCCGCGCCCACATGAAGGCGTACGCAGTCAGCCCGAACAGCTGCAGGTATTCCACCGCCACCGCGCTGACCAGGTTGGCATCCTCGCCGGCCCGCGCCCGCAGCCAGGCGCTGGTCGCTTCCAGCCGCGCCAGGCTCGCTTGCAGGGCTTCACGGTGCAGGGGCGCATCAACGCTGAAGGCCCGCACCTCGGCGGCAAAGCCGGCCAGCGCCTGGCCACCGTCGGCCAGCACCTTGCGCCCGAGCAGGTCGAGGGCCTGGATGCCGTTGGTGCCTTCATAGATCTGCGCGATGCGCACATCGCGCACCCGCTGCTCCTGGCCCCATTCGCGAATGTAGCCATGGCCGCCATACACCTGCTGGCCGAGCACACAGCTTTCCAGGCCGTTGTCGGTGAAGAACGCCTTGGCCACCGGCGTCAGCAGCGCCACCAGGCGTTGCGCATGTTCGCGCTCGCCGGCGTCTTCGGCGTAGCGTGCCAGGTCCAGCTGCTGGCCGACGTAGGCGGCAAACGCCCGGCCACCTTCGGTGAGGGTGCGCATGGTCAGCAACATGCGCCGCACATCGCCATGGTGAATGATCGGGTCGGCAACCTTGTCCTGTGCCTGCGGGCCGCTGGCGGCGCGGCTTTGCAGGCGCTCGTTGGCGTAGCGGGCGGCGCTCTGGTAGGACGCCTCGGCACAACCGATGCCCTGGATGCCGATGGACAGGCGCTCGTAGTTCATCATGGTGAACATCGCCGCCAGGCCCTTGTTCGGCTCGCCGACCAGGTAGCCGACGGCACCATCGAAGTTCATCACACAGGTGGCCGAGGCCTTGATGCCCATCTTGTGTTCGATCGAGCCGCAATGGGCGGCGTTGCGCGCCCCCAGGCGGCCATCGGCCTCGACCAGGTACTTGGGCACCAGGAACAGCGAGATGCCCTTGGCGCCGGTGGGCGCATCCGGCAGCTTGGCCAGCACCAGGTGGACGATGTTCTCGGTCAGGTCCTGTTCGCCGCCGGTGATGAAGATCTTGCTGCCGCTGATGCGATAGCTGCCATCGGCCTGGGGCTCGGCGCGGCTGCGGATCAGCCCAAGGTCGGTGCCGGCATGGGGTTCGGTGAGGCACATGGTGCCAGCCCAGCGGCCTTCGTACAGGGGCGGCAGGTAGGTGGCCTTGAGTGTTTCGCTGGCGTGGGCATCGATCGCCAGGCAGCTGCCGGCGCTCAATGCCGAATACAGGCTGAAGCTGCAGTCGGCGGCGTAGAGCATTTCTTCGAACAGCACACCGAGCATTTTCGGCATGCCCATGCCGCCATGTTCAGGATTGCCGCCGAGGCCGACCCAACCGCCTTCACGGTAGGTGTGCCAGGCCTCGCGGAAGCCGTCGGGTGTAGTGACTTCACCAGCGGCGAAGCGCACGCCTTGCTCGTCACCGTTGCGGCTGAGCGGGGCAATCAGCTGGCCGGTGACTTTGGCTGCTTCCTCGAGGATGGCATCGGCGGTATCGGCGTCGATGCGCTCGGCCAGGGCGGGCAGGCGGGCCCACAGGGCCGGGGCGTTGAACACGTCATGCAGGACGAAGCGCATGTCGCGCAGGGGGGCGGAGTAGGTAGTCATCGGTAGCTCTTGAGAAGTGGGAAATCTGGGCTGGCCTCTTCGCGGGTAAACCCGCTCCCACAGGGATCGCGCCAAACCTGAGCACATTGCTGTACCTGTGGGAGCGGGTTTACCCGCGAAGAGGCCGCTACGGGTTCAGAGGGCTTTGGCCCGGTCGCGCAGCACGTACTTCTGGATCTTGCCGGTGGAGGTCTTGGGCAGTTCGCCGAACACCACGGTCTTCGGCACCTTGAACCCGGCCAGGTGCTCGCGGCACCAGCTGGTGATGTCGGCTTCGCGGGTGTCTTCGCGGCCCGGCTTGAGCGCAACGAAGGCGCACGGGGTTTCCCCCCATTTTTCATCCGGGCGCGCCACCACCGCGGCCTCCAGCACCGCCGGGTGCTTGTACAGGGCGTCTTCGACCTCGATGGTGGAAATGTTCTCGCCACCGGAAATGATGATGTCCTTGAGCCGGTCCTTGATCTCGACATAGCCGTCGGTATGCCACACAGCCAGGTCACCGGTATGGAACCAGCCGCCACGGAAGGCTTCGGCGGTAGCCTCGGGGTTCTTCAGGTAGCCTTTCATCACCGTGTTGCCACGCATGAAGATCTCGCCCAGGGTGTTGCCGTCGCGCGGTACCGGCTCGAGGGTTTGCGGGTCGGCGACCATCAGGCCGTCGAGGGTCGGGTAGCGCACGCCCTGGCGGGACTTGATCCGTGCCCTCTCTTCCAGCGACAGGTCATCCCATTCGTCATGCCAGGCACACACGGTCACCGGGCCGTAGACTTCGGTCAGGCCGTAGGTGTGGGTGACCTGGATGCCCATCTCTTCCACTGCGCCGATGACCTTCGCAGGTGGCGCGGCGCCCGCGACCATGGCCTGCACCGGGTGCTCGATGGCCGCCTTGGCCGCCTCGGGCATGTTGACCAGGGCGTTGAGCACGATCGGCGCGCCGCACAGGTGGCTGACCCGGTGCTCGCGGATCAGGGTCAGGATCTTCTGCGGGTCGACCCGGCGCAGGAACACATGGGTGCCGGCCAGCGCGGTGATGGTCCATGGGTAGCACCAGCCGTTGCAGTGGAACATCGGCAGGGTCCACAGGTACACCGGGCGATGGCCCATGCCCCAGACCATCTGGTTGCCCAGGGCGTTCAGGTAAGCGCCACGGTGGTGGTAGACCACGCCCTTGGGGTTGCCGGTGGTGCCGGAGGTGTAGTTGAGCGAGATCGCCTGCCACTCGTCATCGGGCCATTCCCAGGCAAAGTCCGGGTCGCCTTCGGCTAGGAACGCTTCATAATCCAGTTCGCTGACCGCACGGCCTTCGCCGTACTCCGGGTCATCCACATCCACCACCAATGGCGGGTGCTCGAGCAAGGCCAGGGCCGCCTCGATGACGGTGTGGAACTCGCGGTCGGTGATCAGCACCTTGGCCTCGCCATGCTGCAGCATGAAGGCGATGGCCTCGGCGTCCAGGCGTACGTTCAGGGTATTGAGCACGGCACCGGTCATGGGCACGCCAAAATGGGCTTCGAGCATGGCCGGAATGTTGGGCAACATCACCGCCACGGTGTCGCCACGGCCGATACCCCGGCCCACCAACGCGCTGGCCAGGCGCCGACAGCGTTGGTAGGTCTGCTGCCAGTTACGGCGGATGGCACCGTGGATCACCGCCGGATAATCGCCATATACGGCAGCGGTGCGTTCGATGAAACTCAGCGGGGTGAGGGCGACATGGTTGACGGCAGCGGGCATCAGGCCCTGGGCATAGATCGACATGCGGTAATCCTGTAGAGGAGGCAGGCACAACCTGTGCGCTTGACCCCCGGTGGCTGATTGTTAGCTCTGTTCAGGGTGCAGGGAGGCGGACGGTGGGCCGCTCCCCTTGTCGCAGTTTTACGCGAGTCGCTATGGTATTAGGAATATCGACTATAGCAATATAGTAAAACTACTATAACAACGAGCCGCCTACCGTGGACAACACTGCCTATCCCTTGCTCGCCAAGGACCCGCAACCCAGCCTGATGCTGGCCGGCGACGCCAGGCCGCTGGCACTCAACCCGGCGCTGCAGGCCTGGGTCGATGAAGGCCCGGCACTGGCCAGCTGGCTGCCGGGCAACTGCGCCGCCCTGGTGCGCGCCTGCCTGCGCCAGCGCCGGGCGATCGCCGATGTCGAGGTGCAGGTTGGTGAACGCATCGTGCTGTGGAGCTTCATCCCTGACGACCAGGGCCAGCAGGTGCTGGCGCGTGGCCGCGACGCCAGCGACGAGCGCCATGGCGCCCGCGAGGCCAGCCGCGCCCGGCGCCTGTACCGGCTGATCATCGAGAACACCACCGACCTGATCTCTCGGCACAGCCCCGACGGCCGTTTCCTCGATGCCTCGCCGGCGGCATTCCGCCTGCTAGGCCTGTGGCCCGAGCAGCTGCGCGGCATGGCCGTGCATACCCTGCTGCACCCGCGCGAGCGCCGCCAGGTGCTGCGCCAGGCCGCCGCCGCCCTGGACCAGGACGGCTACCACACCATGACCTGCCGGGTGCGCCAGGCCGCAGGCGGCTACCGCTGGTTCGAAATCGCCAGCCGGGCCATCCGTGAAACCTACACCGGCGCGGTGGTGGAGGTGGTCAGCGTGTCCCGCGACATCACCCTGCGCATCGAGGCCCAGGAAAGCCTGGCGCACAGTGCCCGGCTGGCCACCTTGGGCGAGCTGGCTTCGGGCATTGCCCACGAGATCAACCAGCCGTTGGCTGCGGTGGTCAACTATGCCAACGCCAGCCAGCGTTACCTGCAGGGCCTGGAGCGCGACCCGCAGGCCCGAGAGCGGGTAGGGCAGGGCCTGCAGCGCATCAGCGAACAGGCCACCCATGCCGCCGAAGTGATCCGCCGCCTGCGCGCCTTCCTGCGCAAGGGGCCGCGCCGCCTGCAGGCGCTGGACGTGGCCGAGGTGGCCGGCGAAGCCATGCGCCTGTGCGCCTGGGAAGCCGCGCGTGACCAGGTGGTGGTCGAGTTGCGCATGAGCGCGCAGCTACCCTTGGTGTATGCCGACCGGGTACTGCTGGAGCAGGTGCTGTTGAACCTGTTGCGCAACGCCATCGATGCCAACCGCGAGCAGCATGGCGAGCGGCCGTCACGTATCCTGCTGGGCGCTGCGCGCGATGGTGATGGCGTGCTGGTCGAGGTGGCCGACCAGGGCCCGGGCGTGGCGCCCGAGCGCCTGGATGAAATCTTCACGCCGTTCACCACCAGCAAGGCCGACGGCCTGGGCCTTGGCCTGAGCATGAGCCGCAGCCTGATCGAGGGCTTTGGTGGCAGCCTGTGGGCGCGAGCCGGTGACAATGGCGGACTGGTACTGTGCTGCCGACTGGCGGTCAGCAGGGGGTAAGGGGAGATGGCGGTGCAAGCGAAAGTGTATGTGGTCGATGACGACCAGGGTATGCGCGACTCGACGGTGTGGTTGTTGCAGTCGGTGGGTTTGCAGGCCTTGCCGTTCGCCGGCGGGCAGGCGTTTCTCGACGCCTGCGTCGACGATGGGCCGGCCTGTGTGCTGCTGGATGTGCGCATGCCGGGGCTGGGCGGGTTGGCGGTGCAGCAGGCGATGCGCGAGCGTGGCCTGGGTTTGCCGGTGATCTTCGTCAGCGGGCATGCCGATGTGCCGATCGTGGTGCGGGCATTCAAGGCCGGCGCCTGCGACTTCATCGAGAAACCCTACAACGACCAGTTGCTGCTCGACAGCGTGCAGGCCGCGTTGGAAAGCGCCGGGCGGGCACGCCAGGACGACCAGGCGCTGGCCCGGGTGCAGGCGCGCATCGACGGCCTGACCCCACGCGAGCGCGACGTGTTCGTGCCGTTGGCCCAAGGGTTGAGCAACCGCGAAATTGCCGAGCGGTTGGGCGTCAGTGTGAAGACGGTGGACCTGTACCGGGGGCGGGTGATGAAGCGGTTGCAGGCCGATAGCCTGGCGGAGTTGGTGGGCATGGCCATTGCCTGCGGGGCGGTGGAGGCACTGGGCCTGCGATTGCGGCAGTGACAGCAGTCACAGTTCCCTGTGGGAGATGACCCAGCCCTTTGGGCTGCGTTGTCGCGTAGATAACTGAAATCGCAAGCAGTCCGCGTACCCTGTGGGAGCGGCTTCAGCCGCGAAGAATCCAATGCGGTGCATGGCACCGGCTGCGCCGGTGTTCGCGGCTAAAGCCGCTCCCACAAGAGCCTCCCTCGGCAGGCGAGAGAAGGGGAACATCATGAAATTTTCCATAGCAACCTAATCAAAGCTTTGACATTCACTGCCTAGGCAGTAATATTTCTACACAATTACCCGAGCAGCCTCCAATGGCCCATTTCTCCCCTGAAAACTTCCAGACCTGCGCCATCGGCATGCTGCTTGGCCGGGCGGCGATCCTGAAGGACCGCACTCTCGACTGGCACCTCGAATCCGAAGGCGTCACCGCCGCGCAGTTCAAGGTGCTGATCATCGTCACCCAGTACCAGGTGGACACCCCGGCCGAGCTGTGCCGGTACCTGGGCCTGGACAGCGGATCGATGACCCGCATGCTCGACCGCCTCGAGCAGAAGGAACTGATCGTGCGCAACCGTTGCGCCGACGACCGTCGCCAGGTGCACCTGGCGCTTACCGCCGATGGCCAGCGCCTGGCTGACCGCCTGCCGGAAATCGGCGCGGCGGCCATGAACGAGCTGTGCGGCGTGCTGGCACCCGAAGAGCTCGCGACCCTGGAAGGCCTGCTGGCCAAGGTCCTGCTCGCTGCCGGCGACCCGTTGACGATCCGCCGCTTCGGCGATCGTTGATCCCTGTCACGAATTATCCAAGGTATTGCCATGGCCACTCCCGCAGACACCCCGACTCCCTCCGCCGCGCCCGAACCGTCGCGCAAGCGCAAGGCCTGGCTGCTTGGCCTGGTGTTGCTGCTGATCCTTGCCGGCGTCGGTGCCTGGGCCTGGTACAGCCTGGTCGGGCGCTGGCACGAAAGCACCGACGATGCCTACGTCAACGGCAACGTGGTAGAGATCACCCCGCTGGTCACCGGCACTGTCACCAGCATCGGTGCCGATGACGGCGACCTGGTCCACGCCGGCCAGGTATTGCTGCAATTCGACCCGGCCGACAGCCAGGTGGCCTTGCAGGCCGCCGAAGCCAGGCTGGCGCGCAGCGTGCGCCAGGTGCGCGGGTTGTACAGCAACGTCGACGCGCTCAAGGCCCAGCTGGAAACCCGCCAGGCCGAGCTGCGCAAGGCCCGCCAGGACTTCAACCGGCGCAAGGTACTGGCCGACAGCGGCGCGATAGCTGCGGAAGAATTGTCTCATGCCCGCGACGACCTGAGCGTGGCCGAGGCCGCCGTCAACCGTGCACGCCAGCAGCTCAGCACCAGCAGCGCACTGGTCGACGACACCGTGGTGTCCTCGCACCCCGAGGTGATGGCCGCCGCCGCCGACCTGCGCCAGGCCTACCTCGACCATGCCCGCACCACCCTGGTGGCACCGGTCACCGGCTACGTTGCCAAGCGTACCGTGCAGCTGGGCCAGCGCCTGCAACCGGGTACCGCGACCATGGCGGTGATCCCGCTGGACCAGGTGTGGATCGATGCCAACTTCAAGGAAACCCAGCTGCGCGACATGCGTATCGGCCAGCCGGTGCAGATCAGCGCCGACCTGTACGGCAGCGAGGTCAGGTACAGCGGCACGGTCGACAGCCTTGGCGCTGGTACCGGCAGCGCCTTCGCCCTGTTGCCGGCGCAGAATGCCACCGGTAACTGGATCAAGATCGTCCAGCGCGTGCCGGTACGCATCCACCTCAGCCCCGACCAGCTCAAGGACCACCCGCTGCGTATCGGGCTGTCCACCGTGGTCGAGGTCGACCTGCACGACCAGAGCGGCCCGACCTTGGCCCAACAGCCACCGCAGCAGGCCAGCTATATCACCCAGGTGTATGACCGCCAGCTGGTCGAAGCCGACAACCTGATCGCCCGGCTGATCCACGAAAACAGCGCAACCGGCAAGACGGCCCAGCGATGAGCAACAACGCTGCTGCCCAGTTCACGCCGCCGAGCCTGCTGCTGACCACCATCGGCCTGTCGCTGGCGACGTTCATGCAGGTGCTCGACACCACCATCGCCAACGTGGCCTTGCCGACCATTTCCGGCAACCTGGGGGTGAGCTACGAACAGGGCACCTGGGTCATCACCTCGTTCGCGGTGAGCAACGCCATCGCCTTGCCGCTCACCGGTTGGCTCAGCCGACGGTTTGGCGAGGTGAAGCTGTTCATCTGGGCCACGCTGCTGTTCGTGCTGGCCTCGTTCCTGTGCGGTATTGCCCAGTCGATGCCGGAGCTGGTCGGTTTTCGCGTGTTGCAGGGTGTGGTGGCCGGGCCGTTGTACCCGATGACCCAGACTTTGCTGATCGCCGTCTATCCCCCGGCCAAGCGCGGCATGGCCCTGGCGCTGCTGGCGATGGTCACGGTGGTGGCGCCGATTGCCGGGCCGATTCTCGGCGGCTGGATAACCGACAGCTACAGCTGGCCGTGGATCTTCTTCATCAACGTGCCCATCGGCCTGTTCGCCGCCGCCGTGGTCCGCCAGCAGATGCGCACCCGGCCGGTGGTCACCAGCCGCCAGCCGATGGACTACATCGGCCTGCTGACGCTGATCATCGGCGTTGGCGCCTTGCAGGTGGTGCTGGACAAAGGCAACGACCTGGACTGGTTCGAATCGTCGTTCATCATTGCCGGAATCCTGGTCTCGCTGGTGTTCCTGGCGGTGTTCGTGATCTGGGAACTGACCGACCGTCACCCGGTGGTCAACCTGCGCCTGTTCGCGCACCGCAACTTCCGCGTGGGCACCATCGTGCTGGTAGGGGGCTATGCCGGGTTCTTCGGCATCAACCTGATCCTGCCTCAGTGGCTGCAGACGCAGATGGGCTATACCGCTACCTGGGCCGGCCTGGCGGTGGCGCCGATCGGCCTGTTGCCGGTGCTGATGTCGCCGTTCGTGGGCAAGTACGCCCACCGCTTCGACCTGCGTGTGCTGGCCGGGCTGGCGTTCCTGGCGATCGGCAGCAGCTGCTACATGCGTGCCGGGTTCACCAGCGAGGTGGACTTCCAGCATGTGGCGCTGGTGCAGTTGTTCATGGGTATTGGCGTTGCGCTGTTCTTCATGCCGACCTTGAGCATCCTGCTGTCCGACCTGCCACCGCAGCAGATCGCCGATGGCTCGGGCCTGGCGACCTTCCTGCGTACCTTGGGCGGCAGTTTCGCGGCGTCGCTGACCACCTGGATCTGGATTCGCCGGGCGGACCAGCACCATGCCTACCTGAGCGAGCACATCAGCCAGTTCGACCCGGCCACGCGACATACCCTGGAGCAGCTGGGCGGGGCCAGCCCGCAGAGCTATGCGCAGCTGGAGCAGATACTCAACGGGCAGGCGTACATGATGTCGACGGTGGACTACTTCACCCTGATGACCTGGGTGTTTGCCGGGTTGATCCTGCTGGTGTGGTTCGCCAAACCGCCCTTTACCGCCAAGGCGGGGCCGGCGTCGGCAGGGCACTGAGCCGGGCCAGAACAAGGCCCAGGCTCTTTGCCAAATGCCATGTCAGGCACTCGCTGCTGCGTACCAGGGCCGCTGCATGCGCAGCACCAACCGGTCGATCTGCGGCACCAGCAGGTTGCCGGCCAGCACAGCGAAGCAGAGGCCATCGGCGTAAAGCCCGAACTCGCGAATCAGCTCGGTCAGCGTGCCGACGGTCACGCCGAAGAGGATGCGACCGGCGCGGGTATCGGGGCTGGTGACCGGATCGGTGGCGATGAAGAAGGCGGTGAAGAGATAGCCGCCGAGGCTGAGGTTGTAAACGGCTTCCTGCAGGCTGTGGCCGGCAGCCATGCACAGCAATACTGTGCTCGCGATCATCGCCAGCGGAATCTCGATGCGGATCACCCGCAGCGAAGCCAGCAGCAAACCGCCGGCAATGTAGCCGAACCCCGACAGATTGTGGGTGACATGGGTGAACTCGTTCTGCGCCAGTTGCGTGGCGCCGGCGAACGCATCGAGCTCCAGGCGCGGCACCAACTGTAGCTGTTGGAGCAGAACGTCCTTGGCGTCCAGGGTTGCGGTCCAGGGGGCATGGTTCGATGGCGCGGGGTACAACTGCTGGTAGAAGCAGATGGCAACCACCCCCAGGCCAACCATGGCAGGGTTGAGGCGGTTGCGACCAAGGCCTCCACTGGCGTGCTTGCACAGTGCCAGAGCAGCAAAACTGGCCAGGGCGATCATCCACAACGGCACCATCAGCGGCAATGCCCGAGCCAGTATCAGGCCCAGCACCAGCCAGCTGAGGTCGCTCAAACCCTTGCGTACGTCATGCCCGCGCAGGCGCAGCAGGGCGGCTTCGAAGCCCAGGGCAAACAGCACGCACCAGAACACCTGCAACCAGACCACGACGCCGAATTGCCAGGCATACAGGACGGTGCCCGGCAGCAGGCACAGGACGACCAGCAGCATCACCGTGCGCAGCCGTTGCGGGATGGGGTGGCGTATCAAGCTCATGCGCGGACCTCCGTCTTGCTTTGGCGGAAGCGTTCGCGTAGCGGGATATTGCTTGGGCAGATGCTGCTGCAGCTGCCGCATTCGATGCAGGCATCCAGGCGCAGTTCCTGCAGGCTGGTCTTGTCCAGGCGCTCGGCGGCAGCGTAGAGGTCCAGCGGCCGCAGCGACATCGGGCAGACATCCACGCAGCGCGTGCAGCGAATGCAACTGCTGGCGGGGCGAGCAGCCGGCAGGTAGCGCTCGGCGCCGAAAATCAGGCAACTGCTGGTCTTGCTGACGAAGGCGTTGGCGTCCGGTAGCGGCTGCCCCATCATCGGGCCTCCGACTTGGGTCAACTGCCCTGTGGGGGACGCGCCAGCAATCGCGCGCAGTTCGCTGACCGGGTAACCCACCGGCACCCGCACATTGCCGGGGCGCTCGCAGTCACCTGTCAGCGTCAGCACGCGGCTGGTCAGTGGTTCGTCCTGGAAGACAGCCCGGCCCAGCGCGTAGAGCGTTGCGACATTCAGGGCGAGGACGCCGATATCGGCGGGGCGGCTCCCCGGGGCCAGGTTGCGGCCACTGAGGCTCTTGATCATCAACGGCTGCCCACCTGCTGGGTAACGCTCCGGAAGTGGACAAATCTCGACCCGGGTGCGCGCCTGGCGTGCGGCGGCACGTAACGTGGTCATCGCCTCCGGTTTGTTGGTTTCGATGCCGAAACGGGTTGCCGTTATTCCCAGCAGCGCGGCGACATAGTCGGCGGCCTCGATCAACGCTTCGGCATTTTCACGCATGAGGCGGTCATCGCAAGTAAGGAAGGGCTCGCATTCGGCACCGTTGATCAGCAGCAGGTCGGGCTGCTGTGCGTCGGCCAGCTTGAGGGCCGTGGGGAAACCCGCACCACCAAGGCCGACTATGCCCATCTGCAATGCGCGCTCGACCAGCGCCTCTGGCGTTTGCGGCAGGCCCGGTGCCGGGCGTTCGAGCCACTCGTCCAGGCCATCTGCGTTCAGGATGACGGCCATGACTGGCTCGGCCGAGTCGGCCGCGAAGACGTGATCGATCCGGTCCACGATGCCGGAGGTACTGGCATGCACCCAAGCGGTGGTGTTGTCGCCAATACCGATCACTTCGCCCTTGCGCACATGCTGCCCCGGCTGCACGCAAGGCTGGACAAACCGCCGACCCCGCCCGAGGGGAATCGCCAGCTGGACTTTACCGACCACGACCGGGGCAACCGGCGTAGCGTTGGATAGTTCCTTGTATCCCCTGAGCTCGATCCCTCCGTGCCAACTACGCTGAGAGGATGAGGCGATGGCCAGCAGACGGCGCCAGAAAGGTTTCTGTTGCGGCTGACGCTGGGCGCGGATGCGGCTCTGCAGGCGTTCGACGCTCTGCAACGAATGGCTAGACATGTAATGTCCTCCAATTTTTGGGCAAAGAACGCCCCTGTGCGCTTATGCACATGGTTGTTTTATTGCTTCCGGGACGTTAAGCGGAAAGGGAGGGGGATGAATGATCACCCGCGCAGATCAGAGTGTTCGATGAGGAGTTTGTTCGGTTTTTGACCAGGTTTGCTGATGAACGGTAGGCCAATTGCCATCTCGCAACTCTGGTGAAATAGCCTGCGCCGCGTACGGGCGGCCAGAGTCTGCGAGGTGTCCAATGATGCGCGCAAGCCTGCTGGTGATGCTGGTGACGTTGCTGTATGGCTGCGGCGACAGGATTGAACGCTTTGGCGGGCCGACCATGGGGAGTACGTATTCGATCCAGTACGTACCCACTGCACAGACGCCCGATTCGCGGCAAGTAAAGGCCGAAGTCGAGCTTGTTCTCCAGGCCCTCGACAAGCAGTTCTCCAACTGGCGCGGCGATTCCGTGGTTTCCCGCTTCAACAACCTGCCGGCCGGCGCCTGTCAGGCAGTGCCGCAAGAGATGCAGCAATTGCTGGCGTACGGTGTTTCTCTGTTCCGCGAGAGTGGCGGGGCTTTCGACCTGACGGTCTTGCCATTGATGAACCTCTGGGGCTTCGGCCCGCAGTCACGCGGTAGGCAGGTGCCGGACGCCAGCACGCTGGCACGGGAGCAGGCACGGGTAGGGCTGCAGCACTTGCACCTGGATGGAGAAAAGCTGTGCAAGGATGTGGCGGCGCAGCTGGATTTCGACAGCATGCTCGCCGGTTATGCAGTGGATCGGGTGGGCGACAGGCTTGCGGCCCTGGGTATCCAGGCCTATCTGGTCGAGATCACCGGTGAACTCAAGGGCGTCGGCCGCAAGCCGGATGGCTCGCCCTGGCGCATCGCCCTCGAGGTACCGAGTGGTGGGGGCGAACAGCAAGTGGAGCGCGCCATCGCCCTGGATGGCTACGGCGTTGCCACCGCCGGCGATTACCGCAACTATTTCGAGGAAGGTGGCCAGCGTTATTCGCACACCTTCGATCCCCGTGTCGGCAGGCCGGTCAAGCACGCGCTGGCGGCAGTGTCGGTGGTCGACCCTTCGGTGTTGCGTGCCGATGCCCTGGACACACTGTTGATGGTGCTGGGCCCGGAGGAAGGCTATGCCTTCGCCGAGCGGAATGAAATCGCTGCCTACTTCATCATGCACCAGGGGCTGGGTTTCGTTGCGCGGGCGACGCCGCGGTTCGAGACGTTGTTTCCCGGGCAAGGCAAACCCACGCAGTAGCAGAAGGAAAGGTCATTCCCACGCGCTGCCTTTTCCCCTATTGTCGATGCTCCCTTTCCAAACGATTGGCAGACCCATGGAGCAAGTCATAGTCATCACCGGTGCCAGCCGCGGCATCGGCGCCGCCACGGCGCTGCTGGCCGCCCGTCAGGGCTACCGCATCTGCATCAACTACCACGCCGACGACCAGGCCGCCGAGGACATCCTCGGCCAGGTCCGAGCCCTGGGCGCCAAGGCCATCACCGTGCGCGCCGACGCCAGTGTCGAGGATGAGGTCATCCAGCTGTTCCAGCGCGTTGACGAAGAACTCGGCCCGGTCACCGCGCTGGTAAACAACGCAGGCACCATCGGCCAGCAAAGCCGGGTTGAGGACATGTCCGAATTCCGCCTGCTCAAGGTCATGAAGACCAACGTCGTCGGCCCCATGCTCTGCGCCAAGCACGCACTGAAGCGCATGGCACGCCGGTACGGCGGGCCGGGCGGGGCCATCGTCAACGTGTCGTCGGTGGCCGCCCGCCTGGGCTCGCCCAACGAATACGTGGACTATGCCGCTTCCAAGGGCGCCCTCGACACCTTCACCATTGGCCTGGCAAAGGAAGTGGCAGGCGAGGGCGTGCGGGTAAATGGTGTGCGGCCAGGCTATATCCATACCGGGTTCCACGCGCTGTCGGGCGACTCCGACCGGGTCAGCAAGCTCGAGCCCGGCTTGCCCATGGGCCGCGGCGGGCGCCCCGAGGAAGTGGCCGAGGCCATCCTCTGGCTGCTCTCGGACAAAGCCTCGTACTCCACCGGCAGCTTCATCGACCTGGGCGGCGGGCGCTGAGCGCGCCGGTCAATCCTCCAGCAGCGTGCGTACCCGTTCGGCCAGCACTGCCAGCTCGAACGGCTTGGTCAGCACCTGAGTGCCTTGCAGCAACTGGCCGTCACTGAGCGCCGCGCTTTCGTCGTAGCCGGTGATGAACAGTACCTTGAGGTCGGGGTGGCGCTCGCGGCAACGTTCAGCCAACTGGCGGCCATTCAGGCCGCCGGGCAGGCCGATATCGCTCAACAGCAGGTCTGGCCGCTCGCCAGCTTGCAGATGGGCGAGGGCAGCCGGGCCGTTCTCGAATGCATCGACCCGATAACCCAGTTCTTCCAGCACCTCGCAGACGACCACGCGCAAGGCGGCCTGGTCTTCGACCAGCAGGATACGCTGCGTGGCGCCGCTGCTTTTTTCCAGCAGTGTGTGCAGTGGCCTGGGTGCCGGGGCTTCGGGGTGCTGGTGGTGGCGGGGAAGCAGCAGCTCGATGCGGGTGCCTTCGCCAGGTGTCGACAACACCCGTAGCTGCCCGCCCGACTGGCGCACGAAACCATAAGTCATCGACAAGCCCAGCCCAGTGCCCTGGCCCATGGGCTTGGTGGTGAAGAACGGGTCGACGGCGCGCTCGGCCACCTCCGCCGACATGCCCTTGCCGTTGTCGCTGATGCTCAGCCGTACGTATTCGCCAGCTGGCAGTTCCAGTGCACGGGCTTGCTGGTCGTCGAGCAGCAGGTTGTCACCGAGGATATCGATCACGCCGCCGGCAGGCATGGCATCGCGGGCATTGATGCACACGTTGAGCAGGGCGCTTTCCAGTTGCGGCGGGTCGATGAAGGTCGGCCATAGCTGGCAGGGGAATTGGCTGGTCAGGGTGATGGAGGGGCCGATGGTGCGGCGCAGCAGCTCCTCCATGCCGCCCACCAGCGTGGCCACCTGCGTGGAGCAGGGCTGCAGGGTCTGCTGACGGGAAAATGCCAGCAGCCGGTGTACCAGCGAAGAGGCCCGCTGCGCCGAGCCGCTGGACAGCTTCAGCAATGGCTCCAGGGCGTCGAAACGGGATTGCTCCAGGCGTTGGCGCATCAGCTCCTGGGCACTGAGGATGCCGCCCAGCAGGTTGTTGAAGTCGTGGGCGATGCCGCCACTGAGCTGGCCGACCGCTTCCATCTTCTGTGCCTGGCGCAGGGCTTCCTCGGCCTTGGCCTGTTCTGCCAGTGCCGCATTCACCCGTTGTTCCAGTTCCTCGTTCAGGCGCTGCAGGGCCTGCTCTGCCCGTCGGCGTGCAGTGACGTCCTTGAACAGTACCGCCACCTGGCGCTTTTCGGCAGGCTCTACGCGGAAGGTGGTCACCGACAACACATGGCCGGTGGCGACCAGTTCCTGCTCGAAATGCAGCGGCTCGCCCGTGCGCAGCACCGCGCCATAACGGGCGACCCAATCGTCGGCCTCATCGGGCACCATCTCGCGCAGTTTCTGCCCGACCACGTTGGGGATGCCGGCATGCTTGGCATAGGCCGCATTGGCCAGCACATGCACATAGTCGCTCAGTGGGCCGTGCGGGCCGTCGAAGAACTCGATGATGCAGAAGCCTTCGTCCATGGTGTCGAAGAGCGAGCGGTAGAAGTCCTGATCGTGTTGCTGATGGCTTGCCAGGCGGGCTTCCAGCAGCGCGTTCTGTTGCTGCAGGGCTTCGACTTGTTGGCGCAGTGAAAGCAGGTCGCGGGAGGGCATGCCGACGTCCGACAGTGGATGAAGCCCAGACTTTAGCGTGTTCGGCAACAGGCGAATAGCCAGTCAACGCGGGTGTGACGCAATGCCCAACAGGCGCTCGATCCGTTCGCCGAGGGTGTTCAGGTCGAGGGGTTTGTGCAGCAGTTCGGTGCGCCTGCCGGGCCGGGCACAGTGCACCGTTTCGGCAGTCTCGTAGCCGGTAATCAGCAATACCGGGGCATCCGCCACAAGGTCCTGGCAGGCCTCTGCAAGCTGGTAACCGTCGAGTCGCCCAGGCAGGCCGACATCGGTGATCAGCAGGTCCGGTGGCGGCCCTTTCTGCAACGATTCCAGAGCCCGGTGGCCACTCTCGAAAGCCTGCACCTGATAGCCCAGTTCCGTCAGCACTTCGACCAGTACCAGGCGCAGGGCCGGTTGGTCCGCCACCAGCATGATCCGGTGCATCCGCGGCTGCAACGTCGCGGTGGCGGATGTGGCTGGCTCGCCGTGGCCGGTTGCGCAAGCGCTCTGGTCACGGGGCAGGTACAGGTGAACGCAAGTGCCTTGCCCGGTGACGCTGTCGATCAGCAACTGCCCCCCGGACTGGCGAACAAAACCATAGGCCATGGACAATCCCAAGCCAGTGCCCTGGCCCAGCGGCTTGGTGGTGAAGAAGGGCTCGAAAGCGTGTTGCAGCACCTCACTGGGCATGCCCACGCCGGTGTCCTCGACACGAATGTGCAGATAGTGCCCCGTCGGCAGGTCCAGGCGCTTGGCCTCGGCCGCTGCGAGATCGGCGTTTTCACAACCGATGCGCAAGGTGCCGCCCAGCGGCATGGCGTCACGGGCATTGATGCACAGGTTGAGCAGAGCGTTCTCCAGCTGCTGCGGATCGATGCGGATCGACCATTGCGCGGCCAGCGTGCGGTCCTGGAAGTCAATGTGCGGGCCGGTCGAGCTGCGGATCAGGTCATGCATGTCGGCAACCAGTCGCTGCACGTCCACCGCCTGTGGCATCAGCGTCTGCTGACGCGAAAAGGCCAGTAGCCGCTGCACCAAGGCTGAGGCGCGCAGTGCGTTGCTACGGCCGAGCTCAAGCATGCGGGCGGTGTCGGCAAGGCGTTGCTCGCCCAGGCGCTGCTCTGCAAGCTCCAGCGCGCCAAGCAGGCTACCCAGCAAGTTGTTGAAGTCGTGGGCGATGCCGCCGGTCAACTGGCCGACCGCCTCCATTTTCTGCGACTGGCGCAGGGCCTCTTCGGCCTGGCGCAGGCGTTCCTGCTCGGCCATGCGCTCGGTGATGTCATAGGCGAACAGGTACCCGCCCTGGACTTGCTGTTGTGCATCGAGCAATGGATGATAGCGGATTTCGTAATGGCGGGGGGCATCGGAGGGGCCGAGTGAGATAGTGTCGATGAAGGCTTCGCCGGCCAGCACGCGTGGCCACACCGGTGCCAGGCGGCCCATGATGTCAGGGTGGTTGAGCAGAATTTGTGGCACGTAATCGCCGATCTGCGGCACGAAGCCCCGGTAATGCTCGAAGGTTTCCCGGGCCGTGCGGTTGATCGCGACCAGGCGCATCTCGCTGTCGGCGGCAAACACGTTGGCCCGGCTGTTGTCGAGCAGTTCGCCCAGTAGCTGGATGTGGGCCTGTGCAGTGTCGTCGCGCTCTGCCAGGCGAGCTTCCAGTTCTGCGACACGCGCTTGCAGTTGTGCCAATGACGGGAGCGAGTCTGCTTGCATGGCGAGGGCCCGGTGAGCGGATCGGGCAACTATAGCCGCCCACCGGGGCGCCAGTCATCAGAACGAGCGGATGATCCGCCCCAGGGTTTCCATGGCCCGTTCGGCATCCTCATGCCAGGGGCTGCCGTAGTTCAGGCGGATGCAGTTGCCGAAGCGCCGGGTGGGCGAGAAGATCGGCCCGGGGGCGATGCTGATGCCTTGGGCCAAGGCCATGTGGAACAGCTTGAGGGCGTCCATCTGTTCGGGCAGCTCCAGCCACAGGAAGTAGCCGCCGGACGGTTGGCTGACCCGCGTCTGCGCCGGAAAGTGCCGGGCGATGGCCGCCAGCATGTTGGCCTGCTGGCCTTCCAGGGCATAGCGCAGCTTGCGCAGGTGGCGGTCGTAGCCGCCGTGCTGCAGGTAGTCGGCGATGGCCGCCTGCGCCGGCATCGAGGCGCACAGCGAGGTCATCAGCTTGAGCCGCTCGATCTTCTGTGCAAAGCGCCCGGCTGCCACCCAGCCGATGCGGTAGCCAGGTGCCAGGCTCTTGGCGAACGAGCCGCAGTGCATCACCAGCCCCTGGGTGTCGAAGGCCTTGGCCGGTTTGGGTGCCTGTTGCGCGTAGTACAGTTCGGCGTACACGTCGTCTTCGATCAATGGCACCTGATGACGCGCCAGCAGCTCCACCAGTGCCTGCTTTTTCGCCTCCGGCATGCTGGCGCCCACCGGGTTCTGGAAGTTGGTCATGCACCACACGGCCTTGACCGGGTGTTTCTCCAGCGTTTGCGCCAGCACGCCCAGATCCATGCCTTCGCGCGGGTGCACAGGAATTTCCACGGCCTTTAGCTTGAGACGCTCCAGTACCTGCAGGCAGGCATAGAAGGCGGGGGCTTCGATGGCCACCAGGTCACCGGGCTGGGTGACGGCCTGCAGGCACAGGTTCAGGGCTTCCAGCGCGCCGTTGGTGATCAGCAACTCCTCCATTGGCAGCATCAGCCCGCCAACCATGTAGCGCAGGGCAATCTGCCGGCGCAGCTGCGGGTTGCCGGGTGACAGGTCGGTCACCACCATGCGCGGGTCCATGCTGCGGCTGGCGCTGGCCAGCGAGCGCGACAGGCGTTGCAGCGGAAACAGCTCGGGGCTGGGAAAGGCCGAGCCGAACGGCACGGTGTTGGGGTCCTTGATCGAGTCGAGGATCGAGAACACCAGCGCGCTGACGTCGACATCGGTGGACTCGCTGACCGGCTGCAATGCCTGCGGCTCGCTGAACTGGCGCGGGGCGTGGGCATTGACGAAATAGCCCGAGCGCGGCCGGGCGCGGATCAGCCCGCGCCGCTCCAGCAGGTAGTAGGCCTGGAACACGGTGGACGGGCTGACCCCGTGGGTCTGGCTGGCATAGCGCACCGAGGGCACGCGCTGGCCGGGGCCCAGCACCCCGGAGCGGATCAGTTCGGCGATGTCGTCGGCAAAGCGTTCGTAGCGTTTCATTCTGGCCTTCTGTCGAAGCCTGGCAGGCAAGGTGGAATCAGTGTAAGGGATCAACGGTTCATCGGCGCGACGAAGCGGCTGTGGGCCACGCTGCGGATGGCGGGGTCGTCGCGCTCGCTGATTTCGAAGCTCAGCGTCTGCGAGCTGCTGGCCGGGCGCTCGGCGAGCATCGCCACCGACACCGGCAGTTCACTCATTTCACCGGCCGGGATCACGAAGGAGGTCTTGCCCTGCAGGCTGAAGCCGTCGGCGTCCAGCAGGCGCAGCTCATAGTGCCGGGTGCTTTCGGTCTTGTTGATGACCTTGAGCAGGTAGATGTTCTCGATCTGGCTCTGGGCATTCTCGCGGAACAGGCCGCGGTCCTTGATCACGTCCAGCGACACCATCGGGCGCAGCTGCAAGGCCACCACCAGTGCCGCGATCATCACCCAAAGCGCGGCGGCGTAGCCCAGCAGGCGCGGGCGAAGCCAATGGGTGGTGCCACCTTGCAGGCTGCGTTCGGACTTGTAGCCGATCAGGCCACGGGCGTAGCCCATCTTGTCCATTACCCCGTCACAGGCATCGATGCACGCCGCACAACCGATGCACGCCATTTGCAGGCCGTCGCGGATATCGATGCCGGTGGGGCACACCTGCACGCACAAGGTGCAGTCGATGCAGTCGCCCAGGCCCTGGGCGCGGAGGTCACTGCCTTTCTTGCGCGGGCCACGGGCTTCGCCGCGACGCGGGTCATAGGCGACCGCCAGGGTGTCCTTGTCGAACATCACGCTCTGGAAGCGTGCATAAGGGCACATGTGCAGGCACACCGCTTCGCGCAGCAGGCCGGCATTGATGTAGGTGGCGGCGGTAAAGAACAGCACCCAGAACAGCGCCACGCCGTCCAGTTGCAAGGTGAACAGTTCCGCGGCCAGTGGGCGGATCGGGGTGAAGTAGCCGACGAAGGTCAGCCCGGTGAGCACGCCAATGGCCAGCCACAGGCTGTGCTTCAGCGTGCGACGGGCCAGTTTGCTCAGGCTCCAGGGCGCGGCGGCCAGCTTGATGCGCTGGTTGCGGTCGCCTTCGGTGACCTTCTCGCACCACATGAACAGCCAGGTCCAGGTGCTCTGCGGGCAGCTGTAGCCGCACCACACGCGGCCGGCATATACGGTGATGGCGAACAGGCCGAAGGCGCAGATGATCAGCAGCGCCGACAGCAGGATGAAGTCCTGCGGCCAGAAGGTGGCGCCGAAGATGTGGAATTTGCTGTTGCCCAGGTCCCACAGCACCGCCTGGCGGCCGTTCCAGTTCAGCCAGGCGGTGCCGAAGAACAGCACGAACAGGGCGCCGGCGAAGCCGATGCGCAGGTTGCGGTACAGCCCGGTGAAGCTGCGGGTATGGATGCCATTGTCGGCGCGGCGTGGCTGGGGGCTGGCTGGGGCGGTGGCGATCTCTGTAAAAGGGATTCTATCGTTCATGGCTCGGTGCTCATCAGGCCTCGATCAGGCATGAGCACTATGGCCCTGAGGCTGTTATCAGCACAGGCTCAGATTTTGCGATAAAAACCGTATCAGATTTCCCGACAGGCCCCGCCAGGCCTCAGATTACCGAGCCTGGCGTGCTGGCCTTCAGATGCCTGCGGCTATCCACCGCACCCGCCACGGTCAGTGCATCGGCCTCGGCTTCGGTGATGGGCACACGCTGGCCGGCGAGCAGGGCCACGGACATGCGCAGCTGTTCGTCGGTGACGATTTCGATGGACGCGCCATCACCCTCGATGCGCAGGTCTTCGGCGATCAGGGTGCAGCGGCGGGTGGTTTCGTCGATTTCAATGGGCATGGGGTGGTCCTCCTGGGGGTTACAGGGGTGGACCACAGGGCGGGGCGGGTTGCTGCATCCGGAAGCTGAGCGGCACTTTGTCATTTGCCCGGAGGTCAACCCTTGCAGATGGCAGGCTCGGCCTCTTCGCGGGTAAACCCGCTCCTACAGGTACTGCACTGCATTGAAACCTGTGCAAACCCTGTGGGAGCGGGTTTACCCGCGAAGAGGCCGGGCCTGACAACACAATGCTCCACATGGGAAGAATGCAATGGACCTCATCTGGCAAGCAATCCAGGCCGAATTCGCCGATATCACCGACGAGCGCGAGGTCACGCAAATCCTCGTACGCCTGCTGATGGCAGCCCTGCTTGGCGCTGTGCTGGGCTTCGAGCGCGAGCACAAGGGCAAGGCCGCCGGGGTGCGTACGCATATGCTGGTTTCGCTGGGCGCCGCGCTGTTCGTGCTGGCACCGAGCATGGCCGGGGCCGACGAGCAAGCGCTGAGCCGGGTGATCCAGGGCATTGTCGCCGGTATCGGTTTTCTGGGTGCGGGCACCATTCTCAAGGGTAACGGCCAGGACGCCAGCCATGTGAAGGGCCTGACCACTGCCGCCGGGTTGTGGATGACCGCCGCCATCGGTACGGCAGCCGGCATGGGCCGCGAAGCCACGGCGTTGATCAGCACGATACTGGCCCTGCTGGTGCTGGGCACGATGCCGTTGCTGGTGGACAAGCTCGAAGGGCAGGATGAGGGAAAGCAGGAGGAGGAAGAGGGCAGGAAGCACTGAGGGGAGCCGAAGCTCCCCTCAAAGCGTTGTTGCCTGCTCTTTTTTTATTATTGGGACCGGCCTGTTTTTGTTTTTGTCAGCCTGTCCTGGTGTTGCGGGCGACCCCCATGCGGGGTCAAGAGCAAACGTATTTTTTTGAGCGCTGACCTGCTTTCATCATTGCTGATCCGAACTGGCTGCCGCTACCTGGAGGTAGTTTTATTGTTCTGTGCCAGACCGCGGGGCGTACCCCTGAAAAGCGTGTCGACTCCAAAAAAATCTGCTTGCTACGCCTCTGCCGTGTTGTTCTTGTTATGTCAGAGCCGTTACCTGTTGTTTTTATTGGGTGTCACATTTTTTTTGTTGTTGTACCAGAGATATAGCAGGGTGCGTGCCAACTTTTGCAAACCCTTTAAAATCAATCACTTGGCGATTTCAGTCGAAATCGACCGGCCTGAAATTCTGCCGATTTGTTTCCCTGTTACCCGATTTTTTGCTGCAAAACGTGGGGGCGGTAACACTCCACCCACACCAATGTGACACCTGTATGACCTATTGCGCGCTGCGCGCCCGTGCTACCCGCGACCCGTTGTCGCGGCCCAGCACGCTGCTGATGCGGCGGCCGGCTGCGATCAGTCGGTCCAGGTCGATGCCGGTTTCAATGCCCAGCCCTTGCAGCAGGTACACCACGTCTTCACTGGCGATATTGCCGGTAGCGCCTTTGGCATAGGGGCAGCCGCCCAGCCCGGCCACCGAGCTGTCGAACACGCTGATGCCTTCGAGCAGGCTGGCATACACGTTGGCCAGGGCCTGGCCATAGGTATCGTGGAAGTGCCCGGCCAGTTGCTCGCGCGGTACCTGTGCCGCGACCACCTCGAACAGGCGCCGGGTCTCGCCGGCGGTACCGGTGCCGATGGTGTCACCCAGCGATACCTCGTAGCAGCCCATGTCGTGCAGGGCACGGGCCACCGGGGCGACCTGCTCGGCGCTGACCTTGCCTTCATAGGGGCAGCCGAGCACGCACGACACATAGCCGCGCACGCGCACACCGTGGTTGCGCGCGGCTTCCATGATCGGCTCGAAGCGCTTGAGGCTGTCGCTGATCGAGCAATTGATGTTGCGTTGCGAGAAGGCTTCGGAGGCGGCGGCGAACACCGCCACTTCCTTCACGCCGGCGGCCAGGGCGTCCTCGAAACCGCGCAGGTTGGGGGCAAGTGCCGCATAGGTGACACCCGGGCGCTGGTGGATGCCGGCGAACACTTCGGCGGAGCCGGCCATTTGCGGCACCCACTTGGGCGAGACGAAACTGCCCACTTCGATATAGGCCAGGCCCGCTTCGGTGAGGTCGTCCACCAGGCGCACCTTGTCGGCGACGCTGATGGGCTGGGCTTCGTTCTGCAGGCCGTCGCGGGGGCCTACTTCGACCAGGCGGACGTGTTTGGGCAAGGACATGGCGGGTTTCCTGTGGCGTTCAGCGGTTGTCTTTGTTGTTCAGGGTGGCGGCCAGGGCTTGTTCGCAGCGCTCCTGGGCGGTGTCCAGCTCCAGCTGCATCTGGTGGATGTCGAGCATCTGCTGTTCCAGCTGGGCGCGGCGCTCGGCGATTTTCGCCAGCATGCTGTTGAGCTGCTTGAGGTTGCCGCTGGAGGGGTCGTACAGCTCGATCAGCTCGCGGCATTCGGCCAGCGAAAAGCCGATGCGCTTGCCGCGCAGGATGAGTTTCAAACTGACTTTGTCACGCGCCGAATAGATACGCTCCAGGCCACGGCGCTCGGGGCTCAGCAGGCCCTGTTCCTCATAGAAGCGGATGGCGCGGGTGGTGATGTCCAGTTCGCGGGACAGGTCGGAAATGCTGTAGGTCTGGGTGCTCATGCTGGGGCTCGGCGTGGGGTATGCGGGTATCCTGAGGGCAGGTTGACGTATACGTCAAGCAGGGGCGCGGGATGTGTGTTGCCTGTGCAGGCCTCTTCGCGGGTAAACCCGCTCCCACAGGAACTGCACAGGCCTTGAGGGCACCGCCGTCCCTGTGGGAGCGGGTTCACCCGCGAAGAGGCCAGAACAGGCGAAAAATTTACTCAGACAACCCCGACCTGCGATACCCATTCGGCGTCTGCCCAGTCAACCGCTTGAACCACCGGGCAAAATACGTCGGGTCGGTAAACCCCAGGCTATCCGACAACTGCCCGATGCTCATCCGCGTATAGATCAGGTTGCGCCGGGCCTCCAGCAGCAAGCGCTGGTGCACCACCTGCAGCGCGGTCTGCCCACTCAGTGCCCGGCACAGCTGGTTCAACTGCAAACTCGGAATATTCAACCGCGCGGCAAAATCCTCCACCGACAGGTGCTCACGGTAATGCGCCTCGACCAGGCGCAGGTACTGCCCCAGCAAGTGGCGGTCACGTTCATCGCGGTTGCGCGGTGCCTGTACCAGCTGCTGGCGGCGGCTGATCCACACCATCAGCGCCGTCACCAGTGCTTCGAGCAAGGCTGCCCGCGCCGGGGCGTTGCCCTGGTACTCCTGCTGCAGGGTGTCGATCAGGCTGCGCAGATGCACCCGGTCCCGGCCAAGCGGGTAACACGCCGCCTTCGCCAGTACCGCCAGCGGCGCGCCCAGGCGCTGCTCCAGGTTGGCCACCAGTGCCGTGCCAAAGGTCAGCACATGCCCCTGGATATCGGCGCTGAAGCGAAACCCGTGCACGGTCATCGGCGGTACCACCTGGATTGCCGCTTCGCTGATGGCGCTGCGCACCCCCTCGATCTCCACTTCGGCCCGGCCGCGTTGCACATACAGCAACTGGAACAGCTCGGCGTGCTGGTGCGGCTTGATTTCCCAGTGATGCAAACGGCTACGCGCCGGGATCGACTCGCAGTGCAGCAGGTCGGTGCCGGGCCAGGCCTGGTTTTCGCCGTACAGCTTGAACAAGGGGACGCCGGGGAGGGTGGATTTCATGCGGGCAGGCCTGTTCGTTAATCGAACGTTTTTTGTAAAAGTGCAGGTTATGCATGGGATATCACACTTCAATGGCTGTTTTTGCCAGTAAAAATGCAAGGGCAAACCCTAACAGCAGATGCCGCCCCACTGCCAGTCCAGGGCCGGCATCGTCCGCACAGAGACAACAACAATGAAAACTCAGGTCGCAATTATTGGTGCAGGTCCGTCTGGCCTGCTGCTGGGCCAACTGCTGCACAAGGCCGGTATCGATACCGTCATCGTCGAACGCCAGACGCCCGAATACGTGCTTGGCCGCATCCGTGCTGGGGTGCTGGAGCAAGGCACGGTCGACCTGCTGCGTGAAGCCGGTGTGGCCGAGCGCATGGACCGTGAAGGCCTGGTACACGAGGGTGTCGAACTGCTGGTCGGCGGGCGCCGCCAACGCCTGGACCTCAAGGCCCTGACCGGTGGCAAGACGGTGATGGTATACGGCCAGACCGAAGTCACCCGTGACCTGATGCAAGCACGTGAAGCCAGCGGCGCGCCGATCATCTATTCGGCAAGCAATGTCCAGCCGCACGAACTCAAGGGCGAACAGCCCTACCTGACCTACGAAAAAGACGGCCAGGTGCACCGCGTGGACTGCGACTACATTGCCGGTTGTGACGGCTTCCACGGTGTCTCGCGGCAGAGCATCCCCGAGGGCATCCTCAAGCAGTACGAGCGGGTCTACCCGTTTGGCTGGCTGGGCATGCTGTCAGACACGCCACCGGTCAACCACGAACTGATCTACGCCCACCACGAACGCGGTTTCGTGCTGTGCAGCCAGCGTTCGCACACCCGTAGCCGCTACTACCTGCAGGTGCCGCTGGACGAGCAGGTGGAGGCGTGGCCCGACGAGCGCTTCTGGGCGGAGCTGAAGGCACGCTTGCCCGAAGACGTGGCTGCGCGCCTGGTCACCGGCCCGGCCCTGGAGAAGAGCATCGCGCCGCTGCGCAGCCTGGTGGTCGAGCCGATGCAGTATGGCCACCTGTTCCTGGTCGGTGACGCCGCACATATCGTCCCGCCGACCGGCGCCAAGGGCCTGAACCTGGCGGCATCGGATGTCAACTACCTGTACCGGATCCTGGTCAAGGTGTATCGCGAAGGGCGCACCGACCTGTTGCAGCAGTATTCGCCGCTGGCCCTGCGCCGAGTGTGGAAAGGCGAGCGCTTCAGCTGGTTCATGACCCAGCTGCTGCATGACTTCGGCAGCCACAAGGACGCCTGGGACCAGAAGATGCAGGAAGCCGACCGCGAGTACTTCCTGACCTCGCCGGCGGGGCTGGTGAACATTGCCGAGAACTATGTAGGGCTGCCGTTCGAAGAAGTGGCCTGACCTGTAGGAGCGGCCTTGTGTCGCGAAAGGGGTGCGAAGCGCCCCCAGGGTCTTCGCATTCCTGCAAAATTGCTGGGGCCGCTTTGCGGCCCTTTCGCGACACAAGGCCGCTCCCACAGGTACAGCAGCGCCTGTGAGGCAAGCGATTACATGTGGGAGCGGCCTTGCGTCGCGATTGGGCTGCAAAGCAGCCCCGGCATTCGAAAGCCAGCATTGGCTAGCGAGCCAGTAACGCCTCCATCTCCCGATACCCCCGCTGCCGCGCATGCTCCAGCGCGGTCACCCCGTCCTTGTCGGCAATCTGCCGATCCGCCCCGGCCGCCAGTAGCCGGCGCACGATCTCAACATGCCGCGGCCCGCCGTCACCGAGGATCACCGCCTCCAGCAGCGCAGTCCAGTGCAGGCGGTTGAGATGGTTCACGTCCACCCCGGCATCGATCAGCAACTGCACGGTCTCGACATGCCCGCGTTCGGCGGCGGGTATCAGCGCAGTGCCTCCATACCGGTTGGTGCTCTTGAGGTCGGCACCGTGGCTCAAGGTCAGCCGCAGGATGTCGTTCAGGCCACGCGCCCCGGCATACAGGTACGGGCTGTCGTCGATGTTGTCCTTGGCATTCACATAGGCACCGGCTTCGATCAGCGCTTTCGCGGCCGCAACCTGGTTGCCATGGGTAGCCACCAGCAGGGCAGTGCGCCCTTGATCGTCACGGCTCTCCAGCTGCGCACCTTGTGCCAGAAGTTGTTGCAGGGTGCGCACATCATCGTGACGGGCAGCGTTGTGCAGGCGGTTGTCCATGGCAGTGCTCTCGGCGTGGGCGGCAAGGCTGGTGCACAGGGCGAACAGCATCGCAGCAAGTAGTGAACGCATGGGGGCAGGCTCCTCGATGACCTGCCCGCATCCTAGAAAAAACACGCCAGGGCTTGAAGTTAAGTTTGCGCATGACAGACAGTGCCTTGCTGAATAGGTAATGGCAGGAAGCACAACGATGACATTCTCCACCCCCCTGATGGGCGCCTTGTGCCTGGTAGCTGCCAGTGGCTGGGCCTGTGCCGACCAGGTGCTGCCCGCGCCACCGGAACTGGCCTCCGGCTACCGCACTGGCCTGCAGCCGGTGCATGCCAGCCGGCACATGGCCGCAGCTGCCAACCCGCTGGCCAGCGAAGCGGGGCGGGCGATGCTGCGTGCCGGTGGCAGCGCCATCGACGCGGCCATCGCCATGCAGATGGTGCTGAGCCTGGTCGAACCGCAATCCAGCGGCATTGGCGGCGGGGCGTTCATCCTCTACTGGGACGGCCAGCGCGTGCAGGCCTTCGATGGCCGCGAGGCAGCCCCGGCGACGGTAACGGAAAACCTGTTCCTGCAAGCCGATGGTTCACCGATGCCGTTCAGGACGGCGCAGATCGGCGGGCGTTCGGTGGGCGTACCAGGGGTTCTGCGTGCCCTGAAGCTAGCCCATGAGCAGCACGGCAAGCTGCCCTGGCGCGACCTGTTCGCCCCGGCCATTGCGCTGGCGCGCAACGGTTTCGCGGTTTCCGAACGCCTTCACACCCTGGTGGCGGGCGACCCGTTCATTGCCCGCTCACCCGCCATGGCCCGCTACTTCCTGGATGAACATGGCAAGCCACTGGCGGTGGGGACTACCTTGCGCAACCCCGAGCTTGCGCAAACCTTCGAGCAGATTGCCGAGCAGGGCCCCGAGGTGTTCTACAGCGGTGAGATCGCCGAAGCCATCGTCGCCAAGGTGCGCAGCCATGCCAATGCCGGCTACCTGTCGCTGCAGGATATGCAGCAGTACCGAGCCAAAGTGCGCGAGCCGCTGTGTGGTCCCTACAAGGCCTGGCGCATCTGTGGCATGCCACCGCCATCGTCGGGCGGGGTGACGGTGCTGCAGACCCTGGGCATCCTGGAGGCACTGCAGCGGGCTTCGCCACAGCGCGACCTTGCCGCCATGCGGCCGCTGCACACTTCAACCGTTGCCGGGCTGGAAGCCCCGCCGCTGGCCGTGCATCTGGTTGCCGAGGCCGAGCGCCTGGCCTATGCCGACCGCGCCCAGTACCTGGCCGACAGCGATTACGTGCCGGTGCCGCTCAAGGCCCTGACCGACTCCACATACCTGGCCGGCCGCGCCGCGCAGGTCGGCGAGTACAGCATGAAACGCGCCCGCCCGGGCCAGCCGCAGGGGGCCGATCTGGCCCTGGCGCCAGACCGCTCACCGCTGCGCATATCCACCTCGCACCTCAGCGCGGTGGACGACCGCGGCCAGGCCCTGGCCATGACCACTTCGGTGGAAGCAGCGTTCGGCTCGCACCTGATGGTCAAGGGCTTCTTGCTCAACAACCACCTGACCGACTTCTCGTTCATCCCCCGGGAACAAGGCAAGCCCGTGGCCAACCGGGTGCAACCGGGCAAGCGGCCGCTGTCGGCCATGGCGCCGACCCTGGTGTTCTCGCAAGCTTCCGGCGAGCTGGTGGCCAGCCTCGGCTCGCCCGGCGGCTCGCAGATCATCGGCTACGTGAACAAGGCGCTGATCGGCCTGCTGGATTGGCAGCTCGACCCGCAGCAGGCCGCCGGCCTGCCCAACTTCGGCAGCCGCAATGCCGGCACCGAAGTAGAGGCGGGTTTGGCCAGCCCGGCACTGATCCGGCAGTTGGCAGCCTGGGGGCATGAGGTGACGCCGATGATCATGACCAGTGGCATGCAGATCATCCAGCGCAGCGGCGAGGGTTGGTCGGGTGGTGCCGACCCTCGGCGCGAAGGCGTGGCAGTCGGCGACTAGCGGTGTGCGTTGCGGTGCAGCAGGTGGCGTGATAGAAGTCAGTCTTGCCATTCAAAAGTTGAATACCAAGATGTCCATCAGCGTGAAATCGAATAGGGCCCTGTTCGACCTCGACCTGCTGCGTGCCATTGTCGTGGTGGCCGATTGCGGCAGCTTCACCACGGCTGCTGCGCGCCTGCACTCCACCCAATCGACCATCAGCCAGAAGGTGCGCCGCCTGGAGGATATGGTTGGCCACCGTCTGCTGGTGCGTGGCAATCGCGACGTGCTGCCGACCGACGCCGGGCAGACCCTGCTCGGCTATGCCCGGCACATGCTGGCCCTCAACGACCAGATGCTCGAAGCCTTGGCCGGGGCGATGGTTGGCATGACCGTGCGCCTTGGCGTGCCCGAGGACTTCGTGGGCGGGCGTACCACCAATGCGCTGTCGGCGTTCAGCCGGCTGCACCCGCAGGTGAAGCTGGAAGTGACCAGCGGCCTGTGCCGCGACCTCAGCCAGGCCTACGACAACGGTGAGCTCGACCTGGTGTTGCTCAAGCAGCGGCGCAACAGCCGCGAAGGCGTGGCCTGCTGGCCCGAGCGCCTGCAGTGGATCGACAGCGCGCGCACGCCCGCCTTCGAACTGGACCCGATCCCGCTGGTGACTTTCCCGCCCCGAGGCCTGTACCGCGACGACATGATTACCGCCATCGAAGGCATGGGCCGGCGTTGGCGCATCAGCTTCACCAGTTCCAGCCTCAGCGGCATCCAGGCAGCGGTCGCCGATGGTATGGGCATCAGCCTGCTGCCGCCACGGGCGGCGACCGGCGAACATCGGGTGCTCGGTGCGGAGCAGGGGCTACCTGAGGTCGACAGCTATGAAATCGTCATCGTCCACCGGCCGACGGCGGATGTGATGGTCAAGGCGCTGGCCGAGGTGATGACGCAATTGCTTGCGGGTGGCGGGATCTGACAGGGTTGAGGCCGGTGCAGGTTTTCAATGCCCTCTAGGGCTGGCGCTCGGCCACCGCTCGCAGGGTCCGCAACGTCACCACTGGCGCATCCACCACAAACCGGTTGGCCAGCCACCCCGGCACATCCCCGGCAGGGTCGGCTTGCAGCTGGTAAGTCACCTCGGTCCTGCGCTCACCCAGCGGTTTCATCCGCCACTCGCCGTTGAGCTGCTGCACACGGATCAGCCCATCTACCTTGGGGATCCTGCCTGGCTCGGCGGTCAGGTGGCGCAGCAGCGTGCCGTCGTCCAGGCGTTCGGTGGTGACCTTCAGCACGATGTCCCGCGGCATCGTCGGCCATGGCAGGTTGGTGGTCAGGTACACCCAGGTGTTTTCGCCCTGCACATCCAGCAAGCGCATCTCGGCGCAGGCGTACAGCCACTTGCAGGCCACCCGCAGGTTCTCCTGCAGGTCGGTTAGCGTGCGTACGCTGGCTTTCATGGTGCTGACACCACGGAATTGCTGGTAGGGCGAGTCGGGGGCGGCGCTCAGGTAAACGCGGATGCCTTCGCGGTCGTAGGCCAGGTTCCAGTCATCGGCGGCTGGGGCGGGGGTGCAGAACAGCAGGGCGGTGAGCAGCAGGCAGCGGTTCATGGCTGGTACCGCACGGGGGCAGGATTTTCAGTATGCTGCCACTGGGGCTGCCTTGCAGCCCTTTCGCGACACAAGGCCGCTGCCACAGGGTTCGGGGTACACCGTACTTTTGTGGGAGCGGCCTTGTGTCGCGAAAGGGGCGCAAAGCGCCCCCAATGCATCAACGCTTAGGGTTGAGCGTCAGGTGCACGTGACGGTTCACGTCCTTGTACAGCAGGTAGCTGAACTTGCCTGGGCCGCCGGCGTAGCAGGCTTGCGGGCAGAAGGCGCGCAGCCACATGAAGTCGCCGGCTTCCACTTCGACCCAGTCCTGGTTCAGGCGGTACACCGCCTTGCCTTCCAGCACGTACAGGCCGTGTTCCATCACGTGGGTCTCGGCGAACGGGATCACTCCGCCCGGCTGGAAGGTGACGATGTTCACGTGCATGTCGTGGCGCATGTCGGCCATGTCGACGAAGCGGGTGGTGACCCAGCGGCCTTCGGTGCCCGGCATCTCGATGACGGTGGCGTTGTCACGGTGGGTGACGAACGACTCGGGAACGTCCAGGCCTTCGACCTTCTGGTAGTGCTTGCGCAGCCAGTGGAAGGTGACGTTGGACTTGCTGTTGTTGCGCAGGCTCCACTCGGCGCCCGGGGCCAGGAAGGCGTAGCCGCCCGGTACCAGGGTGTGGTGCTTGCCTTCGACGGTGATGTCCAGTTCGCCTTCGACGATGAACACCACGGCTTCGGCGTTCGGGTCCAGCTCAGGGCGTTCGCTGCCGCCTTCCGGGGCCACTTCGACGATGTACTGGGAGAAGGTTTCGGCAAAACCGGTCAGCGGGCGGGCGATGACCCACATGCGCATCTTGTCCCAGAACGGCAGGTGGCTGGTGACGATGTCACGCATCACGCCCTTGGGGATGACGGCATAGGCTTCGGTGAACATGGCACGGTCAGTCAGCAGCTCGGTCTGAGCCGGGTGCCCACCGTGGGGGGCGAAGTACGAATGGTTCGACATGGACGATCTCGACTTGTTGTTCTCTCCCCATGCCGTGAACCGCACCGGCCGGTGCGGCGCAGGGGATGTGGCGACAGAATAGGGTCGAGTGCGTGCCATCCACAAATTAAATGTTGGAATACCCGGTATTTGCCGACTGAATGCGAACCTGCCGGCCAGCGTGCCCTTCCGGCAAGCGGTCGCCCTGGCCGAACAGCTTGTGGCGCAAGGTGCCTTCGGCATAACTCAGCGGGTAGCGGCCACGGCGTTGCAACTCCGGCACCAGCAGCTCGACCACATTTGCCAGGTCGTCTGGTTGCACTGCGTAGGTCAGGTTGAAGCCATCGATGCCGGTCTGGTCCAGCCAGCTTTCCAGCTGGTCGGCCACCTCGCTGGCAGCCCCCACCAGCACCGGGCCACGGCCGCCCAGGCCGACGAACTCGGTAGCCTCGCGCACGGTCCAGCGGCGGTTCGGGTCGGCGGCGGTGAAGGCGGCCAGGGCTGCGCGGCCGGCATCGTTCTCGACGTATTCGATGGGCGCATCGGGGTCGAGGCCGGCAAAGTCGATGCCGGTCCAGCCTGACAGCAGTGCCAGGGCGGCGTCCAGGTCGACATAACGGCGGTATTCGGCGAAGCGCGCTTCGGCCTCCTCCCGGGTGGGGGCGACGATCAACAGCGCCTGGGCGTAGATCAGCACCTCGTCCCGGCCACGCCCGGCCACCTCGCTGGCCTGGCGGATGCCGTCGGCGTAGCGGCGCAGTACCGTGGGCGTCGGCCCGCTGATGAACACGCATTCGGCGTGCCGCGCCGCGAACTGCTGGCCGCGTGCCGAAGCACCGGCCTGGAACAGCACAGGCGTGCGTTGCGGCGAAGGTTGGCACAGGTGCATGCCCGGCACCTGGAAGTGCTCGCCCACATGGTTGATGGGGTGCACCCGGGCGGGTTCGATATAGCGCCCGCTGTCACGCTCCAGCAGCACCGCATCGTCGTCCCAGCTTTTCTCCCAGAGCTTGTACAGCACCTGCAGGTATTCCTCGGCCAGGTCATAGCGCTGGTCGTGGCCCAACTGGCGCGCCAGGCCCAGGTTACGCGCGGCGCTGTCGAGGTAGCCGGTGACGATGTTCCAGCCGACCCGGCCACTGCTCAGGTGGTCGAGCGTCGACATGCGCCGGGCGAACGGGTAGGGGTGTTCGTAGGTGAGCGAGAAGGTGACGCCGAAGCCCAGGTGCTCGGTAACCCCGGCCATGGCCGGCACCAGCAGCAGCGGGTCGTTGACCGGCACCTGCACGCCACCGCGCAGGGCGGCTTCGGGGCCGCCCTGGTAGACGTCGTAGATGCCCAGCACATCGGCGATGAACAGGGCATCGAACAAGCCGCGTTCGAGCAGGCGGGCCAGGTCGGTCCAGTAGCCCAGGCGGTTGAAGGCCACGCTGGTGTTGCGCGGGTGGCGCCACAGGCCGGGGGACTGGTGGCTGGCGGCATTCATGCTGAAGGCGTTGAAGCGAATCGGGCGGGGCATGGTGGGCGCGCTCCGCTCAAGGCAATACGGAAGCCGGGTAGACCGCGTCGGCCACCTGCAGCTTGCGTGGAATCAGGCCCAGGCCCTGGAAGGTGTCGGCCAGCTTTTGTTGCTCGGCAACGATCTCTGGGGTGATGGCCACGGCATTGTAGTTGCGCCGCTCGCTGGCCGCTTGCAGCACGTTGGCGTTGATCCCGAGTTGCGGGGCCAGCAGTGCGGCGACTTCCTCAGGCTTGGCGTTGGCCCATTGGCTGACCTTGCCCAGCTCGGCGAAAAAGGTCTTCAGCAAGGCGCGATGCTTGTCGGCGAAGCTGGCGGTGGACAGGTAGAAGGTGCGGTTGTTGGACAGGCCGCTGCCGTCGCGCAGGTTCTTCAGGCCCGGCTGGCTTTCTGCCGCGGCGAGGAACGGGTCCCACAGGGTCACGGCCTGTACGCTGCCCGATTGCAGGGCAGCCACGGCATCGGCGGCGTTGTTGACGTAGGCCGGGGTGA
Source organism: Pseudomonas sp. PNPG3 (assembly GCF_023093815.1). NCBI lineage: Bacteria > Pseudomonadati > Pseudomonadota > Gammaproteobacteria > Pseudomonadales > Pseudomonadaceae > Pseudomonas > Pseudomonas sp. PNPG3. The sequence continues at coordinate 123,629 of NZ_JALLKV010000002.1, forward strand.
TGTCCTGGTAACTGAGGCCGGCCTGTTCCAGGGCAACGGCCAGCAGGTACTGGGCGTTCCAGCCGCGGCCGGTGGCCACGCGCTTGCCCTTGAGGTCTTGCACGCTGGCCAGGTGGTCCTGCTCACGTACCACCAGGCCGATGCCACGTGGGTAGGGCTGCTCGGCGGCCAGGTACACCACCGGCTTGCCTGCGGCCTGGGCGAACACCGAGGGTGCGTCGGCGGCATGGCCGAGGTCGATGGCGCCGGTGCTCAAGGCTTCGAGCAACTGCGGGCCGGCGGCGAACTCGTGCCAGCTGACTTTCACGCCTTGCGGCGCCAGGGCCTTCTCCAGGGCACCGCTGCCCTTGAGGATGTTGATGCTGTTGAACTTCTGGTAACCGATGCGCAGGGTCCTGGCCTCGTCGGCAAGGGCTTGGGACCAGGGCAACAGGGTACTGGCGACACTGGCCAGCAAGCCGCCGATCAACAGGCGGCGCAGGGGGGAAAAAGCACGGGCGGGCATGGGCATTGCTCCTTGAACGGGGAGGGAAGCGATGCGCCCAGACTAGGGAGGTGGCGTTTGGCATTCAATTTTTATATCTCTTTTTGTTAGATTGTTTTGTTATTTTTATATCCTTTTGTTTTGTTACGTCTGGTCAATTTCACATTCACTTGCCAGGCTCCCGGCAGGCCATTCGATGACGAGAGCGTGCAGGGCCTTCGCACTCCGAGGTGCCTGTTCTGCGACCAGCGTGGCCCTTGGCCAGGGCAGGCAGCGTTTGCGGGTAGGCAGCAGCCGTGGGGTGGTGGCTACCCGACCAACAGCGCGCTTCCCTGCATGGCCGCGCTCGCGGATAATCCCCCTCATTCCAATAAACAGCCTGTGAGTGGGTATGAGTGATTCCGTAGTCAGCCTCGGCCAGCCTGAAACCGAAGGGGGGCGCAAGACGCGCAAGAACAACCCCGAGAAAACCCGCGAGGACATCCTTCAGGCCGCAATCAACGAGTTTGTCCAGCAAGGGCTGGCTGGTGCCCGCGTCGACGCCATCGCCGAGCGCACCGCCACCTCCAAGCGCATGATCTACTACTACTTCGGCAGCAAGGAGCAGCTGTACTGCGAGTGCCTGATCAAGCTGTACGGCGACATCCGCAAGACCGAACAAAGCCTGGACCTTGAGTCGCTGCCGGCCGAGCAGGCGATCCGCCGGCTGGTGGAGTTCACCTTCGATCACCACGACCGCAACGTCGATTTCGTGCGGATCATCTGCACCGAAAACATCCACTATGGCGAGTACGTCAAGCAGTCGCCGGCGATTCGCGAAATGAGCAGCCTGGTGCTCGAGGCTCTGGGCAATACCTTGCGCCGTGGGGTGCAGGAAGGTGTGTTCCGCACCGGCATCGAGGTCATCGACCTGCACATGCTGATGAGCTCGTTCTGCTTCTACCGGGTTTCGAACCGCCACACCTTTGGCGAGATCTTCCAGATCGACCTGTCCGATGAGCAGGTCAAGCTGCGTCACAAGGCCATGATCTGTGATGCTGTGTTGCGGTATATCCAGACCGAGCACCGCCCCTGAAAATTCTCCAGTGGCTGGGCCGGCTCCTTTGCCGGCAAGCCAGCCCACGGGTGCAAGAACTGGCTTGCCGGCGATGGGCCGCGTAGCAGCCCCCGGCGATCAGCTCAATTCCAGCCAGATCGGCGCATGGTCCGACGGCTTTTCCATCCCGCGCAGTTCGTAGTCCACACCTGCATCCTTGATCCGCGGCACCAGGTGCTGGGAGGCCATGATCAGGTCGATGCGCAGGCCGCGCTTGGGCTCGTCCTCGAAACCGCGGCTGCGGTAGTCGAACCAGCTGAAGCGGTCGGCCACTTCCGGGTAAAGGTGGCGGAAACTGTCCACCAGGCCCCAGCCCTTCAAGCGTTCCATCCACTCGCGCTCTTCCGGCAGGAAACTGCACTTGCCAGTCTTGAGCCAGCGCTTGGCATTGTCCGGGCCGATGCCGATGTCGCAGTCCTGCGGCGAGATATTCATGTCGCCCATCACCAGCAGTGGCTGGTCGTTGCGGAACTGGCCCTCCAGCAGCGCCTGCAGGTCGCTGTAGAAGCGCTGCTTGGCCGGGAACTTGGTGGGGTGGTCGCGGCTTTCACCCTGAGGGAAATAGCCGTTCATGATGGTGATCGGGTTGCCATCGGCATCGGCGAAGGTGCCCCAGATGAAGCGGCGCTGAGCGTCTTCCTCATCGCTGGCAAAACCCTTGTGCAGGCTCAGCGGTGCCTGGCGGGACAGCAGGGCCACGCCATAGTGGCCTTTCTGGCCGTGGTAATGTACGTGGTAGCCCAGCGCCTGCACGTCGGCCAGCGGGAACTGATCGTCGCTGACCTTGGTTTCCTGCAGGCCGATCACGTCCGGCTGGTGCTTTTCGATCAGCGCCGCCAGCTGGTGCGGGCGGGCCCGCAGGCCGTTGATGTTGAAACAGACGATCTTCATGGAAACATGATCCCGGTAAAAGGCGCGATGCTAGCCGACATCGCTTGCCATCACCAGCATGGCGGCTTCGGCAGCCTGCTGCTAACGTCCTTTCCAAGGCACCCATGAGCCCATTCCAGGAGGACTGCCCGCAATGCCCGAAACCACTGCCGCTCCGGCCCGTGTCTGCCTGCTCGATGACGGCTACAGCCGTGAGGCGCGTTCGCTTCTGTACAACGCCTACCGTCACGAACCTACCTTCGCCTATATCTTCGAGGCCCAGCGCCCAGGCTACGAGCGGCGTCTGCGGGTGATGGTGCGCGAGTGGGTACGCCAGCATTTCTACCTGCAACTGCCCGCCATCGGCCTGCTGGTGGAAGACCGCCTGATCGCCATGGCCCTGATCGTGCCGCCGATGCGCCGGCTGGGCGTGGCCGACAGCTGGGCCTGGCGCCTGCGCATGATAATGGGCACCGGCCTGCGCTGTACGCGCCGCTACATGGACTACCAGGCCGCCCTGGCCACCTGCCTGCCCACCGACGAGGTGCATGTGCTGCCGCTGCTGGGCGTGCACCCGCAGTTCCAGGGCAAGCACTACGGCGAGCAATTGTTACAAGCTGTGCATGACTGGTGTGCAGACGACCCTGGTACGCAGGGAGTGGTGCTGGACACCGGCAACGAGCACTACCTGGCCTTTTACCAGCGCCAGGGCTATGAGGAAATTGGCGAGGTGGCTGTAGGACCAATCCGTGAGAGGGTGTTCTTCCATCCCAACCCGGTCTCTTCCAATTCTGCTTTTGCCTGAGCGGACCGCGCGACGGCTCCCTTGAGCGCCCGGCTCTGGTAGCATGCCCCGCATGACGTATTCAGGAAGATTGACCTGGGGCCTGGTTATCTGGGTCGCCAGTTTCGCAGCATGGGGCCAGAGTGAGTTGCTGGTGAAGGTCAAACCGGCCAACAAGGCGCTCAAGGCCAATGTCGAAGGCTATATCGGTACCCTTGGCGACCGCGATGAAGAAGCGCTGCTGCGCTTCAGTCGCGGCGCCCAGGAGCAGGCGCGCAAAGCCGCGCAGGCACTTGGCTACTACCAGGCGCAGATCGACACAGAGGTCAAGCCCGCCAGCGAGGCTGACCGTTCCCCGCAACTGATCATCACCATCGACCCTGGCGAGCCGATTCGCCTGCGCAACGTGACCATACGCATCGAAGGCCCCGCCAGTGAGATGAAGGCTTTCCGCGTGCCCGACAGCAAGGTCCTGCGCGCGGGTGAACAACTCAACCACGGCCATTACGAAGATGCCAAGCGGCTGATCCAGAACCAGGCGTCGCGCTACGGCTTCTTCAGTGGGCGCTTCAGTCGCCAGCGCCTGGCGGTAGACCCCCAGGCCGGTGTGGCCGATATCGAACTGGTCTACCAGAGCGGCCCGCGCTATCACCTGGGCGCGGTCACCTTCGGTGGCGACACACCGCTGGACGACGACCTGCTGCAGCGTATGGTCTCGTTCAAGCCGGGTACACCTTACGACTCGGAACTGATCGCCGAGCTGAACAATGACCTGCAATCGAGCGGCTACTTCGAAGGCGTGCGCGTGGATGCGGCGCCCACCGCCGCCGTGGGCGAAGAAATCCCCGTGGATGTCCGCCTGCAAACCCGCAAACCGCGCACCATGGGCCTGGGCCTGGGCTTCTCGACCGACGTCGGGCCCCGCGGCAAGGCCAACTGGACCCGCCACTGGGTCAACCCGCAAGGCCATAGCTACGGCTGGGAAACCGAACTGTCGGCACCCCGGCAGAACGTCGGCCTTTGGTACGACATCCCCCTCGACCCGCCGCTGACCGACAAGTTGCGCTTTGCCGGCGGCTACCAGAACGAAGAGATTGCCGGCACCGACACCCTCAGCAAACTGCTGACGGTGGGCCCCGAGTGGCACAGCAAGCTGCCAAGCGGCTGGCAGCGGGTGATTTCCCTCAAGTACCAGCGCGAGGAGTACCGTCTGGGTGATGACTCCGGGCTGAGCAACCTGTTGATGCCGGGGGTGAGTTACTCCTTCCTGCGCAGTGACAACCGCATCGACCCGCACAACGGCTACCGCCTGCAGTTCGATGTACAGGTAGCCAAGGAAGGGCTGGTCTCGGACACCAACCTGCTGCATGGCAACGTGCTGCTCAAGGGCCTGACCACGCTTGGCCATGACCATCGCTTGCTCGGCCGGGTGCAGTTCGGTGGCAGCGCGACCAATGGCTTCAAGAACAACATCCCGCCGTCGCTGCGCTTCTTCGCCGGTGGCGACCAGAGCGTGCGTGGCTATGACTACCAGACCTTGTCGCCGAAGAACAGCGACGGCGACCGCATTGGCGGGCGCTACCTGGTCGCCGGCAGCGTCGAGTACCAGTATTCACTGACCGAGAAGTGGCGGCTGGCAACCTTCGTCGACCAGGGCAACTCGTTCAACGACCTGGAACTGCCAAGCCTGAAGACCGGTGTCGGTTTTGGCGTGCGCTGGGTGTCGCCGGTCGGGCCGCTGCGCCTGGACCTGGCCAAGGCGCTGGATGATGAAGGGGGAATTCGCCTGCACTTTTCCATGGGGCCTGAGCTGTGAAACGCGTGATCAAGTACACTCTGGCGGGCCTGCTGGGGGTAACCGCAAGCCTGGGCCTGGTACTCGGCCTGTTGCTGGGGACCGAAGCCGGCAGCCGCTGGGTGCTGGGCAAGGTGCCCGGGCTTGAGGTGGCTGACTTCCAGGGCCGCCTGGCCGGTAGCTGGCAAGCCAGCCGGCTTATCTGGGCCGATGCCGGCAGCTCGGTAGATTTGCAGGCACCGCTGCTGGCCTGGTCGCCGGCATGCCTGCTGCGCTCTACCTTGTGCATTGACCAGTTGCAGGCGCAGCGTATCGACATGGCCTTTGCGCCCAGCGCCGAATCGGCCGACAGTGGCCCGCTGCAGTTGCCGGCCTTGCGCTTGCCGCTGGCCATCGAACTGGGTGAGGTCAAGGTTGGCCAGTTGCGCCTGGATGGCAATGATCTGCTTGGCGACTTGCAACTGGCGGCGCACTGGACCAATGCCGGGCTGCGCATCGACAGCCTGCAGCTGAAGCGTGACGACCTGCAATTGAGCCTGCAGGGCGACCTGCAGCCCGAAGCTGACTGGCCGGTAGAACTCCAGGCGCAGCTGCAACTGCCAACGGTAGGTGGCAAACCCTGGCAGCTGGCATTGACCGCCACCGGCGAGTTGCAGAAAACCCTGAAACTAGCCGGCACCAGCAGCGGTTACCTCGACGCCACGCTGAACGGGCAATTGCAGGCGTTGGCCGAGCACCTGCCGGCGACCTTGCAGATCCGCTCCGAGGCATTCAAGCCGGCCGCCTCGTTGCCCGACACCGTGCAGTTCAACCAGCTCAAGCTCGACGCCCGGGGCGACCTGCTCAAGGGCTATCAACTGTCGGGGTCGGCCAGCCTGCCGGCCGAGCAGTCGCCGATCGCCTTGCTGTTGTCAGGGCTGGTCGACAGCAAAGGCGCCAGGCTTGATGCCCTGGACCTGAGCGCCAGCGATACCCAGCGGGTCAAGATGCAAGCCACGGCTGACTGGCAGCAAGGCCTGGTCGCCGACGCCCAGTTGGACTGGCAGGACTTTCCGTGGCTGCGCCTGTACCCGCTGGAGACGCCCCCTGAGGTCACCCTCAAGCGGCTCATGGCCCAGGTACATTATCGCGATGGCAACTACCAGGGCACTTTCAATGGCGACCTGGATGGCCCGGCTGGCGCGTTCAGCCTGGCCAGCCCCTTCGAAGGCGACCTGAGCCAGGTGAAGCTGCCGCAGTTGGCGCTGACCGCTGGGCAAGGCAAGGCTGCCGGCAGTGTCGCCGTGCGCTTTGCCGACACCTTGGCATGGGATGTCGACCTGCAGTTGTCGGCGCTCGACCCAGCTTATTGGCTGGCCGAGCTGCCGGGTAACCTGGCGGGTCCGCTGCGCAGCAAAGGGGAGATGAAAGGCGACGCCTTGAGCCTCGATGCCCAGCTTGACCTGAAAGGCCGCCTGCGCGGCCAACCGGCAGTGCTCAAGGTCGAGGCCCAGGGGGCAGGGCAGAGCTGGACCTTGGGTACCCTGGCAGTCCAGCTGGGGGATAACCGCATCAATGGCAGTGGCAGCCTGCAGCAACGCCTGGCCGGGCGGCTCGACCTCGACCTGCCGCGCCTGGGCCAGTTGTGGCCAAGGTTGCAGGGCCAGGTCAAGGGCCGGCTTGACGTCGCCGGTACCTTGCAGGCCCCGCAAGGTACGCTGGCCCTGCAGGGCCAGCGGCTGGCCCAGGCGGAAAACCGCGTGCAGCAGCTGGACCTGGACGCCCGCCTGGACAACGCCCAGCGTGGCGTGATCGAACTGAAGGCCAGCGGCATTCACCTGGGTGACACGGCGTTGGGCACCTTGCAGGCCAACGGCAAGGGCGACATTCGCCAGCAAGCTTTGACCTTGGCGCTGGACGGCCCGCAGCTCAAACTCGACCTCGGCCTGGATGGCCAGTTGAACAAGGGTGACTGGCGCGGGCGCCTGGCCAGTGGGCGGATCCAGGCCGGCGGCCAGGACTGGCAGTTGCAGGCACCGGCGCGCCTGCAGCGGCTGGCCAGCGGCCAGCTGGACTTTGCGGCGCACTGCTGGCGCTCCGGCCAGGCCAGCTTGTGCGGCGACGACCAGCGTCTGGCCCCCGAGCCACGCTTGCGCTACCACCTCAAGCAGTTCCCGCTGGACAGCCTGGCCCAGTGGCTGCCGAAGGACTTCGCCTGGCAGGGTCTGCTCAATGCCGACATCAATCTGGACATGCCGGCCAGCGGCCCCAAGGGCAACATCGTCGTCGACGCCAGTGGCGGTACCCTGCGCGTGCGCGACAAGGACCGCTGGGTCGACTTCCCGTACCAGGCCCTGCGCCTGGACAGCACGCTGGCGCCAAGGCGCATCGATACCCGCCTGGCGTTCCGCGGCGAGCGCCTGGGCGAGCTGAACGTCAACACTCGCCTGGATCCACTGGGCAACAACAAACCGCTGTCGGGTGATTTTCGCCTGGCCGGCCTCGACCTGTCGGTGGCGCGCCCGTTCGTGCCTATGGTCGAGCGCCTGGCCGGGCAGCTCAATGGCAGTGGCCGGCTGTCGGGCACCTTGTTGGCGCCGCAGGTCAACGGCAACCTGATGCTCAGTGGCGGCGAAGTCAGTGGTGCCGAGCTGCCGGTCAGTCTCGAGGACCTGTCATTGCAGGCGTTGATTGCCGGGGAGCAGGTACAGCTCAACGGCGGCTGGCGCAGTGGCGAGGCGGGGCGTGGCCAGCTCAATGGCAACCTGACCTGGGGCCAGGCACTGGGCATGGACCTGCGTCTGCAGGGCCAGCAACTGCCCGTCACGGTCGAGCCCTATGCGACGCTGGAGGTCGCCCCGGACCTGACCTTGCGCCTGATCGACGACAAGCTGGCGGTGACCGGCAAGGTACAGGTGCCCAAGGGTGCGATCACTGTGCGCGAGCTGCCACCGTCCACCGTCAAGGTCTCGGATGACACGGTGATCGTCGGCCACCAGACCGAAGAGGGCAAACCGCCCATGGCGATGGCCATGGACATCGATGTCGAAGTGGGCCGCGACAAGCTTTCGTTCAGCGGCTTTGGTCTCACGGCCAACCTGCTCGGCCATGTGCACATCGGCGACAACCTCGACACCCGTGGCGAGCTGAACCTGGCCGATGGACGCTACCGCGCCTACGGCCAGCGCTTGACCATCCGCCGTGCGCGGTTGTTGTTCGCAGGCCCGATCGACCAGCCGTACCTGGACATTGAAGCGATCCGCAAGGTCGACGATGTGATTGCCGGTATCCGCCTGAGCGGCAGTGCCGAGCAGCCCACAAGCAAAGTGTTCTCGGAACCGGCCATGAGCCAGGAGCAGGCGCTGTCGTACCTGGTACTGGGGCGGCCGCTGGGCACGTCCGGCGAAGACAACAACATGCTCGCCGAGGCGGCCTTGGGCCTGGGCCTGGCGGGTAGCGCCGGCATCACCGGCAGCCTGGCCTCGAGCCTGGGCATCGACGACTTCCAGCTGGACACCGAAGGTTCGGGCAATACCACCAGCGTGGTCGCCAGCGGCAACCTTACCGAGAAACTGAGCCTGCGCTACGGGGTGGGGGTGTTCGAGCCCGCCAACACCATTGCATTGCGCTACAAGCTGAGCAAGAAGGTGTACCTCGAAGCTGCCAGCGGGCTGGCCAGTTCACTGGACATCTTCTACAAGCGCGACTTCTGAGCTGGCGCGGGGCGGCCGTCAACGGACAGTGGCCGCTTCGATGAACTCATTGGTATCGGGCGATGGCGGCGGGCTGGGGGCGCGTACCGGGATGATCAGGCTGGTGTATTCCTCGATCAACCGGTTGAGGGCTTCCGGCGGTTCGCTGGCCTGGAACTGCATGCGGATCTGCACTTCATCAGGGTCACGGCTGTCGCCCTGACGGCTTTGGCCGCCGATGGTGACCTTGAAGCTGGCCGCCTTTGTTTCGCCTGCAGTCAGCAGTGCCTGCTGTGCTTCGGTGCCTTTGACCCTTACCGAAAGGTCGACCTGCATGCGCTCGAGGGCCAGGCCTTTTGGCGACACCAGCGCGAACAGCGGTACGCGCATGATGTGCTGGCCGTCCATGGCCACTTCGACCATTTTGGCTTTCATGGGCGCGCCCAACGCTTCGGTGTCGCATTCGAAGAACTGGTCGAACAGGTTGATGTACTGCTGCGCGATCAGGCTGTTGGTAGCACTGGCGGCTTCCTGCAGGCCACGGGTGATTTCGCGCAGGTCGATGGAAGTCATGGGGGCGGGGGATTTATCCAATGCTTCGACTCCTCAGGCCAGGTGGTGCCCCCCTGTAGCTGGTCAGGGGGGCTGTTCGGGGCAGGGAGGTGCGTCTCAAGAGGTGGCGGCGGCGAGGGCCGAAGCGCCGTCGGCGGCAGGGTTCTTCAAGGTATCGGCCTGGGAAATCAAGTCCTGGCTTTCCAGTGTGGCGGTTTTGACCACGGTCGGCTTTGTCGCGGCGTCGGTCAGGAAGTCGATCACCCGCATCATCGCTTCAGGCGGGTCCTGGCGCTTCAAGGTGGTGTTGAAGGCGTAGCGGGCGCGGGTGTCAGTCTTGCGGGTTTGCGTGGACTTGTGGCTGACGCTGCCTTTCACGTTGAGCCTGAACGGCCCCCAGCCCAGCGAGCCGCTTGCCTCGGCGCTCATGTCCTTGCTGGAAACGTCTTCCGACATCTGGTTGATGACCAGCTCGAACTCGACATTACCTTCTTCGATGGAAATGTTCGGGTGGGTGATGGCTGCCACCAGCGGCACTTTCATGGTCTTGCTGACCACGCCCTTGTATTCGCCTTGTTCGTCGACGATGGTTTCGTCGTAGTCGAACTGGATGGCCACGGCCTTGCCGTCCTGGACGCACACCTGCATCAGGAAGTCGGCGTAGGATTTGCTGGCGGTGACCTGGGCCTGGACCATGGCCTGCAGGGGGCCTGCGATCATGCGGTCCATTGGCAAGGCATTGATTACGGAACCGATGAGGCTGTTATCTATCGACATTGCTGGGTTCTCTTCTGGTTGGGTTCAAAACGTGGCCGTCAGTGGTGGTGACGATGCCGGGGCTTCAGCGCGCGCAATGTTCCTGGCGACGGATGTTGCCGATCTGGCGCAGGCTCAGGCCGTACTTGTCAGCGAGCAGGCTGCGCGACAGGCCGCTGGCGCTTTCCTTCTGGATCTGCAGGTTGCGCAACTGGCGCATGAAATGGTCAGCCTTGGGGATTTCCAGGGCGACACCGGCAAAGCGCTTGATCAGCGCGTCGAGCGCTTCGGCCGGCAGCACGTCGGCAAGCTTGGTGCGCTCGCGGTGCTTGGGGATGTACTTGGGCCTGCCGCCGTAGGCGCAGGTCAGCTGGTAGGCGTTGTCGATGCCGATGCAGTCGATCAGGGCCTGCAGCGAGTGGGGCAGTTGGCTGATATCGATGTGGCTCAAGTCTGGCGTTTGCATATGGCGCTCCTTCGGGACGGATGGGCTGTGCTACCCGATCACCAGCGGCGTTATGTCGAAGGTGTGACTGGATTTTCTGTGACAGCCGAGGCATGTCGCTAGGCGGCATATGGGTTGGGGGTTGTAGCTTCCGTGAACAGGTTTTGCAGGCAGCGATATCCGGCGTTGTAGGACATGGCTTCAACACCTGGCTGTAGCGGGTGATTTCCCATCAGCTCACTCCTTGTGTTGCGCGCTGGGTGTGATAACCATCAATCACACGGATAGCTGCTCAACAGGCTGGCGCTGCGCAGGTAGGCCTGAGGGGAGTCGCGCATGCCTTGCGGCAGCGTGCGCCAATCGACCAGCAGGCACAGGGCATGCAGCGGCTGCCCGTCACGCTGGCCGATGACCTGGTCGGCAAAGCTGCGGCGATACAGTGCCTGGGTCTGCTGTTGCGCTTGTACCCGGTCGGCCTGGGCCAGGGTTTGCCGGGCCAGCTCTGGCAGTTGCGCCTGGGGGGCAGTGAAATGCACCGACGCACCTTTTGCCTGCAAGTAACCGGCCTGGCGCACGCGCTGCCACAGTTGCTGCCATTGGCTGGCGCCGGCGTGGGCAGCCAGTTCGCGGCCCAGTTCGAGCAGTTGCTCGGCCGAGGTCTGGCGGGTGTCCAGCGCATGAAGGGAAAAGGGGGTCAGCAATAGCGACGCGAACAGAAGGGGTTTGTACATGGTGCCTCCGGCATGGGTGCTTGGGAGCACCATGCTTTCAGGCAGGCGCCGCCCCACCCAGCAGGAAATGCAGCGCCGGGGCCGGTGGCCGTTGTATCATTGCCGCGGCTCGTTGCGAGCCATTTGCCCCTGATGTTGCAAGGAACCTTCGATGACACACGTGCAGCGCCTCAAATACTCCCTTCTGATCATCCTGGTGGTACTGGGCCTGATGCTGGGCCTGTCCCACCTGCAGAAGCAGGGTACGATCAGTGAGCAGACCTTCCAGATGCTGGCCATCGCCATCGCCGTGGTGGTCGTGGTGATCAACGGCATCCTGCGGCGCAAGGTCAAACCCTGACTTTGGCGGGCCGGCCAGGTATGGCCGGCCATGCGCTCAGCGCAAAGGCGTTCGTTCCAGCACGGCGCGCGCCTGGGGGGCGAGGCTGTAGCATTTGTCGCTGCCCAGCTGGATGACGCCCTCGCTGCACAGCCGCTTGAGAACTTCGCGCACGCTGAGGAACGACAGCGGGATATCCAGCTGTTCCAGCTGCGCGTGCACGCCGCGCACGCCAATGCTGCGGCCATTGCGGTCGGCGGCGTGCAAGGCATCGATGACCTTGAGGCGGATCAGGCTGGTACGCAGGCCGAAACTGCGCAAAAGCTCGCGGATCTGTTCGTTGCCGATGCGTTCGTCAGCAAAAACGTCCTGTTCCCTGGGCGCTTTGCCTGGGACGCGCCCAGCCTGGATCGAGGGTTGCGGGTTGTACATGTGAATGCTCCTTTTCGTGGACGAACCCGAAATTTGGGTGCCTCACTTACTAGGACGAATGAGAACGGAAAAACTGCAGCCCACTCGCAAAAAAAATCTGGTTCTGTTCAAGACGTTCCATTGCCTTGTGGTACGTAAAATTTTCATTTGGCCATTCGTCTGATCGGGATGATCCCCGAAGCCGAGGAGTGCCTGTGTTTCCACTTTCCCGTCCCATGACTTGCGCTGGCCTGGCCGCCGCCCTGGTAGCCTTCAGCGTTGGCGCAGTGCCGGTGCAGTCCGCCGCAGCCGATGCCAGTGCGCAGATTCGCCGAACCACTTACGGTGTGCCGCACATCGTGGCCAAGGACGAGCGCGGCCTGGGTTATGGCATCGGCTACGCCTACGCCCAGGACAACTTGTGCCTGCTGGCCAATGAAGTGCTGACCGTGAGTGGCGAGCGCTCACGCTACTTCGGTGCCAAGGGCAAGACCCTTGAGCAGCGTGACAATCTGGCCAGCGACGTATTCTTCACCTGGCTCAACACTCCGGCGGCAGTCGATGCGTTCTTGCAGGCGCAGCCGGCACCGGTACGGGCGCTGCTGGCAGGTTATGCCAGCGGGTTCAACCGGGCGCTGGCCGAGCGCCGCAGCCAAGGGTTGCCCGCCGAATGTGGCACCGGCGAGTGGCTGCGGCCGATAAGCAGCGAGGACCTGGTCAGGCTGACCCGTCGGCTGCTCGCCGAAGGCGGTGTCGGGCAGTTCGTCGAAGCGCTGGCCGGGGCGCAACCGCCAATGCAGGCCAGCCAGCCGGCGCCGGCAGGGTTTGCCGCGGCGCTGGCCAGGCAACAGCGTTTTGCCACGGAGCGCGGTAGCAATGCGGTGGCTGTCGGGGCCCGGCGTTCGGCCAATGGCCGTGGTCTGTTGCTGGCCAACCCGCACTTCCCGTGGATGGGGGGCATGCGTTTCTATCAGATGCAACTGACCATTCCCGGCCAGCTCGATGTGATGGGGGCGGCATTGCCGGGCCTGCCGGTGGTCAACATCGGCTTCAACCAGCATCTGGCCTGGACGCACACCGTCGATACGTCGAATCACTTCACCCTGTACCGCCTGCAACTCGACCCCAAGGACCCGACCCGCTACCTGCTCGATGGCAAGTCGCTGCCGTTGGCCCGGCAAACCGTCAGTGTTGCGGTAAAGGCCGAGGATGGCAGCCTGAGCCAGGTGCAGCGCCAGGTCTACAGCTCGCAATTCGGCCCGGTGGTGCAATGGCCGGGGCGCCTGGACTGGGATGCACATGCTGCCTACAGCCTGCGCGACGCCAACCTCGAGAACACCCGGGTGTTGCAGCAGTGGTACCAGATCAACCATGCAGACAGCCTGGTGGCGTTGAAACGCTCGATCGAACAGCTGCAGGGCATCCCCTGGGTCAACACACTGTCGGTGGACCAGGCTGGCAAGGCCCTGTACCTGAACCAGTCAGTGGTGCCTTATGTGGATCAGCAACTGCTGAGCACGTGCAGCAACCCGCAGGCACAAGGGCGCCTGGTAGTACTGGATGGCTCCCGCAGCGCGTGCCAGTGGAAGGTCGATGCGCAGGCCGCACAGCCGGGGATTTTCCCTGCGCGGCTTCTGCCGAGCCTGGAACGCGAAGATTTCGTGCAGAACTCCAACGACCCGGCCTGGATGGCCAACCCGGCGCAACCGCTGACCGGTTATTCGCCGCTGGTCAGCCGCAGTGACCAGCCGCTGGGCATGCGTGGCCGCTTTGCCCTGCAACGCCTGCAGGGTACGGCCCGCTTGGGCGCTGACGACCTGCAGCGCATGGTGACCGATGACGAGGTCTACCTGGCCAGCCTGCTACTGCCTGACCTGCTGCAGTGGTGCAAGGGCGCCGACGTGGATGTGCGGGCCGTATGCAGCAGCCTGGCGGCCTGGAATGGCAAGGCTGACCTGGACAGTGGCATTGGGCTGATACATTTCCAGTACCTGTACGATGCCCTGGCCGAGCACCCGCAAAGCTGGCGGGTGGCCTTTGACCCTGCCGATCCGCAGCATACCCCGCGCGGGTTGGCGGTCGAGCAGGCGGCCGTGCGCAAGCTGTTGCATCAGGCCGCATTGGCGTCGCTCGAGCAGGTGCGTGACAGCGGTATGGCAGGGGAGGTGCGTTGGGGGCAGGTGCAACAGGCGGGCGATGGTACGCCGGTGCCGGGTGGCCCGCAGGCGTTGGGCGTGTACAACGCGATCTACAGCGTGCCGCATGGGCAGGGCAAGCGGTTGGTGGTCAGTGGTACCAGCTACCTGCAACTGGTCAGTTTTACCGACCAGGGGCCAGAGGCCCGTGGGTTGCTGGCGTTTTCCCAGTCCAGTGAAGCGGCTTCGATGCATGCCAGTGACCAGACCAAGGCGTTTGCAGCCGGGCAACTGGCGGTGATTCCGTTTACCGAGGCGCAGATCAAGGCTGATCCGGAGTACCGGGAAGTGGTGATCAGTGAGCGGGACAAGGGGGCGGTGGTCAGCCGGCCTTGAGGTATAAGCCTGTGCCGGCCTCTTCGCGGGTAAACCCGCTCCCACAGGTGCTGCACCAGGGCTGCAAGCAGCACGATACCTGTGGGAGCGGGTTTACCCGCGAAGAAGGCGACTCGGTCGGTCAGGAAAACTCGAACGGCGCCAGCTGAAAGCCTTGCTCGTCAACCTGCAAGGCCCAGCCACGGCGGTCCCAGTCGCCCAGCACGATACGCCGTGCCGGTTGCCCGTCGACCACCAGCTTGTGTATCGCCGGCCGATGGGTATGCCCATGCACCAAGGTACGTACACCATGCGCTGCCATTACCTTCGGCACTTCCTCTGGCGTGACATCGACGATCTCGGTGGACTTCATCCGCGTTTGCGAGCGGCTTTCGCTGCGTAGCTTGCGTGCCAGCTTGTAGCGGGCCGACAGCGGCAGGTGCCGCAACACCCACAGGCTCAGCGGGTTGCGCAGCAAGCGGCGCATTTTCATGTAGGCCAGGTCGCGGGTGCACAAGGTATCGCCATGCATCAGCAGCACCTGCTCGCCACCCAGCTCGATCACGCTGGGGTCGTGCAGCAACGTGCAGCCCGCAGCGTCGCAGAAGGCTTGGCCGATCAGGAAATCACGGTTGCCATGCATCAGATAGATGGCCGTGCCGCTGTCGCTCAGCCGACGCATGGCCTGGCAGACCGACTGCTGGAAGGGCGTCATGGCATCGTCGCCGATCCAGGCTTCGAAAAAGTCGCCAAGGATGTACAACGCCTTGGCGTGGCGGGCACGGCCATCGAGCAGATCAAGAAACGCCCGGGTAATGTCCGGGCGTTCTTCTTGCAGGTGCAGATCGGAGATCAGCAGGATCACTCAACGATCTCGGCTTTCTCGATGATCACGTCGTCCTTCGGCACGTCCTGGTGGCCAGCCTTGGAACCGGTGGCGACCTTTTCGATGGCGTCGACGATTTCACGGCCTTCGATCACTTCGCCGAATACCGCGTAGCCCCAGCCCTGAACGTTCTTGCCGCTGTGGTTGAGGAAGTCGTTGTCGGACGAGTTGATGAAGAACTGCGCCGAGGCGGAGTGCGGCTCCATGGTACGGGCCATGGCGATGCTGTACTTCTTGTTCTTCAGGCCGTTGTCGGCTTCGTTCTGGATGCTGGCGCGGGTCTTCTTCTGGCTCATGCCAGGCTCGAAGCCGCCGCCCTGGATCATGAAGCCCTTGATCACGCGGTGGAACACGGTGCCATTGTAGTGGCCGTCCTTGACGTACTGAACGAAGTTTTCGGTAGTCAGCGGCGCTTTCTCGGCGTCCAGTTGCAGGACGATGTCGCCGTGGTTGGTGCTCAGTTTGACTTTGGACATGCTGAAACTCGCTCTTTCAAGGCAATCGGAATTAGGGTGCGCAGGGCGCGGGTCATCACCTGACGCAGGATCAGGCGATCGCGACACATGGCGCGCACTGGCCATTTTGCCAGGCTGCGGCAAAAAGCCGTGATAAATCACGCCAGTTTGTCCGGGCCCGACTGTCAGCAGCTTGACTGCTTCGGCTATGATAGGCCCTTTGATTCAATCGGCCTACCCAGGCCGGACACGTGCATTCAAGGATCCTATGAGCAAGCCCACTGCCGACAACGCGCCCAACGCCGCTGCCAAAGGCGCCCCCGCTGTCCCTGCGAATTTCCTGCGGCCGATCATCCAGGCCGACCTGGACTCGGGCAAGCACAGCAGCATCGTCACCCGTTTCCCGCCGGAGCCCAATGGCTACCTGCACATCGGTCACGCCAAGTCGATCTGCGTCAACTTCGGCCTGGCCAAGGAATTCGGGGGCGTCTGCCACCTGCGTTTCGACGATACCAACCCGGCCAAGGAAGACCAGGAGTACATCGACGCCATCCAGAGCGATGTCAAGTGGCTGGGCTTCGACTGGGCCGGCGATGTGCGCTACGCCTCCGACTACTTCGACCAGTTGCACGACTGGGCGGTCGAGCTGATCAAGCGTGGCAAGGCCTACGTCTGCGACCTTACCCCCGAGCAGGCCAAGGAATACCGTGGCAACCTCAAGGAGCCGGGCAAGAACAGCCCGTTCCGCGAGCGCAGCGTTGACGAGAACCTCGACCTGTTCGCCCGCATGAAGGCCGGCGAGTTCAAGGATGGCGAGCGCGTGCTGCGGGCCAAGATCGACATGGCCTCGCCGAACATGAACCTGCGCGACCCGATCCTGTACCGTATCCGCCATGCCCACCACCACCAGACCGGTGACAAGTGGTGCATCTACCCGAACTACGACTTCACCCACGGCCAGTCGGACGCCATCGAGGGCATCACCCATTCGATCTGCACCCTGGAGTTCGAAGGCCATCGTCCGCTGTACGACTGGTTCCTCGACAACCTGCCGGTGCCGGCGCACCCGCGCCAGTACGAGTTCAGCCGCCTGAACCTGAACTACACCATCACGTCCAAGCGCAAGCTCAAGCAGCTGGTAGACGAAAAGCACGTCGAAGGCTGGGACGACCCACGCATGTCGACCCTGTCCGGCTTCCGTCGCCGTGGCTACACCCCGGCTTCGATCCGCAACTTCTGCGAAATGATCGGCACCAACCGTTCCGACGGCGTGGTCGACATGTCGATGCTCGAGTTCAGCATCCGTGACGACCTGGACCGCACCGCACCGCGCGCCATGTGCGTGCTGCGCCCGCTGAAAGTGGTCATCACCAACTACCCGGAAGGCCAGGTCGAGCAGCTCGAATTGCCGCGCCATCCGAAGGAAGACATGGGTGTGCGCGTGCTGCCGTTCTCCCGTGAACTGTACATCGACCGCGACGACTTCATGGAAGAGCCGCCGAAGGGCTACAAGCGCCTGGAACCGGCCGGTGAAGTGCGCCTGCGCGGCAGCTACGTGATTCGCGCCGACGAGGCGATCAAGGATGCCGACGGCAACATCGTCGAGCTGCGCTGCTCGTACGACCCGGACACCCTGGGCAAGAACCCGGAAGGCCGCAAGGTCAAGGGCGTGATCCACTGGGTGCCGGCCGAGGGCAGCGTTGAGTGCGAAGTGCGCCTGTACGACCGCCTGTTCCGCTCGCCGAACCCGGAAAAGACCGAGGAGGGCGGCAGCTTCCTGGACAACATCAACCCAGGCTCGCTGCAAGTGCTCAGCGGCTGCCGCGCTGAGCCGTCGCTGGCCCAGGCGCAGCCCGAGGACCGTTTCCAGTTCGAACGCGAAGGCTACTTCTGCGCCGACCTGAAGGACAGCCAGCCGGGCCGCCCGGTGTTCAACCGCACTGTCACCCTGCGTGACTCCTGGGGCAGCTGAGGAACCGCCGTGCTTACCATCTACAACACGCTGAGCAAAACGAAGGAAACCTTCAAGCCGCTGGATGGCAACAAGGTGCGCATGTACGTGTGCGGCATGACCGTGTACGACTACTGCCACCTGGGCCATGGCCGCAGCATGGTGGCCTTCGACCTGGTCACCCGCTGGCTGCGCAAAAGCGGCTACGAGCTGACCTACGTGCGCAACATCACCGACATCGATGACAAGATCATCAACCGGGCCAACGAGAACGGCGAAAGCTTCGACGCCCTGACCGCCCGCATGATCGACGCGATGCACGAAGACGAGCGCCGCCTGAACATCCTGCCGCCGGACCAGGAGCCGCGTGCCACCGACCATATCGCCGGCATGCACGCGATGATCCAGACCCTGATCGACAAGGGTTATGCCTATGCCCCGGGCAATGGTGACGTGTACTACCGCGTCGGCAAGTTCGTCGGCTACGGCAAGCTGTCGCGCAAGAAGATCGAAGACCTGCGCATCGGTGCCCGTATCGAGGTCGACGAAGCCAAGCAGGACCCGCTGGACTTCGTGCTGTGGAAGGGCGTCAAGCCGGGCGAGCCAAGCTGGGAGTCGCCATGGGGCCCGGGGCGTCCGGGCTGGCACATCGAGTGCTCGGTGATGTCCACCTGCTGCCTGGGTGAAAGCTTCGACATCCACGGTGGCGGCAGCGACCTGGAGTTCCCGCACCACGAGAACGAGATTGCCCAGAGCGAGGCGGCCACCGGCAAGCAGTACGCCAACGCCTGGATGCACTGCGGCATGATTCGTGTCAATGGCGAGAAGATGTCCAAGTCGTTGAACAACTTCTTTACCATTCGCGACGTGCTCGAGAAGTATCACCCGGAAGTGGTGCGCTACCTGCTGGTGGCCAGCCACTACCGCAGCGCGATCAACTACTCGGAAGACAGCCTGCGCGATGCCAAGGGCGCGCTGGAGCGCTTCTACCACGCCCTGCGTGGCTTGCCACGGGTAGCGGCCAAGGGTGGCGAAGAGTTTGTCGAGCGCTTCAGCGTGGCCATGAACGACGACTTCGGCACCCCCGAAGCCTGCGCCGTGCTGTTCGACCTGGTACGCGAGATCAACCGCCTGCGCGAAAGCGACGTGGAGGCTGCTGCCGGCCTGGCCGGTCGCCTGCGCGAGCTGGGTGATGTGCTGGGTGTGCTGCAGCTGGAAGCCGATGACTTCCTGCGTGCAGGGGCCGAAGGCAAGGTGGATGCCGCTGAGGTCGAGGGCTTGATCCAGGCGCGCCTGCAGGCGCGTGCGGACAAGAACTGGGCCGAGTCCGACCGCATTCGCGACCAGCTGACTGCCATGGGTGTGGTGCTGGAAGACGGCAAGGGTGGGACTACCTGGCGTCTGGCCGACTGATCGGTTTAAAGGGGGCTGCGCTGCAGCCCATCGCGACACAAGGCCGCTCCTACAGGAATAGCGCCGCATTCAATGCTTGCGTAATCCCTGTAGGAGCGGCCTTGTGTCGCGATGGGCCGCAAAGCGGCCCCGTTTCTATTTGGCCAGGCCCACAAGCGGGCAGTGCAACACCAACCTGGCCCCACCCAGCTCGCTTTCCCCCACCTCCAGTCCGAACCCATGCAGGTCGACGATCGCCGCAACGATCGACAAACCCAGCCCGAACCCCGCATGGCGGTGGCCTTCATCGCTACGGTAGAAGCGCTTCAGCACTGCCGCCCGTTCCTCTTCCGGAATACCCGGCCCGCTGTCCTCGATGGCCAGGTGCAGGCCCTTGTCGTCCTGCGTCGCCGTTATCCGCACCAGCCCACCCTCGGGCGTGAACTTGATGCCGTTGCCCACCAGGTTGGCCAGTGCCTCGAACAGCAGTTCGCGGTCACCATGCAATGCCGACAGTTCGGCCGGCTGCTGCAGTTCCAGGCGGATGCCACCATCTTCTGCCAACGGCAGGTAGAAGTCGTGCAGCTCGACCAGCAACTCGTGCGGGTCAAGCTGGACGAAACCGGCCCGCCGCTGGCGGTCTTCCAGTTCGCTGATGCGCAACAACCCGCGAAAACGCGCCATCAGGGTGTCGGTTTCGCTAATGGCCTGGTCCAGTGCCTCGGCCTGGGTGGAGTCAGCGTCACTTTGCTGGCGAATGCGGTACAGCTGGGCGCGCAGGCGCGTGAGCGGGGTGCGCAGGTCGTGGGCGATGTTGTCGCACACGCCCTTGACCTCGTGCATCAGCCGCTCGATGCGGTCGAGCATGGCGTTGACGATGGCTGCCAGCATGTCCAGCTCGTCGCGCCGGGCCGACAGCGGCAGGCGGTGGGTAAGGTCACCGGCGACGATCAGTTCGGCCTGGGCCTGGATCGCGCGGATGCGCTTGAGTGGGCGGCGCCTCAGCAGGTACCAGCCGGCAAAGCCCGGGATCAGGGTCAGCGAGATCCCCCAAAGCAGGGCATGCAGGATGATCCGGGTGACCACGAACAGCGAGCCGTTGTCGCGCACCAGCACCAGCCAGCGGCCATCTTGCACCTTGATCGCCACCGCGTCGCAGCTGTCACGCGGCATGTGCGGGTCGTCGGCGTCCAGGCAGCGCTTGAGTTCGTGAACCTTGCCGTCCAGCCCCAGCTCTGGCGGGATGGCGCGAATGCGCCCGCCGATCGGGTTGAGCTGGTTGTCGAACAGGCCGTAGGCGTCGAAGCTGCGTTCCTCGAAGGCCTGGCTGGCGACCAGGGCATCGTCCAGCTGTTTGCCGCTCATGTGCGCGAACAGGTGCTGGCGCTGCAGCATCGAATGGCGGGTGAGTTTGTTCAGGTAGCTGGACACCTCGAAGTACAGCACCCCCATGAGGATGCTGCTCCAGGCCACGAACAGAAAGCTGTACAGCGCCAGCAGGCGGCTGGTCGAGGAGCTCCAGCCCTTAGACGGGTTCAGCAATGGCATAGCCGGAGCCCCGTACCGTACGGATCAGCGGCGACTGGCCGGGCGAGTCGATTTTCTTGCGCAGGCGACCGATGTGTACGTCGATCAGGTTGGTGCCCGGGTCGAAGTGGTAGCCCCAGACTTCCTCGAAAATCATCATCCGCGTGATCACCTGGCCGCTATGGCGCATCAGGTACTCCAGCAGCTTGTATTCGGTGGGCAGCAGGTTGAGGGTCTGTTCGCCACGGCGGGCTTCGTGGCTGATCAGGTCCAGTTGCAGGTCGGCGACCTGCAGGCGGGTCTGGGTCATGGGTACGCTGTTGCGGCGCAGCAGCACTTCGACCCGCGCGGCCATCTCGTCGGAGGCGAACGGTTTGGTCAGGTAGTCGTCACCCCCGGCACGCAGGCCGCGCACCCGCTCGTCGACGTCGGAGAGGGCGCTGATCATCAGGATCGGCGTGGCAATCTTGAGGTTGCGCAGCGTGGTGACGATGGTCAGGCCATCGACCTCGGGCAGCATGCGGTCCAGGGTGATCAGGTCGTAGCCGCCGGCAATGGCCTTGGCCAGGCCTTCACGGCCATTGTCGGCCCAATCCACCTCAAGGCCGTGGCTAGTAAGTTCGGCGACGATTTCCTGGCCGGTGACGGCGTCGTCTTCGATGGTCAGTACGCGAGGCATGCTGGTTCCCGGGCAACTAATGGAGACTTGATTGTGCCAAAGAATAGCCAAACGGCGATTTAAGAAAAATTCATCTGGCGTGTTTTGCCTGCACTGGCCTCTTCGCGGGTAAACCCGCTCCCACAGGTGCAGCGTCACACCCAAGGGCGGTGACATCCCTGTGGGAGCGGGTTTACCCGCGAAGCAGGCGCCGCGGTCTTTCAACGTGCGCCAATACCCTCGGCATGCATGATCTGCGCAATGATCGGTACCGGAGTCATCAGGTGCGAGCGCATCATGGCACTGGCGCGCTTGGCGTCCCGGGCCAGAATCACTTCCACCAGGGCCGCATGCTCCTGGCGCTTGAGCTCCAGGGCCTGTTCGGAAAACACCGTCTGGGTCAGCCACAGGTGCCGGTAGCGCTCGGCCTGGTCGAACAGGTAAGTGCGCGCCTGCAGCAGGTGCTTGGAGCCGCAGCCCGAGGCAATGGCCGTGTGGAATGCCTTGTGCCGTTCGTCCCACACATCCAGGCGCTGCTCGCGGGTCTTCACTTCCACCACCTTGGCCAGGGTATGCGAGTGGGCCAGTACCGACGCCTCCCAGGCGTCGTCGCCACGCTCGATGGCCAGGGTGATGATCATCGCCTCCAGGTTGGCGCGGGCATCGTAGATGTCGTTCATCTCGTCCAGCGACATGGGCGCCACACGGTAGCCCTTCTGGCTGATCGCGTTGACCAGGTGCTCGGCCACCAACTGCGACAGTGCTTCGCGCAGCGGGCCCACGCCCAGGTCGTAGCGCTCCTTCAGGGTGCTCATCAGCAGCTTTTCGCCGGGCTTGAACACGCCGCGGATGATGTCCTTCTTGAGCCTCTCATACCCGCTGAATGCTGAGTTTTGTCGGGGGGCGAGCGCTTCCAAGGTACTGTTCCTCAAACGGTTTTGACGATCATACCGAAAGCGTTCGCCGGCGAAAAACAATGGACAAAAACACATTCTGTCTTTGAAAAATAAAAATGTAGACATTTTGCGTTTATGGCGATAATTTTAGCTCGCCCGCACTGATCCAGGTCATGACCGGACGGCGCTACTCATTTTTTCTGCCAGGACACTGCCATGAACGCTTTTACGCAGATCGACGAACTTGTGATGCCACTGCCGCTCGAGCCGCGTGGTTACACCATCGCCCCTTCGAAACAGTCGCCGCGCCTGCTTGAGCTCACCTTTGCCCGCGAAACGGTCGAAGCGTTCGTCCAGGCTGTTGCCCAGTGGCCGGTGCAGGCGCTGGAGTACAAGTCGTTCCTGCGCTTCCGGGTTGGCGAGATCCTCGACGAGCTGTGCCAGGGCACCCTGCGGCCGGTGCTGCTCAATACCATCCTCAACCGCGCCAGCGGCGGCATGCTGATCACCCCGGTCGGCCTGGATGACGTGAGCCAGGCCGAGGACATGGTCAAGTTCACCACCGCCTGCGCACACCTGATCGGCCGCTCCAACTACGACGCCATGAGCGGCCAGTTCTATGCCCGCTTCGTGGTGGTCAACACCGACAACTCCGACAGCTACCTGCGCCAGCCGCACCGGGTCATGGAGCTGCACAACGACGGCACCTTCGTCAACCAGATCACCGACTATGTGCTGATGCTGAAGATTGACGAAAAGAACATGGAAGGCGGCAACTCGCTGCTGCTGCACCTGGACGACTGGGAGCAGTGCGACGAATTCTTCCGCCACCCGCTGGCCCGTCGCCAAATGCGCTGGACCGCACCGCCGAGCAAGAAGGTGTCCGAAGATGTGTTCCACTCGGTATTCGACACCGATGCCGAAGGCCGCCCGACCATGCGCTACATCGACCAGTTCGTGCAGCCGGAAAACTACGAGGAGGGCATCTGGCTGAACGCCTTGTCCGAATCGCTGGAAGGCAGCGAGAAGAAGCTTTCGGTACCGGTCGGTGTGGGTAGCTTCCTGCTGATCAACAACCTGTTCTGGCTGCATGGCCGCGACCGCTTCACGCCGCACGACGGCCTGCGCCGCGAGCTGATGCGCCAGCGCGGTTACGTGGCCTTCCCCAAACCGCTGTACCAGCGCGGGCAATAATGACAGGGCGCGGGGCGGGCGCCCGCCCACGCGTCTTTGCACAAAACGATGCCACCAGGGCCCGCGCGGGCCTTGGTGAGCCAGTCAGGCAATGCCTGCGTGTGAGGTAAGGCTGTGTACGATTTCATCATCATTGGCGGTGGCATTGTGGGCATGTCCACGGCCATGCACCTGATCAAGGTCTACCCGGATGCGAAGATTCTCCTGCTGGAGAAAGAGTCCGGCCCGGCCCGCCACCAGACCGGCCACAACAGCGGCGTGATCCACGCCGGCGTGTATTACACCCCCGGCAGCCTCAAGGCGCGCTTCTGCCTGGAAGGCAACAAGGCCACCAAGGCTTTCTGCACCCAGCACGGTATTCGCTTCGATGAATGCGGCAAGCTGCTGGTGGCTACCAACGACCTGGAAATGCAGCGCATGAAGGCGCTGTGGGAGCGCACCGCGGCCAATGGCCTGGAGCGCTACTGGCTGTCGGCGGCCGAACTGCGCGAGCGCGAGCCCAATATCGTTGGCATGGGCGGCATCTTCGTGCCCTCCAGCGGTATCGTCAATTACGCCGAAGTGA
Source organism: Pseudomonas sp. PNPG3 (assembly GCF_023093815.1). Lineage (NCBI taxonomy): Bacteria > Pseudomonadati > Pseudomonadota > Gammaproteobacteria > Pseudomonadales > Pseudomonadaceae > Pseudomonas > Pseudomonas sp. PNPG3. Next base: position 147,577 of record NZ_JALLKV010000002.1, read on the forward strand.
CTGCGGCCATGGGCGCCGAGTTCCAGCGCGCCGGCGGTGAGATCCGCTATGGCGCCGAGGTGGTCGGCCTGCAGGAGCTGGCCAGCGAAGTGGTCGTGCGCACGCGTGGCGACCATCATGACGATGAGTTGCGCAGCCGTTTCCTGGTGACCTGCTCGGGCCTGATGGCCGACCGCGTGGTGAGCATGCTGGGCCTGCGGACCGAGTTCGTCATCTGCCCGTTCCGTGGCGAGTACTACCTGCTGCCCAAGCAGCACAACCAGATCGTCAACCACCTGATCTACCCGATTCCCGACCCGTCCATGCCGTTCCTGGGTGTGCACCTGACTCGCATGATCGACGGCACCGTGACCGTTGGCCCCAACGCCGTGCTGGCAATGAAGCGCGAGGGCTACCGCAAGCGCGATGTCAGCCCGGCCGACCTGTTCCAGACCCTGACCACCCCCGGCATCCTCAAGGTGCTGGCGAAGAACTTCCGCCCAGGCCTGATCGAGATGAAGAACTCGCTGTTCAAGGGTGGCTACCTCAAGCAGGTCCAGAAATACTGCCCGAGCATCACCAAGGCCGACCTCACGCCTTATCCGGCCGGTGTGCGTGCCCAGGCCGTATCGCGTGACGGCAAGCTGATCGACGACTTCCTGTTCGTCAACACCGCTCGCAGCGTCAACGTGTGCAACGCACCGTCGCCGGCCGCCACCTCCGCCATCCCGATCGGCGCATACATCGTCGACAAGGTATGCGAGCAGGTCGGTCGCCAGGGCGGCAGTTTCCCCAAGGCCGACCTGGCGCCTCGTCAGCGGGCTGCCGGCTGACCTACCCGTAATACGCCCTGCGGTTTCGTTTTCCTCAACCCGTACTGCCCTACTCACCATCTGGGGCAGGGCGGGCTTTTTCGCGCCTGCGTCGGTGACGTGCAAGCCGGCGGCCCCAGCGTGGGCATGACAAAAACAACAAGGTAGCGCCATGCAAACCCACAAGAACAATTTGAGTCATGGATTGAAATCCCGGCATGTCACCATGCTGTCCATTGCCGGCGTGATCGGTGCCGGCCTGTTCGTCGGCTCCGGCCGTGCGATTGCCGAGGCAGGGCCCGCCACCATCCTGGCCTATATCCTGGCCGGCGCGCTGGTGGTGCTGGTGATGCGCATGCTGGCCGAAATGGCCGTTGCTTCACCGGACACCGGTTCGTTCTCTACCTATGCCGACCTCGCCATCGGCAAGTGGGCCGGCTACACCATCGGCTGGCTGTATTGGTGGTTCTGGGTACTGATCATCCCCATCGAGGCCAATATCGCCGCCACCATCATCAACTCCTGGGTCCCGCAGCTGGAGATCTGGGTCTTGTCGTTGGTGATTACCCTGTTGCTGACCGCCACCAACCTGTTCAGCGTGAAGAACTACGGTGAGTTCGAGTTCTGGCTGGCGTTGGTCAAGGTGGTGGCCATTGTCGGCTTCATCGCGCTGGGGGTATGCGCCATCTTCGGCCTGCTGCCAGGCTCCGGTGTCAGCGGCGTGTCCCGCCTGTGGGACAGTGGCGGCTTCATGCCCAACGGTTTTGGTGCGGTGCTGAGCGCCATGCTGATTACCATGTTCTCGTTCCTCGGCGCCGAAGTGGTGACCATTGCCGCAGCCGAATCGGATGAAGCGGGCAAGCATATTTCCAAGGCCACCAACTCGGTGATCTGGCGGATCACGCTGTTCTATATCCTGTCGATCTTCATCGTCATCGCGCTGGTGCCGTGGACTGACCCGCGCCTGGCCACCGAAGGGTCCTATGTCACGGTGCTGGACACCCTGGGCGTGCCGAATGCCAAGGCCATCATCGACTTCGTGGTGCTGACGTCGGTGACCAGTTGCCTCAACTCGTCGCTGTATACCGCTTCGCGCATGGTCTACTCGCTGAGCCGCCGCGGTGATGCGCCGGCCTGTGCCCAGGTGACCAGCCGCAGCGGCACCCCTGTGGTGGCTGTGCTGCTGTCCACAGGCGCAGCTTTCCTGGCGGTGATTGCCAATTACCTGGTCCCGGCCAAGGTGTTCGGCTTCCTCATGGCAAGCTCCGGCGCCATTGCCCTGCTGGTGTATCTGGTGATCGCCGTTTCCCAGCTGCGCCTGCGTCAGCGCCTGACTGCACAGGGCAAGACGTTGGGCTACCGCATGTGGCTGTTCCCATGGCTGACCTGGGGCGTGATCCTGTTCATCAGCGGCGTGCTGGTACTGATGCTGTTCCGCCCGGATCACCGTCTGGAAGTGGTATCGACCATGGTGCTGGCGGTACTGGTGGTGTGTTCGGGCCTTCTGGTCACACGGCGCCGGGCGCGCGAGGCGGTGGTTGGCAGCGTAGGGCAGGGCGCTTGAGTCGCTCGGCCTGAAGACAGACGAGCAAGTCGCATCAGGCTGTGAGAGGATGTCCGCCATCACAGCCAGGACCCCGAACGCAGCCTGATGAAGACACCCAAAAGAATCGAACCCCTGATCGAAGACGGCCTGGTCGACGAAGTACTGCGGCCGTTGATGAGTGGCAAGGAAGCCGCCGTGTATGTGGTGCGCTGTGGCAGCCAGGTGCGCTGCGCCAAGGTTTATAAAGAAGCCAACAAGCGCAGTTTCCGCCAGGCTGCCGAGTACCAGGAGGGCCGCAAGGTTCGCAACAGCCGTCAGGCCCGGGCCATGGCCAAGGGCAGCAAGTACGGCCGCAAGGAAGCCGAAGACGCCTGGCAGAACGCCGAAGTGGCGGCGCTGTTCCGCCTGGCCGGCGCTGGCGTGAGGGTTCCCAGGCCCTACGATTTTCAGGACGGCGTGCTGTTGATGGAGCTGGTGACCGATGCCGACGGTGACGCGGCCCCGCGCCTGAACGACGTACACCTCGAAGCCGAGGAAGCCCGGGCGTACCATGCCTTCGTCATTCGCCAGATCGTGCTGATGCTGTGTGCCGGGCTGGTGCACGGCGACCTGTCGGAGTTCAACGTGCTGCTTGGCCCGGACGGGCCGGTGATCATCGACTTGCCGCAAGCGGTGGATGCAGCGGCCAACAACCATGCCTTCAGCATGCTGCAGCGCGATGTGGCCAACATGGCCCATTATTTCGGGCGCTTTGCGCCGGAGCTGAAAAGTACCCGGTATGCGCAGGAAATGTGGGCCTTGTACGAGGCGGGCGAACTGCGCCCGGACAGCCCACTGACGGGGTTGTTCGAGGATGACGAACATGCGGCTGACGTGGCCGGGGTGATGCGCGAGATCGATGCGGCCCGGCTGGATGATGCGCGCCGGCGAGCCGCGCGGGCCGAGGCTGAGGCCGGTGTGGCCAGGGCAGAGGAGCCTGCGCCGCCCTGGCTGCAGTAATAGGTTGCCTGCACTGGCCTCTTCGCGGGTAAACCCGCTCCCACAAGTACAGCGCGAATCCCGTGGGAGCGGGTTTACCCGCGAAGAGGCCGGCACAGGAAAAATGCAGCCATTGCCTTTGACGCAAGACAATATCTCGTCATCCGGCCTTTTCACTGGCGCGCGACAGGCATAAGGTATACGCCGTTCAAATTCCCTGGAGCTGTCATGTCCAACCAATTCCCGTCCGTTCGTCCACGCCGCCTGCGCCAGAACGAGTCCCTGCGCACGATCTTCCAGGAAACCGAGTTCCGCCTTGAAGACCTGATCCTGCCGATCTTCGTCGAAGAGGGTATCGATGACTTCGTGCCGATCACCAGCATGCCGGGCGTCAACCGCATCCCCGAGAAGCTGCTGGCCCAGGAAATCGAGCGCTATGCCCGCGCTGGTATCAAGTCGGTGATGACCTTTGGCGTTTCGCACAACCTGGACGCCGTCGGCAGCGACACCTGGAACGAAAACGGCCTGGTCGCGCGCATGTCACGCATCTGCAAGGACACCGTGCCGGAAATGGTGGTGATGTCCGACACCTGCTTCTGCGAATACACCAGCCACGGCCACTGCGGCGTACTGCACGACCACGGTGTGGGCAACGACGCCACCCTGGCCAACCTGGGCAAGCAGGCGGTCATCGCCGCTGCTGCAGGTGCCGATTTCATTGCCCCGTCGGCGGCGATGGACGGCCAGGTCCAGGCCATCCGCAGCGCGCTGGATGGTGCCGGCTTCCACGACACCGCGATCATGGCCTATTCCACCAAGTTCGCCTCGTCGCTGTACGGCCCGTTCCGTGAAGCCGGTGGTACCGCGCTGAAGGGCGATCGCAAGAGCTACCAGATGAACCCGATGAACCGCCGCGAAGCCGTGCGCGAGTCGCTGCTCGACGAGCAGGAAGGCGCCGATGTACTGATGGTCAAGCCGGCCGGTGCCTACCTCGACGTGATCGCCGATATCCGTGCCGCCTCGCGCCTGCCGCTGGCGGCGTACCAGGTGAGCGGCGAGTACGCGATGATCAAGTTCGGTGGCCTGGCTGGCGCCATCGATGAAGGCCGGGTGGTGCGTGAAAGCATTGGCGCGATCAAGCGTGCCGGTGCCGACCTGATCCTCACCTACTTCGCCATGGACCTGGCCCGCGAAGGCATCTGACCGCGAGCCGTTGCCCATGCAAGCCGCTGCCATCGCAGCGGCTTTTCTTTGCCTGTGCAGCAACCGAAGAGGAGAAACACAAAAAACCCGTAAGCGCTGAATTATTTAGTGTCCCGTCGTATCTCATCCCTTAGAGCATTCATCGACAGGGATACGGACATGAAACCTCGCAAGAAAAGCATCCAGCCAATCGGCCTGAAGGACATCACCATCGTCGACGACGGCAAGATGCGCAAGGCAATCACCGCGGCGGCACTGGGCAATGCCATGGAGTGGTTCGACTTCGGCGTCTACGGCTTCGTCGCCTACGCCCTGGGCAAGGTTTTCTTCCCCAATGCCGACCCCAGCGTGCAGATGATCGCGGCGTTGGCCACGTTCTCGGTGCCGTTTCTGATCAGGCCTCTGGGCGGGCTGTTCTTCGGCGCCTTGGGCGACCGGTTCGGGCGGCAGAAAATCCTCGCTGCGACCATCGTGATCATGTCGCTCAGCACCTTTGCCATCGGCCTGATACCGTCCTATGCCAGCATCGGTATCTGGGCGCCGATCCTGTTGCTGCTGGCCAAGATGGCCCAGGGCTTCTCGGTGGGGGGCGAGTACACCGGCGCGTCGATCTTCGTCGCCGAATATGCCCCGGACCGAAAACGGGGTTTTCTCGGCAGTTGGCTGGACTTCGGCTCGATTGCCGGGTTCGTGCTGGGTGCCGGTGTGGTGGTGTTGATCTCTACGGTGCTGGGTGAGGAAAAGTTCCTCGAATGGGGTTGGCGCCTGCCGTTCTTCCTCGCCTTGCCGCTGGGCATCATCGGCCTGTACCTGCGCCATGCTCTGGAGGAAACGCCGGCTTTCCAGCAGCATGTCGACAAACTGGAGCAGGGCGACCGCGAAGGCCTGGCGTCCGGGCCCAAGGTGTCCTTCAAGGAGGTCGCCACCCAACACTGGCGCAGCCTGGTGACCTGTATCGGTGTAGTGATCGCCACCAACGTCACCTACTACATGCTGCTCACGTACATGCCCAGCTACCTGTCGCACAACCTGCACTACAGCGAAGACCATGGCGTGCTGATCATCATCGCGATCATGGTCGGCATGCTGTTCGTGCAACCGATGATCGGGCTGCTCAGCGACAAGTTCGGCCGCCGACCGTTCATCATCGTCGGCAGCGTCGGCCTGTTTGCGCTGGCCATTCCGGCATTCATGCTCATCAACAGCGGCGTACTGGGGGTGATCTTTGCCGGGCTGCTGATCATTGCCGTGCTGCTGAACTTCTTCATCGGCGTGATGGCCTCGACGCTACCGGCAATGTTCCCCACGCATATCCGCTACAGCGCCCTCGCCAGCGCCTTCAACATCTCGGTGCTGATCGCCGGCCTCACCCCGACCATCGCCGCCTGGCTGGTGGAAAGTACTGGCAACCTGTACATGCCGGCCTATTACCTGATGGTGATCGCCGCCGTGGGGCTGGTCACCGGCCTGACCATGAAGGAAACCGCCAACAAGCCGCTGCGCGGCGCGGCACCGGCAGCATCGGATATCGAGGAAGCGCGTGAGCTGCTGCAGGAGCACCACGACAACATCGAGCAAAGGATAGAGGACATCGATGCGCAGATTGCCGAACTGGAGGCCAAGCGCAAGTTGCTGGTGCAGCAGCACCCGCGCATCGAGTGATCAGTGTGGCATGTAGCCACGCTGCCACGTCCGTGGAATGAACCGCGACACCAGGGCCAGCACGCAGGCCAGCGAGCAGCTGCCGGCTAGCGCCTGCAGGCCCAGGTGGTGCTGCAGCCAGGCCCCCAGCGCGGCGCCCAGCAGCATGCCGGCCCAAGGCACCAGTTGCACCCGCCAGCCATTGCGCCGCTCGCCCAGCAGCCAGCGCCCCAGCCCACGACCGAAGCGTGACAGGGCACCGGTGACGTAGGTCAGGCCGATGGGCAGGCCGTTCACCTGTTCGACCACGGCGTTGATCATGCCCATGGCCAGTGTGGCGGCGAGCAGCGCGGGCAAGGTCGCTGCCAAGGGCCATGCGGCTGCAAAGCCCAGCAGGGCGGCGACCACCAGCAGCACCGGCCAGGCCCGACGGCGGAACGCGCGCGCCAGCAGCACGCCCAGGGCGTTGCCGATGACGAAGCTCAGCACTGCAGCACTCAGGCGCAGCACCAGGGCCAGGTCCGCATCGCTGATGGCGACGGCCAGACGCGTGGTGTTGCCACTCATGAATGACACGAAGTCGCCCAGCGCCAGCAGGCCGATGGCATCGGTCATGCCGGCCAGTACGGACAGGCCGGCGACCAGGCCGAGGCCGACACGACCACGCAGAATCTGCAGGCGCAGCCGCTTGGCAGTGCGCGCGGGGAGGGTGTTGGGCAGCATCCTCGGGAACTCAGCGAGGCATTTCGCGGGCCAGGGTGCTCTTGATCGTGCGCTCCACTACATCGACCAGCACCATTGTCTGGTGGTCCACTTCGATGTTGAGCAGTTCGCCGGCCTTGTAGCTGGCAAAGGTGGTCTGGCGCAGGGTTTCCGGGATCAGGTTGATGGTGATCACGTTGTTCTCGACATCGGCTACGGTCAGGCTGCAGCCGTTGACCCCGATAAAACCGCGCGGGAATACGTACTTGCCCCATTCCGCTGGCATGCGGAACTTGATGAAGGCGCCGGTTTCCTTGATCGACAGCTCGACGATTTCGGCGGTGGTGGCGATGTGGCCGGCCATCAGGTGGCCGCCGACTTCGGCGTTCATCTTCGCCGAGCGTTCGATGTTGACGCCCTGGCCGGCCTTGAAGTTGCGCAGGTTGGTGCGCTCGAGGGTGGCGGTCATGGCGTCGAACCTGACCTGGGTGCCGTTGATCTCGGTGACCGACAGACAGGTGCCTTCGACACTGACGCTGGCGCCGATCTTCAGCTCGTCGAGCAGTTCGGGGGTGAGGTCGATGGTGAACTGGTTGTGGCCCGGGTAGGTGGTCACATCAAGCAGAGGGCGGACGGCCTGGACGATGCCGGTGTACATGGAGTTGCTCCTGGGCACGGAAAAGAAAACCTCCGAACGCTATGCCCGTGGAGCGGTAAAAGCAAGCCAGCCATTGGTCTGGACACTGGAAACCCACAGGCACGGCGCACTTTGTCACCTGGAAGTGACCCTGTGGGAGTGGGTTCACCCGCGAAGCAGGCGACGCGGTGGATGGCACCGGCTGCGCCGGTGTTCGCGGGTAAACCCGCTCCTACAGGTATGGCGCATTCCTTCAGGTGGTGGGGCCCCTGTGGGAGCGGGCATGCCCGCGAAGCAGGCGATGCGGTGGATGGCACCGGCTGCGCCGGTGTTCGCGGGCGCGCCCGCTCCCACAGGTATGGTGCATTCCTCAGCTGGTGGGGCCCCTGTGGGAGCGGGCATGCCCGCGAAGTAGGCGATGCGGTGGATGGCACCGGCTGCGCCGGTGTTCGCGGGTGAACCCGCTCCCACAGGAATCGCGTGGCTGCCGTTCAGAGCTTCACCGGCGAAGGCAATGGGGCAAATACAATTCAGACATGGCCGCTGCTGTTGACGATCCGCAGGCACAGCGCCTCATACGGGTCCAGGTTCACCATCAGCCGCCCATCCTCGGTCAAATCCCCTTCGACCGTTTCATTGATCATGTCCACCACCGGCCCCGGCGTGAACCCGGTCAGTTGCAGCTCCTCGGCAATCACTTCCTGGCCGAAGTTCAGCGCACTGATCTGGATGCCACGCCCGGCCGGCAGCTCATGCACCATCACCAGCAAGCCGGGGCTGCTGACTTCGGGCACCAGCACCTGGCGGCTGGTGGCAATGCCATAAGCCTGGCGCACCGCCAGCAGCTTCTTCACCTTGCAGGCAAACGAATCGCCGTTCTCCAGCTGGCTGTCCAGGCTGCCATAAAGCGCCCGGGCTCGGGGCATGCCACGCACAGACGTCTGGGCCTGCGGCTCCAGCCCGGCCAGGTCGTAGCCGCCGCGGTGAATCCAGCGGGTATCGCCATCCAGCATCCGCTGGGCGACCGCTTCGCCGGGCAAGGGCAGGGCGCCTACCAGGTCCCAGCCGGACAGCGCCACCACACCCGGCTGCATGGCGTTGTACATGACCAGCAGCAGGTGCACCTTCTGGATCAGCTCGATTTCTGCCACCCCGATCTGCCCAAGGTCGCGGATACCCAGCGCGGCAGCGATCAGGCTGGCCGTGGTACAGGCTATGCCATTGGTGACGAAGCGCAGGTTGTATGGCGCATGCTCGCCCGACAGCCGTTCGTAGATCTCTTCGCGGATGTGCTCGCGCAGGATGCCGCCAGGCAAGGTCTGGCCTTTGTACAGGTACATGTCGTGGGCATGCAGGGTCCAGAAATGCACCAGCTCCACGGTCAGCTCGTCGTGGTTCTGCAAGGCATGGATCAGCGAGGCCGGGTCGATGCCGAAAGCATGCATCTCCTTGAGCATCAGGCGCAGGAACTCGGTGTCGCCGGTCAGCAGCGCATGCTGGTAGGCCGGCCGGGTAATGAAATCGTAGGACAGGTCGGCACCACCCCTGGACATCTGCGCGATGTCGTCGAGGGTCAGGTTCAGTTCCTGGAAGCTGAAACCGCCGGCCTTGCGGATCATGCCGCCAATCAGTTGGTTGCCGACGATCGACAGAGGGTGGCTTTCCGACCAGGCAGTGCCGCTGGCGCGGGTCTCCACACCGAGAAAACCGTTGGCATCCAGGCGCAGGCCACGTGCACCCAGGCAGTCCAGGGCGTGCAGGGCATCGCCAATGATCATCTGCTGGGCGGCGAAGGTCGGGTCCAGCCAGTTCAGCGATGGCTGGCCTTCCTTGAAGTAGTGCAGGTACACCCAGCGCCGGGTCTTGCCATCTACACCGGTCACCGGCGGCGTGGCGCTCCAGTCGGTTTCCTTCACACCTGGTTCGAAGAAGATAACCCGTTGCAGCTGGCCGACGATGTAATGGCGGGCCTTGAGCTCGTCGCACTGGGCCGGCAGCAGATTGACCGCGTCGCGCCCGGCAGGCACTTCGGGCAGCAGCGGCCAGTCTTCCTCGCGGATTTCGACCATGTGGTACAGCCCCGGATAGGGACCGTAGGCCAGCTCGGCCAGGCGAAAGTCGGCGCCCTTGCCCGTGTGCGAGGGGATCAGGTCGTCGATGGTCACGGCGTTGTGCGCGGCGGCCATGCGGCTCATCTGGATCAGCTCCTGCTCGCTGCCGTACAGCGGATCGATGTCGAAACTGATGCGGTCGAAGTTGCCGTCCACGCTGGGGGTGAGTTCACGGCCACGAATGCCGCCGGACAACTTGATCGGGCCGGTGTGCAGGCCCTGAATGCCGATCTCCGACAAACGCTTCCACAGCGCCTCGTGGCCCAAGGCGCCAAGCACCGAACAACCTTCGGGGGCGATGATGGCATCGGGGTAGACGGTCAGCCAGACCGAAGCGATTTCAGTGGCGCGGCGGGGCTGCGCTTCGGCGTAGGGCTGTTGCCACAGGCGCGACTGGCCCGAGTACAAGTGGGTGCGTTGCTGGGAGGCCTTGAGCATGGCGCGGTCTTCGAGCCATTTGACGTATGACGGGTCGGGTTGGGTCATTTCGCGTCCTCTTTGCGTGTCGGCAGCGGCTCAGGTTATGACGGCTGTGGCGGCTGATCGTTCGGCTTGAGATTGCTTTTGGCTGTTTCGCGGGCGCGCCCGCTCCCACCGGATCTCTACACACTTCGAGAACTGTGCAATACCTGTGGGAGCGGGCATGCCCGCGAAGAAACTCCCACTGATCAAGGTTTGCGAATACGCAACTACCGTATGGGCTTGCTGATTTGTTTGCCAGCCTGAGAGGCGACCTCCAGTGCTTGGCCGTCCCGTTGCTTGCCTTGCCGAGCCAGGCCTTCGAGCTGCGGAATCAGCATGCCCTCCGGCAAATGACGCCAGAACCGCCCGGGCATGTGCAAGCGCAAGGCGTCGGGGTTGAGGCGGGCGGGGTTGAAGGTATGACGATAGTAGGTGCGCCATAATTCGGCACCAGGGTCTTCGGCGTTGCGGGCCCATTGGCGCCAGGGTTCGGGGCACTGTCGCTGGTAGTCGAATGCCTGGCCATCGAAGCGTATGCCGTCGTGGGCCGTGGCAATCATCCAGCGCAAACGCCCCAGGCGGTCGGCGAAATGCCCACTGGCGCTTTCCAGAATGTCATGCGCCGGCTCGTGGTAGGCCACCAGGTCGAGTTGCAGCTGTTCAGCCAATACTTCGGGTAGTGGCACGAAGCGTACAAACGCATGCAGGTGGTGTGCTTCGCGATTGACCTGCTTGATCCGTCTATGCAGCTCACTGCCCAATCGGTCACCCGGCAGCATTGCAGTGCGGTCGCCATGGGCCACCCGCCAAAGTACCTCGTAAAGCAGGTTCCAGCGGTGCTCGCCACGGTAGCGGGCCGCCTGTTCCAGCTGGCCGAGCAGCGCCGCAGGCACTTTGGCGCGAAAGGGACCGGAGCCTTCCGGCAGCGCTGTCGGTACGGCCAGCAAATCAGCCACCGGCCCTTGCGCCCAGGTGACCTCCGACGGGTCGATGCCATGCCCCAACAACACCCGGGCCTGGTCACGCCAGGTGGCGAACAGGCCGTCGCAATCGAGCGCGATCATCCCCATAAGCCCATCTGCACCGGGGCCTGCGGCTCACGCAAGCGCGCCCTCAGCAGGCCGCTGCGCAGTTCGGCCTGGGGCGGGCGGTAGTCGCTGGTGACAATGAATGGCCGCGCCTTGTCCAGCACGCAGCGCAACTGGATCAGGTCATCGTAGCGAATGCGCCGTTCGCGTCGCAGGGCTACCAGGCGCTGCACGCTGCGCAGGCCGATGCCGGGGATGCGCGCCAGTAGCGCCGGCTCGGCACGGTTCACATCCAGCGGGAACACGTCGCGGTTGGCCAGCGCCCAGGCCAGCTTGGGGTCGATGTCCAGTGCCAGATTGCCGCTCTGGCCCAGCAGCTCGCCGGCCTTGTAGCCATAGCCACGCAACAGGAAGTCAGCCTGGTACAGACGGTGCTCGCGCAGCAGCGGTGGTGCGGCCAGGGGGACGCTGCCGGGGCTGTCAGGGATGGGGCTGAAGGCGGAGTAGTACACACGCTTGAGGCCGTAGCCTTGGTACAGCGATTCGGCATTGCGCAGCAGTGTGCTGTCGTCGGTGCTGTCGGCCCCGACGATCACCTGGGTGCTTTGCCCGGCCGGGGTAAAGCGCGGCGCCTTGGGTTCGTGGGCCACAGCTTGCTGGCCCTGGTGGATCACGCCCATGGCCTGGCGAATGGTGTGCGCCTGTTTTTCCGGTGCCAGGCGTTTCAGGCTGGCGTCGGTCGGCAGCTCGATGTTGACGCTGAGCCGGTCTGCCAGGCGCCCGGCCTCCTCGATCAGCAACGGGTCGGCATCGGGGATGGTCTTGAGGTGGATGTAGCCACGGAAGTCGTGCTCTTCGCGCAACAGCCGCGCCACACGGACCAGCTGCTCCATGGTGTAGTCCGCCGAACGGATGATGCCGGAGCTGAGGAACAGGCCGCTTATGCAGTTGCGCCGGTAGAAGTCCAGGGTCAGCCGGACCACTTCCTCGGGGCTGAAGCGTGCGCGTGGCACGTTGCTGGATCGGCGGTTGACGCAGTACTGGCAGTCGTAGAGGCAAAAGTTGGTCAGCAGCACCTTGAGCAGCGATACGCAGCGCCCATCAGGGGTGTAGCTGTGACAGATGCCCATGCCATTGGTAGCACCCAGCCCATCAGCCCCGCGCGAGTTGCGTTTGGGCGCGCCGCTGCTGGCGCAGGATGCGTCGTACTTGGCAGCATCGGCAAGGATGCCGAGTTTGGCGATGAGTTGCATGGGGCTGACCTGTGATACTGAATATTCATACAGTATTTTGAGGCGTGACGGATTGCAAGTGATTGTGCACCAGCCACGCCCGACCAAATCCGTCATCTAAGCTTGTGGCTGACTTACGGATAGCAACGAGGCAAGGGGGAGGTTATGAGGATCACCATCAAGCCGGTACTGGCGCTGACCGGGCTGGCCTTGGCATTCGGCATGCTCGATGCCCAGGCCGCGGAAACCAGAAGAGTCGATGTCATGCTGGTGGGCGGCGGCATCATGAGTTCAACCCTGGCCGTCTGGCTCAATGAGCTGGAGCCGGGTTGGTCGATGGAAATGGTCGAGCGCCTGGACAAGGTCGCCGAAGAAAGCTCCAACGGCTGGAACAACGCTGGTACCGGCCACTCGGCCCTGGCCGAACTGAACTACACCCCGGAGAAGGACGGCAAGGTCGATATAAGCAAGGCGGTGGAGATCAACGAGTCGTTCCAGGTCACCCGTCAGTTCCTCGCCTGGCAGGTCAAACAGGGCGTGCTGAAGAACCCGCATTCATTCATCAACACTACTCCGCACATGAGCTTCGTCTGGGGCGACGACAACATTCGCTTCCTGAAGAAGCGCTACGAGGCGCTGCAGGCCAGCCCGTTGTTCAAGCCCATGCAGTACTCCGAGGACCACGAGCAGATTCGCAAGTGGGTACCGTTGATGATGGAGGGCCGCGACCCCAACCAGAAACTGGCCGTGACCTGGACGCCGATCGGCACCGACGTCAACTTTGGCGAGATCACCCGGCAATACGTGGGCTATCTGCAGACCCGGCCGAACTTCGACCTCAAGCTGTCGACCGAAGTGCAGGCGATCACCCGCAACGACGACGGCTCCTGGCATGTCGAATACAAAAACCTCAAAGACGGCAGCAACGCGGCCACCGACGCCAGGTTCCTGTTCATCGGCGCAGGTGGTGCAGCGCTGCCACTGCTGCAGAAGTCGGGTATCGAGGAGGCCAAGGACTATGCCGGTTTCCCGGTCGGTGGTTCGTTCCTGGTCACCGACAACCCGGCCATCGCCCTGCGTCACATGGCCAAGGCCTACGGTATCGCCGCCACGGGCGCACCACCGATGTCGGTGCCGCACCTGGACACCCGTGTGCTCGATGGCAAGCGCATGATCCTGTTCGGGCCGTTCGCCACCTTCTCGACCAAGTTCCTCAAGCAGGGCTCGCTGCTTGACCTGTTCGCCAGCGCCAGTGTGCACAATGCCTGGCCGATGGTAAGAGTCGGGGTGCGCGAGTTCGACCTGGTGCAGTACCTGATCGGCCAGGTGCTGCAATCTGACGATGACCGTTTCGAAGCGTTGCGCACCTACTTCCCCGAGGCGAAGAAAGAGGACTGGCGGCTGTGGCAGGCGGGCCAGCGGGTGCAGATCATCAAGAAGGACGAAGCATTGGGTGGTGTGCTCAAGCTCGGCACTGAAGTGGTGACGTCCAAGGATGGCAGCATTGCAGGATTGCTGGGTGCCTCGCCTGGCGCCTCGACCGCGCCGCCGATCATGCTCGATGTGCTGAGCAAGGTGTTCAAGGACAAGATGGCATCGCCGCAGTGGCAGGCGAAGATCAGGCAGATCATCCCGTCCTACGGCATCCGCCTTAACGACCACCCGGACCAGGTGCAGAAGGAGTGGGCATACACCAACGAGGTGTTGCAACTGAATCCTCCCGAGGGCGCCGTTACGCCGTAGCAAAGTACCATGCGGCGACCACCTCGATGCCTGCTTCGCACAGGCACCGTGCAATGTGGTCGCCGGTGAAGCCGGCCACGCCGGTAATCAGTTCGGGCATGCTGGCTGCACCTGGCCGCGGCCGATGCCGTAGTAGGTCAGGCCGGCGGCGGCCATGTGCTCGGGTTCGAACAGGTTGCGCCCGTCGAACACCACCCGGTCGGCCAGTTGTTGCGGCACCTTGTCCAGGTTGAGCACGCGGTATTCCTGCCATTCGGTGACGATCACCAGGGCATCGGCGCCGCGCAGCGCGTCGTCCTTGCACGGTACCAGTTGCAGGTCGGCGCGGGCGCCATAGTGCCGCTGGATTTCCTCCATGGCCTGCGGGTCATGGGCCTGCACCCGTGCGCCGGCGGCCCACAGCGCTTCCAGCAGGACTCGGCTGGAGGCCTCGCGAATGTCGTTGGTATTGGGCTTGAACGACAATCCCCACACGGCGAAGACCTTGCCTCGCAGGCCGCGTGGGTAGTGGCGTTGGATCTTGCCGAACAGCCGGTTCTTTTGCTGCTCGTTGACCGATTCCACCGCACGCAGCAACTGTGGTTCGAAGCCCTCGGCCTCGGCGCTGCGGCGCAGGGCTTGCAGGTCCTTGGGGAAGCATGAGCCGCCAAAGCCGCAGCCGGCATAGATGAAGTCGTAGCCGATGCGCGGGTCCGAGCCGATGCCGCGGCGCACCAGTTCGATGTCGGCGCCCAGATGCTCGGCCAGGTTGGCGATTTCGTTGATGAACGAGATCTTGGTCGCCAGCATGCAGTTGGCCGCGTACTTGGTCAGCTCGGCGCTGCGCGCGTCCATCACCATCAGTTTTTCGCGGTTGCGGCTGAACGGCAGGTACAGCTCGCGCAGCAGCTCTACTTCGGCGGGCTCCGCGCCACCGATGATGATGCGCTCCGGGCGCATGCAGTCATCCACCGCCGAGCCCTCCTTGAGGAACTCGGGGTTGCTGACGACGCGCAAGCGGCTGGTATCGGCCACGGCCTGGGCGATGCGCGCCTTGATGCGGTGCACCGTACCAACCGGCGCGGTGGATTTGTTGACGATCAGCTTGGGGCCATCGGCATGTTCGAGGATGCTGTCGACCACGGCGAACACGTGCTTCAGGTCGGCGCTGCCATCGGCCTGAGGCGGGGTGCCGACGGCAATGAACTGCACCTTTGCGTAGTTGGCCGCTTCGCTGGCGTCGGTGGTGAAGCGAAGGCGACCGCAGGCCAGGTTCTTCTCCAGCATCGGCGCAAGGCCGGGCTCGAAGATCGGGCAATGGCCTGCATTGAGGCTGGCGACCCGCTCGGCGTCGACATCCATGCACAACACCGAATGGCCCACCTGGGCCAGGCACACTGCCTGGGTGAGGCCGACATAGCCGGTACCGAAAACCGTGACCTTCATCTGACAGCTCCTTGGCGAGAAAGCTGAAAAAAAATGTCACATCGTTGTTTAGAAATTGTTACTCGCGCAGGCGGCTGCCTCTTGGGCGACGTTCCACAGCTGTTGGCGAAACCAGCGGCGCAAGGGGTCGGCGTGGGTGCGTTCGTGCCAGATCTGCATCACCTCGATCGCTGGCAATGTCAGCGGCAGCGGGTACATGAGCAGGTCGTCGTCACGTTCGACGGCTTCGGTGGCCAGCGAGCGCAGGCAGGTGAGCAGCAGATCGGTGCCGCGCAGCAGGCGCATGGGGGCCAGGAAACTCGACAGGCCAGCCACGACCCGCCGTTGCATGCCCTGGCTGCGCAAGGCGCGGTCGACCAGGCCATCGAGGTCGCCGGTGAGGGTGGTAAGCAGGTGGTCGCTGGCAAGGAAGGTATCGAGGTCCAGGCCGTTTTCCAGGCCTGGATGGCTGCGCGAGGCCAGCACTACCAAGTGTTCACTGAGCAGGCGCTGTTGGTGGAAGGTTTCCGGCAGGTCGGTGTAGAACCCGGCAACGGCCAGGTCACAGGTGCCTTTCTCCAATTCTTCGCGAGGCAGCAGACCGCGGGTGTTGCAGGTGACCAGCGTCAGGTTCGGTGCCTGGCTACGCAGGATCGGCAGCAGCCTGGGCAACAGGGTCTGCTCCACATAATCGGTGCTGTACAGGTGCAGTCGGGCAGGGCGGGCGAGGAAGTCCTGCCCTTCGCAGCGCTCATAAAAACCTTCCAGGCCCACTACCAGGCGTTCTACCTCAGGCGCCAGTTCGTGGGCGCGTGGCGTCGGGGTCAGGCCCCTGGGCGCGCGCACGAACAGCGGGTCGCCAAACTGATGGCGCAGCTTGTTGAGCTTGTGGCTGAGCGCGGGCTGGCTCAGCGCCATGCGCTGGGCGGCGAGGGTGGCGTTGCGTTCCTGGTACAGCACATGGAACAGGTACAGCAGGTTGAAGTCCTTGCTGGATATATTCATTTTCTGGATCACAGGCATGAGAGCTTTCGAATTATCGAATCATAGCCTCGCCGTTAGCATGAACGCATCCCCGCCAACATGAGCGGACAGCTCTATTTGCCTGATCAGGAGATTGTTGCATGACCAAGATGTCCCGGCTTGCCCTGGCTGTTGCCAGCACCCTGCTTGCCACCGGCGCCCACGCTGCGCCCAAGGGAGAGGTGCTGGTGCTGTTGTCCAGCGAGCACCAGCTGCCCCTGCAGGACGGCAAGCGCTACGCCACCGGCTACTACCTGAACGAATTCGGCGTGCCTGCCGACCAGTTGCTCAAGGCTGGCTACAAGCTGGTGCTGGTTACCCCCAAGGGTAATGCCCCGAGTGTCGACCAGCGTTCGATCGACCCGAGCTACTTTGCCGGCGATGCGGTGGAGATGCGCCGGATCGAGAAGGTCGTGCAAGGCCTGCCGGGCATTGACGATACCCTGTCGGTGAAAGAAGTACTGGCAGGTGACCTAGGGCGCTATGCCGGGCTGTTCATCCCCGGCGGCCATGCGCCGTTGATCGACCTGGCCAACAACCCGGACGTGGGCGCCTTGCTGCGGCATTTCCATCAAGCCGGCAAGCCTACAGCCGCGATCTGCCACGGCCCCATCGCCTTGCTCTCGGCCCAGCAGGACCCGGCCAGCTACCAGTCGGCGCTGGCGCGTGGTGAAAAGCCGGCAGCCACCGACTGGTTGTACAAGGGTTACAAGATGACCATTTTCTCCGACCCGGAGGAGCAGGTATTCGAAGGTTCGCTCAAGGACCAGCGGCTGCTGTTCTACCCGGCCAACGCCATGGCGATGGCAGGGGGCGACATGGGCTACGCCAAGGCCTGGCAACCCAATGTGGTGGTGGACCGCGAACTCATCACCGGGCAGAACCCGTTCTCGGACAAGGCGCTGGCCAAGGTATTGCTGGAAAAGCTGGCTGAGCAGGCAAAGCCCTCTGGCCAGGGCATCTAGGCTTACACGTGGCCTGCAAAAGCAGAGGGGGCGCCTTGATGGCGCCCCCTCTGCTTTGCTGCTTAGGCTTCAGCGTCCCAAGGACGATCGCCTTTTTCATCCTTGACGCGGGTCGGCAGGCCCATGACGTCCAGTGCCTTGAGGAACGGCTCGGCTGGCAGCTCCTCGACGTTGACCATGCGCTTGGCATCCCACTCGCCACGGGCGACCAGCAGGGCGGCAGCCACTGGCGGTACACCGGCGGTGTAGGAAATACCCTGGCTGTCGGTCTCGGCGTAGGCTTCTTCGTGGTCGGCCACGTTGTAGATGAACACTTCGCGCGGCTGGCCATCCTTGGTGCCCTTGACCAGGTCACCGATGCAGGTCTTGCCGGTGTAGCCCGGGGCCAGAGAGGCTGGGTCCGGCAGCACGGCCTTGACTACTTTCAGCGGTACCACTTCCAGGCCTTCGGCGGTTTTCACCGGTTGCTCGGAGAGCAGGCCCAGGTTCTTCAGCACGGTGAACACGTTGATGTAGTGCTCGCCGAAGCTCATCCAGAAACGCACGTTCGGCACGTTGAGGTTCTTCGAAATCGAGTGAACCTCATCGTGGCCGGTCAGGTACAGGTTCTGCGAACCCACCACCGGCAGGTCGTCCGTACGCTTGACCTCGAACATGGTGTTGCTGGTCCACTGGCTGTTCTGCCAGCTCCACACTTGCCCGGTGAACTCACGGAAGTTGATTTCCGGGTCGAAGTTGGTGGCGAAGTATTTGCCATGCGAACCGGCATTGACGTCGAGGATGTCGATCGAGTCAATGCTGTCGAAATACTGTTGCTGCGCCAGCTTGGCGTAGCTGTTCACCACACCCGGGTCGAAGCCGACGCCGAGAATGGCGGTAATGTTCTTTGCCTGGCACTCTTCGAGGTGTTTCCACTCGTAGTTGCCGTACCACGGCGGGGTCTCGCAGATCTTGCCCGGCTCTTCGTGGATGGCGGTGTCCAGGTAGGCGACACCGGTATCGATGCAGGCACGCAGCACCGACATGTTGAGGAAGGCGGAACCAACGTTGATCACGATCTGCGATTCGGTCTCGCGGATCAGCGCCTTGGTAGCCTCGACATCGAGGGCATTGAGCGAGAAGGCCTGGATGTCGGCGGGTACCTTGAGGCTACCCTTGGCCTTGACGCTGTCGATGATGGCCTGGCATTTGGAGATGTTCCGTGACGCGATAGCGATACGACCCAGTTCGTCGTTATGCTGCGCGCACTTGTGGGCCACCACCTTGGCGACACCTCCTGCACCAATGATAAGAACGTTCTTCTTCAATTTATCCCTTGCTCCTTACTGAAAGCCGGTCTTACGACAGGCTGGAAACGTAGTCTTCGAAACCGAACTCGCGCACCACTTCGACGCTGCCGTCGAGTTGCTTGACCACGATGGATGGCATTTTCAGACCGTTGAACCAGTTTTTCTTGACCATGGTGTAACCCGCCGCGTCGACGAACGACAGGCGATCACCGATGGCCAGCGGACGATCGAATTGGTATTCGCCGAAGATGTCACCGGCCAGGCACGACTTGCCGCAGACCATGTAGGTGTGCGCGCCGTCGTTGGGGGCCATCTTGGCGTTGAGGCGGTAGATCAGCAGGTCGAGCATGTGCGCTTCGATCGAGCTGTCGACCACGGCCAGGTGCTTGCCGTTGTACAGGGTGTCGAGCACGGTCACTTCCAGCGAGGCGCTGTTGGTGATGGCCGCTTCGCCCGGCTCCAGGTACACCTGCACGCCGTACTTTTCCGAGAAGGCTTTCAGGCGCGCGCAGAAGGCGTCCAGCGCGTAGTCTTCACCGGTGAAGTGGATGCCGCCACCGAGGCTGACCCACTCGACCTTGTGCAGCAGGTGGCCGAAGCGCTCTTCGATGTGCGTGAGCATCTTGTCGAACAGGCCGAAGTCGCCGTTCTCGCAGTTGTTGTGGAACATGAAGCCGGAGATCTGCTCGATCACCTGTTCGACCTTGGCCGGGTCCCATTCGCCCAGGCGGCTGAACGGGCGGGCAGGGTCTGCCAGCAGGTAGTCGGAGCTGCTGACCTGCGGGTTGACGCGCAGGCCACGGACCTTGCCTTCGGACTGTTCGGCGAAGCGCTGCAGCTGGCCGATCGAGTTGAAGATGATCTTGTCGCAGTTCTCGAGCATTTCCTCGACCTCGTCGTCGGCCCAGGCCACGCTGTAGGCGTGGGTTTCGCCGGCGAACTTCTGGCGGCCGAGCTTGAGCTCGTACAGCGACGAAGAGGTGGTGCCGTCCATGTACTGTTGCATCAGGTCGAAGACTGACCAGGTGGCAAAGCACTTGAGGGCGAGCAGTGCCTTGGCGCCGGAGTGTTCGCGCACGTAGGCGATCTTCTCCATGTTGCCCAGCAGCTTGGTTTTATCGATGAGGTAGTACGGCGTCTTGATCATTTAAAGGCCCCCGGCCAGGCCGGCCAAAAAAAGGACACGCATTGTGCCTTCACTTGCCGCAGACCGAAAGGGTGGGCTACGCATTTCGTCGTGGTTGACGCTGTTGCGACGGGAATTTTCCGGTTGCGGTGGGCTTAGTAGAACAGCGGCATGTGACTATCGTAATCAGCAACCGGGTGCCGCAAGGAGAATCCGATGAGTGTTTATTGGATGGCACCGGCTCCGCCGGTGTTCGCGGGCTTGCCCGCTTCCACAGGATTAGCGCGAGGCTCAGAAAATGCGCGGTTCCTGTGGGAGCGGGCAAGCCCGCGAAGAGGCCGGTACAGGTAACCTCAATCCACCTGCTGCAACCACGCCTGGATCTGCTCCAGCGTGGCGGTAGCCCCGCCACAAACCACCACCAGCACATTCTGGTACTGCGCCAGGGCGCCCGGTGCATAGGCCAACGCCAAGGCTGCTCCACAAGCTGGCTCCACCAGCACGCGATGGTCCAGCAGGAACCGCTCGCACGCCTCCAGCGCAGCGCGGTCAGTGACCAGATGGCTGTGCACCGGATGCTCCTTCACGCACACCAGCGCCTGGTCAGCCACACGCTTGGCCCCAAGCGACGTCGCCACCGAGGTAATACGTTCCAGCTCCACCGAATGCCCCGCCTGCATGGCCGCATGCAGCGATGCCGCGCCCTCGGTTTCCACCGCCAGCACCGGCACATCGCCCCAGCCGTTGCGCTGTAGCCCCTCGACCACGCCACTGAGCAAACCGCCACCGCCCACCGACAACACCACGGCGTCCGGCCTCACGCCGGTCTCGGCGACTTCATCCACCAGGCTGGCATGCCCGGCCCACAGCAACGGGTCATCGAATGGGTGGATGAAGGCGTCATCCGGGCCGACCAAGCTCTGCGCCAGGGCGTTGGCCTCCTGCCAGGAGCTGCCATGCACCACCACCTCGGCGCCCTCCAGGCGCAGCAGGTCCTTGGCCCGCTCGGTGGTGGTCTCGGGTACCACCACGGTCACTGGCACGCCCAGTTTGCGCCCGGCATAAGCTACAGCCAGGCCGGCGTTGCCGCCCGAGGAAGACACGAAATGCCGAGCGCCACGGGCATGGTGCACCTCGCAGGCATGGCCCACGCCGCGCAGCTTGAACGAGCCGCAGGGCTGCAGGGCTTCGAGCTTGAGCCAGACGTTGCTGTCCGCGGCCAGCGACAGCGGGCGGGACTCGATCAGGGGGGTATGGATATGCAAGGTCATTGGCTGGCTCCGCGCAGTTGCTCGAGGTAGTTGTAAACGGTGTAGCGGGTCACACCAAGGGCGCTGGCGGCCTTTTCCACGCCGCCCTTGACGATGAACAGGCCGCGCTCCTGCATCACTCTTACGGCTTCTACCTTGGCCTGCTTGTTCATTCGCCCCTGGCCGCTGCGCTGCAGGGATGCCTGGATTATCTCGCTCATCAGCAGTTCCATGTCGGCGGGTTCACTGACGGCAGGTGCGGCCCCTGTTGGTTGGAACTGCCGGAGAAAATTCATGGCTGCATCCAGGCCGGTGACGTCGGTGTTGACGCAGAGGCTGGCGAAGGGGTGGCCGCTGCTGTCACGGAAGATGGCCGTGGCGCTGCGCAGTGTGCGGCCCTTCAGCGTGGTGGGGTAGTCGGGCAGCACCACCGGCTCGCAGCCGTGCTGATCGGCCGAGGCCTGCATCAGTGCCTTGAAACCCTGGTCCTGTTCCGGGGCGGCGAGGATTGGGCTACCGACGCTGCGCCCGGAAAGATGGCCGTTGACGATCGCCACCACGGAGTGTTCCGGGTGGTCGAGGTCGTGCAGGAGGATTTCCATGTTGCGCGCGGCAACGCTGCCCAGGGCCTGGATGGCGGCCTTGAGGACGGTGAGGGTGAGCTGGCGTTCTTCGCTTGGGGTGATAGGCATGGCAGATCGCAAAATCAACGTTTTGTGTATTTTTACACATAAAGTTGAATTAGGCGATTTGCTTTTCCAGGCCCATTCGCGGGTAAACCCGCTCCCACAGGGACCCCACGGTATTCAATACCTGTGGGGTCCCTGTGGGAGCGGGTTTACCCGCGAATGGGCCGCAAAGCGGCCCCTTTAACCCTCAGCCCAGGGGCGGGGTACGCGGTGGGATCATTCGACGCGACCCGGTCGCCTCGAAGGCTGCACCAAAGCTGAGCAGCGCATTGTCGCTGTAAGCCCGGCCAGCAAAGGTCAGCCCCACCGGCATGCCGATATCGGCCATCACGCCCATTGGCACGGTCACGGTAGGCACGCCCAGGTGACGGATTGCCAGGTTGCCGTTGGCCACCCAGATACCGTTGCTCCAGGCGATGTCCGCCGATGCCGGGTTGACGTCGGCATCCGCCGGGCCCACGTCGGCCACGGTGGGGAACAGCACCGCGTCCAGGCCCAGCTTGTCCATCCAGTCTTCCAGGTCGATCTTGCGGGTCTGCTCCAGGCCGCGCAGGCCGTCGGGCAGGGTCTCGATCTGGTCCCAGGTCTTCAGGCCACGCTTGGCCATGTTGACGTACTCGTCCATGCCAGCGGCCAGGTCGTCCTCACGGTTGGGCAGGGTGCCCGGGTCGTGGGGGAAGATCTGCGGCCCGTCGACATCGGCCAGGCGGTTGAGCCTGGGGTCATCGTTGGCGCGCAGGAAGTCGTCGAAGGCCCAGCCCGACAGCTCCCACAGCTCGTCATGCAGGAATTCCTTGCTGACGATGCCGCGGTTGTACACGGTCGGTGCGCCAGGGCGGTCACCTTCGCAGTTGGATACCAGCGGGAAGTCCACTTCCAGTACTTCGGCACCAGCCGCCTCCAGTGCCTGGCGGGCCTGCTGCCACAGGTCGATCACCGTGGCGCGGGTGTGGATGCGCTGGCCAGTCGGGCCGCCGATGCCTGGCTTCTCGGAAGTACCTGCTTCGGCATCGGCATTGATGTACATGCGTGGCACGCCAAAGCGCTTGCCCTTGAGCGCGCTGGCATCCACGGCCAGGTCCAGATACGAAGCCGGGCGCACCGTAGAAGCGGCCGGGATTGGCACCCAGGGTTGCAGGCGCCACAGGTCGCCGCGCTTGTCGGCGTCGTCGGCTACGACCACGTCGAGGATTTCCAGCAGGTCGGCCATGGTACGGGCATAGGGAACCACCACGTCCATGGTCGGTGTGAGCGGCCAGTTGCCACGCACCGAAATCACCCCACGCGACGGGGTATAGGCGCACAGGCCATTGTTGGATGCCGGGCCACGGCCGCTGGACCAGGTTTCTTCGGCCAGGCCGAAGGCACTGAAACTGGCGGCAGTGGCGGTGCCGGCACCGTTGGACGAGCCCGAGGCGAACGGTGCAGTCAGGTAGTTGGCGTTGTACGGGCTTTCGGCGCGGCCATACACGCCGCGCTGCATGCCGCCGTTGGCCATGGGCGGCATGTTGGTCTTGCCCAGGCACACGGCGCCGGCGGCGCGCAGGCGTTCGATGGTGAAGGCGTCGCGCTGGGCCACCAGGTCCTTGAAGGCAGGGCTGCCGGAGGCAGCGGTCAGGCCTTTGACCAGGTAGCTGTCCTTGGCGGTGTAGGGGATGCCGTCCAGCGGGCTCAGGACCTGGCCTTTGGCGCGACGGGCGTCGGAGGCTGCGGCCTCATTCAGCGCCTCGGGGTTGCGTACCACAACGGCGTTCAGGGCGGTGGCGGTGTCGGCGCCATCGTAGGCGTCGATGCGCGCCAGGTAGGCCTGGACCAGCTCGACCGCCGTCGTGCGGCCCGACTCGAGCGCATCGCGCAGCTCGGCAATGGAAACCTCGGTTACCTCGATCATGCGTTCACCAAAAAATGTGCAGGTGGGGGCTAATGCGAGGAGTGTACAAGAAGGGCTTGGCGGGCGCAGGTTTGCGCGGGGGCAAACGGTTTTTTGCAGGCAAGCATTGTCGGGTCTTCCCGAGTCGTCCCACCATCCCTTCGAGTATCACCATGCAGGCGGCTTCAGCCGCAAAAGGGCCCTTGCAGGCCACCGATCAATGCGGCCCGCGCGGAATGGTCTTCAGCAGGTCTTCCGGGCTGATGTGCCCAACCACCTGGGCCACCGCGCTGCCCGGGGTCGGCAGGTCGATGATGTGGCTTTTCATCTTGCCGATCACGTGCATTTCGCACGGCTTGCAGTCGAACTTCAGGGTCAGCACCTCATCACCCTGGATCAGCTGCATCGGCGCCACCTTGGTGCGCACGCCGGTCACGCCCTTGGCCTGCTTGGGGCACAGGTTGAAGGAGAAGCGCAGGCAGTGCTTGGTGATCATCACCGGCACTTCGCCGTGCTCTTCATGGGCCTCGTAGGCCGCGTCGATCAGCTGCACGCCGTGGCGGTGGTAGAAGTCGCGGGCCTTCTGGTTGTACACGTTGGCCAGGAACGACAGGTGCGACTCCGGGTAAACCGGCGGTGGCGTGGTCTCGGCCTTGCGCCCGCCACGCGGGTGCGCCTGCACCCGTGCTGCCGTCAGCGCCTCGATGGCTTCGCGGCGCAGGGCCTTGAGCTGCGAGTTGGGAATGAAGTAAGCCTGTGGGGCGTCCAGCTCGATGCTGTCGGCGTGGTACATGGTGGTGCCCAGCTGGCCGAGCAGGTCGTGCAGCTGGTCCAGCGCCTGCTGCGGCTTGTTGGCCGGGCCGAACGGGCCTTCCAGTGCCACTTGCGTGCCCACGCCTTCCTCGCTGGTGACGGTCAGCACCAGGCGTTGCTCGCGCAGTACCGCGTGCCATTGCACGCCGACGCGGCGCTCGGCCGAGGTGCGTTGCAGGGCCTGCTGCCAATTGTGGTCGAGGTTGCGCGACAGCGGGTGGTTGGGCCGCAGCTTGTGCAGGCCTTCAGGCATTTCGTTGGGCTCGACGCGGTAGCGGTAGCGCTTCTCGCCGTCTTCCTCGAATTCGCCACGCGGTTCGGCGATGTTGGCACGGAAGCCCACCACCTCACGCTTCACCAGCACATTGAGGCCGTCGCCGTTGGTCAGCGGCACCTCGGTGACCACCTGCATGTCACGCTTGCCGACCTTTTCCACCACGCCCACCGGCAGGCCGGTGAAGGTTGGCGAGTCGAAGGCGCCGATGTCGACCTTGCGGTCGGTGACGAAGTAGTCGGTGCTGCCGCGGTGGAAGGTCTTGTCCGGGTCGGGCACGAAGAAGTGCTGGGTGCGGCCGCTGGAGGCACGGGCCAGCTCCGGGCGGCCTTCGAGGATGGCGTCGAGTTCCTTGCGGTAGTGGGCGGTGATGTTCTTCACATAGGCCACGTCCTTGTAGCGGCCTTCGATCTTGAACGAGCGCACGCCGGCGTCGACCAGGTCAGCCAGGTTGGCGGTCTGGTTGTTGTCCTTCATCGACAGCAGGTGCTTCTCGAACGCGACCACGCGGCCCTGGTCATCCTTCAGGGTGTAGGGCAGGCGGCAGGCTTGCGAGCAGTCGCCGCGGTTGGCGCTGCGGCCGGTCTGCGCATGGGAGATGTTGCACTGGCCGGAGAAGGCCACGCACAGCGCACCGTGGATGAAGAATTCGATGGCGGCGTCGGTTTCGGCGGCGATGGCGCGGATCTGCTGCAGGTTCAGCTCACGCGCCAGCACCAGCTGGGAGAAGCCGGCCTGGTCGAGGAACCTGGCCCGTTCCAGGGTACGGATGTCGGTCTGGGTGCTGGCGTGCAGCTCGATCGGCGGGATGTCCAGCTCCATCACCCCCAGGTCCTGCACGATCAGTGCGTCGACACCAGCGTCGTACAGCTGGTGGATCAGCTTGCGCGCGGGCTCCAGCTCGTTGTCGTGGAGGATGGTGTTGATGGTGGTGAACACGCGTGCATGGTAGCGATGGGCGAACTCGACCAGTTCGGCGATATCGCTGACTTCGTTGCAGGCGTTATGGCGCGCGCCGAAGCTCGGGCCACCGATGTAGATGGCGTCTGCGCCGTGCAGGATCGCTTCGCGGGCGATGGCCACGTCACGGGCAGGGCTGAGCAGTTCCAGGTGATTCTTTGGAAGGGACATGTCGTTATAGGTTCGGGCTGTCACGGTTTAGGCGGGCATTGTAGCGGCGAAACGGGCTGGCGGCATCATCGGGGTGCCGAGAGGTGCAGGATGCAGGAATATTGTGGGGCTCGGGCAACTGTGGGAGCGGCCTTGCGTCGCGAAAGGGGTGCGTAGCGCCCCCAGGGGCTTGGATCCACTGCAAGATCACTGGGGCCGCTTTGCGGCCCTTTCGCGACACAAGGCCGCTCCCACAGGCCGTTCCTGACTGGATGAATCAGCGCTTGGCAGCCATTGCGGTCACTTCCACGCGCATGCCTTCGAACGCCAGTGCAGCCACACCCACGGCGGCGCGTACCGGCCAGGGCTTGCTGAAGAAGCGCTGGTACACCTCGTTGAATGCCGCGCGGTCGGCCATGTCGGTGAGGTAGATGGTCAGGTGCAGCACGCGGTCCATGCCGCTGCCGGCCTTCTCCAGCGCCACCTTCAGCGCCTGCAGGGTGCACTCGCTCTGCTCGACGATGCCGCCCAGCTCCAGGCTGCCATCAGCGTGGGTCGGGATCTGCGTGGTGACCAGCACGCCGTTGTATTCGGCAACGTCGGAAGAAATCGACTCGGCGTCCGAGTCCGGGGTGTAAATGATGTCTGCTTGTGCCATGGTGTGTTTTGCCTTGCTACGGAAGGAAAGCGGCAAGCCTACGCGAGCGCGCCGGCCCGGTCGAGGGCGCCCCGGTGTTTGAAATGCGTGGCGTTCGCCGTCAGAATCGCGGCCGATTGCAAAGCAGGGGTTTACGTTGAACGAACAGACATTGTCCAGGCGCCTGGAGCGCGTGGCTGCACAAGTACCGCAAGGCGCGCGCCTGGCTGACATCGGCTCGGACCATGGCTACCTGCCGGTGGCCTTGATGCTGCGCGGCATACTGGACGCGGCGGTAGCGGGCGAGGTGGCGCAGACGCCGTTCGCCTCGGCCCAGCGCAACGTGCGCAGGAACGGCCTGGAAGGGCGGGTCTGCGTGCGCCTGGCCGATGGCCTGGCAGCGGTCGAGCCGGAAGATCGCATTTCGGTGATCAGCATCTGCGGCATGGGTGGCGACACCATGTGCGAGATCCTCGAGGCCGGCAAGCAGCGCCTGGCTGGCGTCACGCGCCTGGTGCTGCAGCCCAATGGCGCCGAGCGCGAACTGCGCCAGTGGCTGATGGGCAATGGTTACCGGATCGTCAGCGAAGAACTGCTGCGGGAGAACCGCTTCGACTACGAGATCATCGTCGCCGAGCCGGGCGGGGCGGGGTACACCGCTGAACAGCTGTACTTCGGCCCGGTGCTGGTGCAGGAGAAAAGCGAGGCGTTTCTGGTCAAGTGGCGGCGCATGCTGCGGCAGAAGCAGCAGACCCTGGCCAACTTCGAGCGGGCCCGCGGTGCGGTGCCTCAGGCGAAAATCGACGACTTCAAGCAACAGGTCGGCTGGATCACCGAGGTACTGGCCTGACTCACTGCTGCGAGCAGTTGCCCATTTCCCGGTAGTCGATTTCGCGCTTCTGGCCCTGGTGGTCGACATAAACCATGTGCGCGGTACCAACCTGGCAGTCGGCGGCGTTGCTGGGCGGGGTGATGGAGATAACCTTGGCCACGTCCAGCGGCATGCCGTATTCGTAGTTGCTGCTGCTGACCGGCTGGTTGCTGCCGGTGTCGGCAAGGGCACCGAACGAGGCGAGAGTAGCGGCAACGGCAAGGACAGCGATCGAACGTTTCATGGCAGGCTCCTTTTTCAATGTATGACTAATGATCCATTCATTGGCCATCCACAATAAATGGGCTAGCCCGTGATAGATTCCTGCCTGTAACGCAAGAATAAGACCGAACAAGGAGCACCTTCATGGACATGCTGCATGCCATGCGTACCTTCGCCCGTGTGGTGGAATGCGGCAGCTTCGCTGCGGCCGCCAATGCCCTGGATATTTCCGCGGCGCAGGTTTCGCGTATCGTTGCCGAGCTGGAAAACCAGCTGCAGACCCGCCTGCTGCACCGCACCACGCGGCGTTTGCGCATGAGCGAGGCGGGCGAGCGGTTTCTTGAGCGCGCGCGGCAGATCATGTTGCTGACCGAAGAGGCGGTGGGTGAAGCCCGTGGCGCGCACCTCACGCCCCGCGGTCGCCTGCGCTTGCATTGCCCGCACGGGATGGGCCTGTTGCTGATGCCGCTGGTGGCCGGCTACAACGCATTGTGCCCGGAGGTGGTGATCGAACTGACCCTGTCCCAGCGCAACCCCGACCCGCTGGCCGAAGGGCATGACGTGGTGATTACCGTGGACGGTGCGTTACCGGATTCGCAGCTGATCGCTGTGCCGCTGGGCAACATTTTCAGCATCCCCTGCGCGGCGCCGAGCTACCTGTTGGCCCACGGCGTGCCAGAGCGCCCGGAAGACCTGCACCAGCACCGTTGCCTGCGCATGGCGTATCCGATGTACGAAGGTGACTGGGTGTTCCCGCAAGGGGTGGACCAGTGCGTGATCGCACCGAACGACAGTTTTTCCACCAACGTCGCCGACGCCATGCTGGTGGCCAGCGAGCTGGGCATGGGCATTGGCCTGCTGCCGTTTTACACCGCCAGCCAGGCGATCGAGCAGGGGCGGTTGTGCCGCTTGCTGGCGCCGTATCGCCTGCGCGAGAGCGCGCTGTATGCGATCTACCCGTCACGGCATTATCTGGATGCCAAGGTGCGCACCTGGATCGACTACCTCAAGGAGCAGTTGCCGGCGCTGTTCGAGGGGCATGCCAGGGTGGTGGATGATTCGCGGTATTGGCGATAGCCGAGTGCGGGGCGGTTAACGCTGGCCCTTGTAGGAGCGGCCTTGTGTCGCGATAGGGCCGCAAAGCGGCCCCAGGATGTCAGCTTCGATGCACAAATTGCTGGGGCCGCCATGCGGCCCTATCGCGACACAAGGCCGCTCCTACAGGGATCGCGCAAGGTTTTAAAGCGGGTAGTGCTTCAACTCCCGGGCAATCAGCATCCGCTGGATCTCGCTAGACCCTTCATAGATCTGCGTGATCCGCGCATCGCGGTAGTAGCGCTCGACCGGGTAATCCTCCAGGTAGCCATACCCGCCATGCACCTGGATCGCCATCGAACACACCCGCTCGGCCATCTCCGAGGCGAACAGCTTGGCCTGCGAAGCTTCCGACAGGCACGGCTTGCCGGCGCTGCGCAGGCGCGCGGCATGCAGGATCAGCAAGCGCGCGGCATTCACCTGCACCTGCATGTCGGCCAGCAGGTTGGCGATGCTCTGGTGTTCGTTGATCGGCTTGCCGAACTGCACCCGATCACGCGAGTAGGCCAACGCCGCCTCGAACGCGGCGCGGGCAATGCCCAGTGCCTGGGCAGCAATGCCGATACGGCCACCCTCGAGGTTGGACAGGGCGATGGCCAGGCCCTTGCCACGCTCACCGAGGATGTTGGCGGCAGGGATGCGGCAGTTGTCGAAGGTGACCGCGCAGGTGTCGGAAGCGCGGATGCCCATCTTGTGCTCGCTGCGATCGACCTTGAAGCCCGGGTTGTCGGTGGGCACCAGGAACGCCGACAGGCCCTTTTTGCCCAGCTCCGGGTCGGTCACCGCGAAGACGATGGCCAGGCCGGCGCGGCGAGCGTTGCTGACGAACTGCTTGGCACCGTTGATCACCCACTGGCCATCCACCAGTTCGGCGCGGGTGCGCAGGTTGTGCGCCTCGGAACCGGCCTGTGGCTCGGTCAGGCAGAAGCAGCCGATCACCTCGCCGGTGGCCAGGCGTGGCAGCCACTGCTGTTGCTGTTCGGCCGTGCCGTAGGCCAGCAGCGGGCCGCAGCCCACCGAGTTGTGGATGCTCATCATCGCTCCGGTGGCGCCGCAGCCGGCGGCGATCTCCTCCACCGCCAGGGCGTAGGCGACATAGTCGGTGTAGCTGCCGCCGAAGTCTTCCGGCACCACCATGCCCAGCAGGCCCAGTTCGCCCATCTTGCGTACCACGCCATCGTCGATCCAGCCGGCCTTTTCCCAGGCCTGGGCATGCGGGGCGATCTCGCCACGGGCAAAGTCCCGGGCCATGTCGCGGATCATGATCTGTTCTTCGCTCAGTTCCAGGTCTTGCATCTGTGTACTCCCGGGCTCACAGGCCTTCGAAGAATTGGTCGACCTGCTGGCGGTGCAGTGCGGCCAGGGTCGGAGGGTTCCAGCGTGGCTGCTTGTCCTTGTCGATGATCAGCGCGCGCACGCCTTCGATGATGTCGCCGTGCTGGAACCACTGGCGGTCCAGGTGCAGCTCCATGGCAAAGCAGTCGTCAAGGCTCAGGTGGCGACCCCGGCGCAGCATCTCCAGAGTAACCGCCATGGCCAGCGGCGAGCGGCTTTCCAGCTGGTCGGCGGTGGCTACCGCCCAGGCGTGGCTGTCGCCAATGCTCACCGCACGCAGTTGCTCGACGATGGCGGGCACGTCGGGCAGGGCGAAGAAGTGGTCGATGACCGGGCGCAGTTTTTCCAGCGGCGCATCGTCGAGCACCTGGGTGCCGAGCTTGGCCAGCAGGTTCTGCAGGTCCTTGAGTGGCTGGTCGCCGAAGTGCAGCTGGTCCAGGCCCTGGTCGAGGGCTGCCAGCTGGTCGCTGGCCAGGTACCAGTCGGCCAGGCCGCAGTACAGTGCATCGGCTGCCTGGATCTGGCTGCCGCTGACCCCCAGGTAGGTGCCCAGCTCGCCAGGGATGCGCGACAGGAAGTAGCTGCCACCCACATCCGGGAAGTAGCCGATTGCCACTTCGGGCATGCCCAGGCGGCTGCGTTCGGTGACCACGCGCAGGTCGCAGCCCTGGGCCAGGCCCATGCCGCCACCGAGGGTGAAGCCGTCCATCAGCACCAGCACCGGCTTGCGGTAGCGGTGGATGGCCAGGTCGAGGGCGTATTCCTCGACGAAGAAGGTTTCATGCAGCGTTTCGCCGGCCTTGAAACTGTCGTGCAGCGAGCGGATATCGCCACCGGCGCAGAACCCTTTCGGGCCTTCGCCACGCAGTACCACGGCGTGCACGTGCGGGTCTTCGGCCCACTGGTCGAGGTGCTGGCGCAGGCTGCGGACCATGTCCAGGGTCAGGGCATTGAGGCCGGCGGGGCGGTTCAGGGTCAGATGGCCGATCTGGTTGCGGACCTCGGCCAGCACATGGTCGGTTGCCGAGGTATGAGCGTGCGCAGTCATTGCGTTCTCCCTGCTTTGTTATTGATTTTCCAAGTGAAGTCTGGAGTTCGCTGGAGGATCGCAGGATCCTGTCATGCGAATTTGCCTTGCACAATCGACAATTGTGCAAGGGCATCGTGCATTTTTGCCCTGCCCGCAGGTAGCGCCCTCCGATCATTAACCTGACAGTAACGAAAGCGCCAGTAGCTTGATTGATCCCCCCACCACCCCAGCCCTAAGGTGACCCCACGACAGCGAACCCGTGGAGTCACCATGACAACAACCAAGAATCCACCGCCGCAATGGTCGCGGCGGCGCGCCGAAAAGCAGCGCCGCCTTGACCGGGTCCGCCACCTCGCCGACGGCGTGGTGCTGCCCACCGAGCGTATCGTCGAAGCCCTGGAACTGCTGCTGGCCCCCGGCGACCGGGTAGTGCTCGAAGGCAACAACCAGAAGCAGGCCGACTTCCTTTCCCGCGCGCTGGCCAAGGTCGACCCTGCGCGCCTGCACGACCTGCACATGATCATGCCCAGCGTCAGCCGGGCCGAGCACCTGGACCTGTTCGAACGTGGTATAGCCCGCAAGCTCGACTTCTCGTTCGCCGGCCCGCAGAGCCTGCGCATTGGCCAACTGCTGGAAGACGGCCTGCTCGAAGTCGGTGCCATCCACACCTATATCGAGCTGTACTCGCGGCTGCTGGTCGACCTGATCCCCAACGTCACCCTGGTGGCTGGCTTCATGGCCGATCGCAACGGCAACCTGTTCACCGGCCCCAGCACCGAAGACACCCCGGCCTTGGTGGAGCCGGCTGCGTTCAGCGACGGCATCGTCATCGCCCAGGTCAACCAGCTGGTGGACTGTGTCGATGACCTGCCACGGGTCGATATCCCGGCATCCTGGGTCGATTTCGTGGTGGTTGCCGACCACCCTTTCTATATAGAGCCGCTGTTCACCCGCGACCCGCGCCACATCAAGCCGGTGCATGTGCTGATGGCGATGATGGCCATTCGCGGCATCTACGAAAAGCACCAGGTGCAGTCGCTGAACCATGGCATTGGCTTCAACACGGCCGCCATCGAGCTGATCCTGCCCACCTATGGCGAATCCCTGGGCCTGAAGGGCAAGATCTGCCGCAACTGGACACTCAACCCGCACCCGACACTGATCCCGGCCATCGAGACCGGCTGGGTGGAAAGCGTGCACTGCTTCGGCACCGAACTGGGCATGGAAGACTACATCGCCCAGCGCCCGGACGTGTTCTTCACCGGCCGTGATGGTTCGCTGCGTTCCAACCGCATGATGTGCCAGCTGGCCGGGCAGTACGCCGTCGACCTGTTCATCGGCGCCACCCTGCAGGTGGATGGCGATGGCCATTCCTCGACCGTGACCCGCGGCCGCCTGGCCGGCTTCGGCGGTGCCCCGAACATGGGCCACGACCCCCGTGGCCGGCGCCATGCGACCCCGGCCTGGCTCGACATGACCGTGCCGGAAACCATGCTCGAACGCGGTCGCAAGCTGGTGGTGCAGATGGTCGAGACCTACCAGGAAGGCGGCAAGCCCACCTTCGTGGAAACCCTCGATGCCGTGGAAGTGGCCAGGAAAGCCGGCATGCCGCTGGCGCCGGTGATGATCTACGGCGACGACGTCACCCACCTGCTTACCGAGGAGGGCATTGCCTACCTGTACAAGGCCCGCAGCCTGGAAGAGCGCCAGCAGATGATCGCCGCCGTGGCCGGGGTTACCGCCATCGGCCTGCGGCACGACCCCAAGGACACTCAGCGCCTGCGCCAGCAAGGCCTGGTCGCCTTGCCCGAAGACCTCGGCATCCGCCGCACCGACGCCAGCCGCGAACTGCTGGCCGCGCGCAGCATCGCCGACCTGGTCGAATGGTCCGGCGGCCTCTACAACCCGCCTGCACGGTTCAGGAGCTGGTGATGAAAGCACTCGACTTGCAACCGCGTGGGATTCTTCGCGAGCACAGGAATAGTGATGCATCTGGAAGTTGCGCGATCCTTGTGGGAGCGGGTTCACCCGCGAAGAGGCCAGCACAAGCAACCGAATTACCCCTGGCCGATCACCTGGCCGACCTGGCCGTGGAAGCCCTGATCGACGAAGCCGACCTGTCCCCCAAACCCGGCCTGGTCGACCGCCGTGGCAATGGCGCCCACCACGACATGACCCTGACCCTGATGCATGCCTCGGCCCTGGCCCTGTGGCCATGCCTGCGCAACATGGCCGAAGCCGCCCAGGCCATCGGCACCCTCGGCCAGCCCCTGCGCGCCACCCTGGGCCAGCTCGGCCGCGAAGGCGAGGCGGCGATGCTGGCCGCGACCGGTGGGGTCAACACCCACCGCGGCGCAATCTGGGCCCTCGGCCTGCTGGTTGCATCCAAGGCCCTCGACACCCAGGCCGATACCAACACCCTGGCTGCCCGTGCCGGGCGCATCGCACTGTTCGACGACCCCGCCATGACCACCCAGGACAGCCATGGCCTGCAGGTACGCCGCCGCTATGGCACTGGCGGCGCCCGCGAACAGGCGCAACAAGGTTTCCCGGCGGTTATCGGTCACGGCCTGCCACAACTGCAGCGCAGCCGCGCCGCAGGTGCCAGCGAACCTCACGCCCGGCTCGACGCGCTGCTGGCGATCATGGCCGTGCTCAACGATACCTGCGTGCTCTGGCGCAGCGGCCCGACCGGGCTGGCTGCCGTCCAGCAAGGCGCCCGTAGCGTGCTGAGCGAAGGCGGCAGCGCCACGCTGGCCGGGCGCCGACAGCTGCGCCGGCTGGACCAGCACCTGCTGCACCTGAATGCCTCACCGGGCGGCGCCGCCGACCTGCTGGCCGCCTGCCTGTTCCTCGACAAAGCCGGGAGCCTGTGACATGGAAACCCTGACCTTTCAATTCCCCGCCGCCGCCCCTGGGCGTGGCCGCACGCTGGTGGGCTGCGTCAGCTCCGGCGACCTTGAAGTGCTGATCGAACCCGGCACCGCCGGTAGCCTGCAAATCCAGGTGGTGACTTCGGTCAACGGCAGCGCTGCCCGCTGGGCGCAGCTGTTCCAGCGCCTGTTCGAGGGCCGCACCTGGCCGGCCGTGAACATCGACATCCATGATTTCGGCGCCACCCCAGGCGTGGTGCGCCTGCGCCTGGAGCAAGGCTTCGAGGAGATCGCCCATGACTGATATCGCGCGCTTGCTGCACAGCCGCAGCTTTGTCGAACTGGGCGCCCGCCAGCGCGCCCGCGCCGTGCTCGACCCGGGCAGCTTCCGTGAACTGCTGGGGCCGTTCGACCGGCTGATGTCACCGTGGCTGCCGCGCCAGGGCATCGTGCCCCAGGCCGATGATGGCGTGGTCATCGCCAAGGGCCTGCTGAACGGGCGCAACGCTGTGGTTGCCGCCATCGAAGGCGGCTTCCAGGGCGGCAGCATGGGCGAAGTGGGGGGGGCCAAGATCGCCGGTGCGCTGGAACTGGCCATCGAAGACAACCGCAACGGCATCCCTACCTGCGCCGTGCTGCTGCTGGAAACCGGCGGTGTACGCCTGCAGGAAGCCAACCTGGGCCTGGCGGCGATTGCCGAAATACAGGCGGCGATTGTCGAGCTGCGCGCCTGGCAGCCGGTGGTCGGCCTGGTCGCAGGTTCGGTCGGCTGTTTCGGCGGCATGTCCATCGCCGCCGGCCTGTGCAGCCACTTGCTGGTCACCCGCGAAGCCCGCCTGGGCCTCAACGGCCCGCAGGTAATCGAGCAGGAAGCGGGCATCGGTGAATACGACGCCAAGGACCGCCCCTTCATCTGGAGCTTGACTGGCGGCGAGCAGCGCCACGCCAGCGGCCTGGTCGATGCCTGTGTGGCCGATGACATCGAGGCGTTGCGCGAACGCTTGCTGCAATTGCTCGACGAGCCTTCAAGGGATCGCGCCGGTCAACACGCCTGGTTCCTCGAACGCCTGGCCCGGCTGGGCGATGACTGCACGCAACTGGATGCCGCTGCCGTGCGTGACCTTTACCAAGGAGAAGCCAAATGAACCGTGCCTTGAACTGGCTGCCGGGCCTGGCCGGTGGGCAAGCCTTGCCCGGCTACCCCGCGTCGTTGCGGGTAATCGATGGCGAACTGGACAACCGCCTGGCGCGTTTCATCGCCGTGGTGCCGGACACCGACAACCCGTTCCCCCGGGCGCGCTCGGGCGAAGTCGGCCTGCTGGAAGGCTGGGGCCTGGCCAAGGCCGTGAGCGAAGCGGTCGAGGCTGACCGCCACGGTCAGAAGCGCGCCATCGTCGCGGTGATCGACGTGCCCAGCCAGGCCTATGGCCGCCGTGAGGAGGCGTTGGGAATTCACCAGGCTTTGGCCGCTGCGGTGCAGGCCTATGCCCAGGCGCGGTTGGCCGGGCACCCGGTGATAGGCCTGCTGGTCGGCAAGGCCATGTCCGGTGCCTTCCTGGCCCACGGTTACCAGGCCCAGCGCCTGATCGCCCTGGATGATGCCGGGGTCATGGTGCACGCCATGGGCAAGGCGGCGGCAGCGCGCATCACCCTGCGCAGCGTCGAGCAACTGGAAGCCCTGGCCGCCGAGGTGCCGCCGATGGCCTACGACCTGGCCAGCTACGCCTCCCTGGGCCTGCTGTGGCGCCGCCTGACGGTGGACAACGCCGAGACGCCGAGCAGTGCCGACATCGCCCAGGTACGTGCCTGCCTGGCTGATGCGGTGCGCGACATCGGCAGCTCGAGCGACCTGTCGTCGCGGCTGGCGGGCGAAAACCGCAGCGCCTCGCGCCAGGTGCGCGAACAGCTGCGCCGCCAGTGGCAGGGCGCTTGAGATGAACGCGCCAAGGCCGCACGACCTGCTCTGGGGCATGCCCCTATCGGGCCTGCCTGCTGATGCGCCGCGTTGGGCGCAGGATGTGCTGCTGAGCGGCCAGCCGGTGGTGGTGCGCCGTGCCACCTGTGCGGACGGCTGGGTGGCGGTGGGGCTGCGTGGCCAGGGTAGGGCGCAGCGGTCGGGTGTACTGATGCGGCTGGCCGATATCCGGTGTCAGCAAGGCCCCGAAGCGCTGCGCTGGCAAGCTGAGAGCCCTTGGCCTGCATTGCAGGCCCTGGCCTCGGTCGCCCCGGTACTGGATGCCAGCGGCCTGGCCTGGGGGCCGACAGGTGGGGTGGGGTACCAGATCGCCACTGGTATGGAGGTGGTACACGCCGACAGCGACCTGGACTTGCTGCTGCGCACGCCACAACCGCTGGCCAGGGCGCAGGCGCGTGAGCTGCTGGATATCCTCGATTGCGCGCCTTGTCGAATCGACCTGCAGCTGGAAACCCCGGCGGGTGCCGTCGCCCTGCGTGAGTGGGCCGGCTGCGCCCGCCGCGTGCTGCTCAAGTCGGCCCATGGCCCACGCCTGGTCAGCGACCCATGGGCAGCGATGGAGCGTGCCGCATGAGCAGCCTGTTCGCCTTCCCCGGCCAGGGCGCCCAGCAGGTGGGCATGCTGCAGCGCCTGCCTGAGGGCGCCGGGCAATTGCTGGAAGAGGCCAGTGACACCCTCGGCCAGCAGGCCCTGGCGCTGGACAGCCAGCAGGCCCTGCAGACGACCCGTGCCGTGCAGCTGTGCCTGCTGCTGGCTGGCGTGGCCTGGGCGCGCTGGCTGATGCAGCGCAGCCCCGCGCCGGATTACGTGGCAGGCTTGTCGATTGGCGCCTACCCGGCGGCGGTCACGGCGGGCGCCCTGGGCTTTGCCGATGCCGTGCGCCTGGTTGCCCTGCGTGGCGAACTGATGCAGCGCGCTTATCCGCAAGGCTACGGCATGACCGCACTCAGCGGCCTGGACCTGGCCTGTGTCGAACGCTTGCTGAGCGATACGGGCGGCGAGGTGTATGTCGCCAACCTCAACAGCGACAACCAGATCGTCATCGCCGGCAGCGATGGCGCGATGGCTGCGGTTGCCGCCAGGGCACGCCGCCTGGGCCAGGGCGTGGCCCGGCGCCTGGCGGTCAGCGTGCCGTCGCATTGCCCGTTGCTGGATGGCCCGGCGGCCGAACTGGCCAGTGCCTTCGCCACGGTCGAGCTGCAGCGACCGCGCATCACCTACCTCAGCGGCAGCAGCGCACGGCCGATATTCGACCCACAGCGTCTGCGCGACGACCTGGCCGGCAACATGGCGCGGGTGGTCGACTGGCGTGCTACGTTGCGCAACGCCTATGAGCGTGGCGTGCGCCTGCACCTGGAATTGCCGCCCGGCAACGTGCTCGGCGGGCTGGCCCGGCCGGTGTTCGAACAGGGCAGGGTGGTTGCTGTTGAAGGCACCCGCTGGGACACCCTGGATGCGCTGCTGCGCCAGGAGGTGGCCGACGAACGATGACAGCGACACTGCGGCGGATGGTGACCCCTGTGGGAGCGGCTTTAGCCGCGAAGAATCCAACGCGGTGCATGGCACCGGCTGCGCCGGTGTTCGCGGCTAAAGCCGCTCCCACAGAGTTCAGTTCCATGGGGGCAAAAGCCGCACAAAAGTGTGTTTACGAAGAACAACAACAAGCAACTTCGACACTACCTGAGGACAACAACAATGATCATCTATGGTGTGGCACTGCTGGCGGTCTGCACGCTTGCCGGCGTCATCGTCGGCGACTTCCTGGGCGTGCTGCTGGGCGTCAAATCCAATGTGGGCGGGGTCGGCATCGCCATGATCCTGCTGATCTGCGCACGCCTGTACATGCACCGCAACGGCGGCATGAGCAAGGAATGCGAGTTCGGCGTGGGCTTCTGGGGCGCCATGTACATCCCGGTGGTGGTGGCCATGGCTGCCCAACAGAACGTGGTCACCGCCCTGCACGGCGGGCCGGTGGCGTTGCTGGCGGCGGTGGGTGCGGTACTGGTGTGCGGTGCGACCATTGCCCTGATCAGCCGCAGCCACCGCGGCGAACCCCTGCCGGCAGTGGAGGCCGGCCCCGAAAGCAATGTGCAGGCCGCCCCTGCAGGAGGGCGTTGATCATGTGGCCGATCATTGAAAATGCCCTGGAACATAACGGTTTGATCACTGCCTTTGCGGTGGTGGGCGCGATCATGTGGTTGTCGGTGGTGCTGTCGAAGTACCTGACCTTCGGCCGCGTGCACGGCTCGGCCATCGCCATCGTCATCGGCCTGGTGCTGGCCTGGGTCGGCGGCACCATTACCGGTGGCCAGAAAGGCCTGGCCGACATGGCGCTGTTCTCCGGCATCGGCCTGATGGGCGGCGCCATGCTACGCGACTTCGCCATTGTCGCCACGGCCTTCGAGGTGCAGGCCACCGAGGCGCGCAGGGCCGGGATGATCGGCGCGGTGGCGCTGCTGCTCGGCACGGTGCTGCCATTCATTGTCGGCGCTGCGGTGGCCTACGCCTTCGGTTACCGTGATGCGGTGAGCATGACCACCATTGGTGCGGGTGCGGTGACCTATATCGTCGGGCCGGTGACCGGGGCAGCGTTGGGGGCCAGCTCGGACGTGATGGCGCTGTCGATTGCCACCGGGCTGATCAAGGCGATCCTGGTGATGGTGTTCACCCCGGTATCGGCGCGCCTGCTGGCGCTGGACAACCCACGTTCGGCGATGGTGTTCGGCGGGTTGGCGGGGACGGTGTCGGGGGTGACGGCCGGGCTGGCGGCGACCGACCGGCGCCTGGTGCCGTACGGGGCGCTGACAGCCGCCTTCCATACCGGGCTGGGCTGCCTGATGGGCCCGTCGATCCTGTACTTCTGCGTACGCGCCCTGGTTGGGTGACATCAATCCCCTGGACTGCGCAGACCCCTTGTAGGAGCGGCCTTGTGTCGCGATCGGGCCGCAACGCGGCCCCAGCGATATCCGCACCGCAGCCAAGATCCTGGGGCCGCTGCGCGCCCCATCGCGACACAAGGCCGCTCCCACAGGTACAGCGATAACCTCGAGAGCAATGCTGTACCTGTGGGAGCTGGCTTGCCGGGCGATGAGGCCAGTCGACTCTACTTCAATGCCAGGTGATATCCCCGGCCTGCCGGTGGAACAGCAACTCTGTCAGGGCCTTGGTCATCTGAACATGATGCACCGCATTGACCAACATATTGATGCCGGGCTCGCCGGCGTTGGCGCAGATGAATTCGTCCAGCGTATCTTCGATGCCAGACATCAGCTGAAGGGAGTGGATCAGAGCGTCAACCGAGGGCATGTCCTGGTTGATGGTGTAGAAGGGGCGGGACGTCAGTTTGACGGGTGGGTCGGGGACAAGCTTTTTCATTATGTAATTCCAGCTTCTACTTAGAGGAATGGAACTACCACCTGAATCTTTCTCATGGATTGAAGGTGGCAGCCGTACGCGGGTGTGAGAAAGCCGAGAAGAAGCTAGCAAAGACCCGGCCAGGCGAAAGCCCGCCCACGTACGGCCACCATAGAGGTGCTGCTAGCTTATCTGTCGGGTTCTCATGCCCGGTCACCGGAGCGACCCGGAAACGTTATCCGTGAGGTGTTTCCCCGACAACAGCGATAGTTCGGCAGCGCGCGTAGGATAATTCCTAAGCGGGTTCATTCTGAAGCATTTGGTTTCATGTTCAGAAATGTCTTACAGGTGATGGCTTTGTTGGCTTTGTTGGCTGTGGGGTGTAGGGCGAGAGGTTGGAGTCATGGCTAACATGTGTCCGGCACTACATTGTCGGTGCCAGTGAGATCGAGCGCCGCCCGCGCGGCGCTCGATCTCCCAGGCACTGAAAATCTTGTGACGAGCACCCGCAACCCACCCCCCGTTTCGGGGAAAGCCGCTGGGGAATCCTCCCCAATCTGTTTCGTTTGCCGCTGCAACCTACTGAAAATTAAAGCAATCTGCTCCTGGCATGCACCTTGCTCCAGCTCCACGCAGAGATCCTGTGTCCCGGAGGTGCAGCATGTCCATGCCACTCAAAGGCCCCATCCTGTCATCACTCGTTCTGGCCTTGCTCGGCTGGGAGTCGACCAGCGAAGCCGCCGTGCAGTGCCAGCGCACCCTGGTCGCCAACGTTGTGGCGCTGGACCAGCCACTGATGTTCAACCGCCTTGGCGCGCAAAACGCCAACGGCATGATGTTCGCCCTGCGCGAGGATGTGGTGGACGACAAGATGGTCCCCCTCAGCAGCGGCGGGGCGGCGGTACCGGGCAAGGTCACCCTGCGCCCGGACAAGCGCCCGCGGCCCATCGTGCTGCGGGTGGCCGCCGGTGAATGCCTTACCGTCAACCTGACCAACCTGCTCGACTACAAGGCCAACCCCAACAAGGACGGCATCGAGGCCGAAGAGCCTGAGGGCGAAGAGGAGGGGCCGGAGCTCGAAAATGAAGCCGCCGAAGGCTTCGTCGCCGATGAACAAGTGGCCGAACGCATGGTCGGCTTCCAGGTCAACGGCATGCAGGCGGTCAACAGCATCGCCGACATTTCGGCCTACACCGGGCGTAACGGCAACTTCTTCGTCAGCCCCGGCAGCACCCGCAGCTATACCTTGTACGCCGAACGCGAAGGCGCTTTTGCCGCCACCAGCAAAGCCGCCACCTTCGGCGGCGAGGGCACTGCGGGCAACGTTGCCAACGGCCTGTTCGGCCAGGTAGTGGTAGTGCCCAAGCTCGGCCGCACCTACCGCAATACCCTCACCGAAGAAGAAATGCGCCTGGCCACCACCGGCCGCACCGCCACCGGCCAGCCGGTAATCGATTACGAAGCCCGCTACCCGCAAATGCAACCCTGGATCGCCGAGGGCAAGGCCGGCAAACCGATCATTGCCATGGTCGACGGCAACGAAATCATCAACAGCGAAACCGATGCCATCGTCATGGGCCCCAACCCCGATGGCAGCTTCCCCAAATCCACCTACCCGCTGGAAAACCTGGGCAAGCGCAACCCGGCGCTGCCCAACCGCCTGGAGGCGTTCCGCGACTTTGCCTCGCAGTTCGCCGACGAGGTCGCCGGCACCCAGGCGTTCCCGGGCTACTGGGCCGACCCGGTGATGGGCCACGTACTGGAACCCACCCGCGACTCGTTCATGATCAACTACGGTTCCGGTGGCATGGGCGCGGAAGTGGTGGCCAACCGCCTGGGCGTGGGGCCGATGCACGACTGCCTGTCGTGTGCCTATGAGGAGTTCTTCCTCAGTGCGCACACTGTCGGTGACGTCGGTACCCTGGTGGACGTGCCGGCCAACGTCGGCCTGGAGCACATTCGCCCTGGCGAGGTGCCACCGGCCAGTGCCGTCGGGGTCAAGGCCAGCATGGCCCTGTTCCCGGCGGAACCGGCCAACGTGCACCACAGCTACATCGGTGACTTCACCAAGTTCCGCAACACCCACAACGGCCATGAACAGCACATCTTCCACCTGCACGGCCACCAGTGGCTGTTCAACCCCAATGACGACAATTCCGACTACATCGATGCCCAGGGCATCGGCGCGGGGGTCGGCTACACCTACGAAATCGCCAACGGCGGTGCGGGCAACCGCAACCGGGTGGCGGGCGATGCCATTTACCATTGCCACTTCTACCCGCACTTCGCCCAGGGCATGTGGGCCATGTGGCGGGTGCACGACGTGTTCGAGGAAGGCACCCGCCTGGAAGTGAGCGGGCAGGGCGAGAACGGCTTCCACAGCACCCCGTTCGCCCTGCGCAGCGGCAAGCCGGCGGTTGGCGCGCGGGCCTTGCCCGATGGCGAGATCGTTGCGGGTACGCCGATCCCGGCCATCGTGCCGCTGCCCGGCAAGGCCATGGCGCCGATGCC
This sequence comes from Pseudomonas sp. PNPG3, assembly GCF_023093815.1. Taxonomy (NCBI): domain Bacteria; kingdom Pseudomonadati; phylum Pseudomonadota; class Gammaproteobacteria; order Pseudomonadales; family Pseudomonadaceae; genus Pseudomonas; species Pseudomonas sp. PNPG3. The sequence goes on from NZ_JALLKV010000002.1 coordinate 189,367, forward strand.
AGGCAAGGTGGTGGTGGTACCGAAGCTGTCCGAAGAGCTGGTTGCCGCCAATGACGACGACGAGCCCGAAGAAGAAGAGGATGAAGAACCAGCCAACCAGGAGCCGGTTCGCAAGGCCATCGGCTCGCTGGCGCTGGTCGACCGCAGTGACGCCAACCGCAACGCCGACGGCACCTTGAAAAACCCTGGCTATCCGTTCTGGATCGGCGGCATGGAAAGCAGTGTGGGCAACCGCCCACCAACCCCGCCACTGGACATGCTCGACCCGGTCATGGCACGCCAGCTCAAGGAAAGCGGCAAGGCGCTGTGGGCCAACCTTGACCCGAACCAGGTCGATGGCTGGGATGGCGGCCTGGGGCGCCACGCGCTGGACGGCGTATCTGCAGGCGGCGAGGCCGAAACCACCACCACCAAGCTCGATTTCACCAAGGTGGTACACAAGGCCAAGCCCATCTACCTGCCGGAAGAGGGCACCGATGTCGAGCAGGCGGCCATGCAGTTCCATGCCCAGGCCGAACACCAAAGCTTTGCCCTGATCCCCGGCAGCCAGCCGGTGGCCAAGGCGTTCCGCACCAACGGCGCCTTGCCGACTGCCGGCGCGCCGTTCTACGAGCCATGCATGGATGACCGGGGCAAACGCCTGACCCAATCTTCCGGGGTAGGCGAGTTCTTCAGCGGCGAAAGCCTTTCGGGCCTGAACTTCCGGGGCTCCTCGGCCTTCACCGCCGACCACCCACGCATCTACAAGGGCGCCAACATCCAGTTCGACGCGGTGTACAACAAGGTCGGCTACCACTTCCCGCAGGCCCGCATCATCGCCCTGTGGGAGGACGCCTGGCCGGTGATCACCAAGCAGCGCCCGCCAGAGCCACTGGTGATGCGCATGAACACCTTCGACTGCACCATGTACCAGCACACCAACCTGATCCCGAACATCTACGAGATGGACGACTACCAGGTGCGCACCCCGACCGACGTGATCGGCCAGCACATCCACCTGCCCAAGTGGGACCTGACCGCCGCCGACGGCTCGGCCAACGGCTGGAACTACGAAGACGGCATCCTCTCGCCCGGCAGCGTGGTCGAGCGGGTGCAGGCCATTCGTGCCTACAACGGCTGCACCCAGGGCGATAGCCGCGACGGCACCGCCGCCTGCCCGCAAGCCCGGCAGCACCCATACTTCGGCCGCTTCGGCCGGGCCGACTGGCTGGGCGCACGCACGGCCATGCAGCGCTGGTTCGCCGACCCGCTGGTGAACGTGTACAACGTCGACCGTGGCCTGGGCACCATCTTCACCCACGACCACCTCGGCCCATCGACCCACCAGCAGCTTGGGTTGTATGCCACCGTACTGGCCGAACCGGCCAACTCCACCTGGTACCACGCCGAAACCGGCGAGAAGCTGTACAACCCGGCCACGCGCCAGGACGGTGGCCCGACCTCGTGGCAGGCGGTGATCCAGACCGGTGACCACGATGGTGACGGCAAGAACGACAGCTACCGCGAGTTCTTCCTGGAATACAGCGACTTCCAGCACGCCTACGAGGCCGGTGTATACGTCGGCGCCGGGCCGGACGGCATCCCCAATGCCCAGTCGTACCCGGCCACCGCCGACAGCTTCCGCTACGCCATCAACCCGCCGGTGCGCGGCAAGGCGTCGAACCTGCTGGAGGCCATCGTCGAGGAACGCGGCGGCATCAACCCGGGCTGCCCAAGCCGGCCCTGCCCGCAGGCAATCTCGGTGGATGACCCGGGCATGTTCGTCGTCAACTACCGCAACGAGCCCCTGGCCCTGCGTGTGTACGACCCGAACAAGGTCGGCCCGGACGGCAAGCGTGGCATGCAGGCCGACGGCCTGGCCGGCGACCTCAGCTATGCCTTGCAAACCCGTACCGACCGGGCGATTCCGGCCATGAACCTGGCTCCGTCGGCGATTACTTCGGCCGTGGGCCCCACCGGCGGCACCACGCTGTTCCCGCCGCACATCAACGCGGCCGGCAGCGAACCGGGCGACCCGTTTACCCCGATGCTGCGCACCTACTCCGGTGACAACGTACGCCTGCGCATGCACGCCGGCGGCCATGAAGAGGAGCACAACGTCACCTTGCATGGCGTGAAGTGGCTGCAGAACGGCACCGGCTACGGCAACAGCTCCAACTCGGGCTGGAAGTCATCGCAGATGATCGGTATTTCCGAGCAACTGGGCTTCATGGCGCCGGTGTCGATGATCTCCAGTTCGGCGGCCACCAACGGTGACTACCTGTATTCCCTGGACGCGGCCCTGGAGGGCTACTGGAACGGCATCTGGGGCATCATGCGCAACTACACCGCGCAGCGTGCCGACCTGTTCCCGCTGCCCAACAACCCGCAGCCGGTGGCCATGCGCAACACCGTCAACTTCGACGGCATCTGCCCGAAAACCACGGCCAACCCCAACGGCATCGGCAGCCGCCCGACCGTCAAGCGCAGCTACGAAATCGTCGCGGCACTGGCCAACGACATTCTCGAGAACCGCAACGGCGTCAGCATCAACGACCCGGCCGGTGTCGGCCAGCATGTCGGCGGCCCGCTCAAGGCCAATGGCGGCACCTTGGTGTTCAACAGCCGCAAGACCGCCATCCCGCTGGTCAGTGGGGTAGACCCCGAAGATGGGGAACCCTTCACCATCGGTGGCCACAGCGCGCCGCTGCACGACCCGACCGCGATCCTGTACGTGCGCAAGGCCGACCTGGACGCCACCACCGGCAAGCTCAAGGCGGGCGTGCCCGTGGAGCCCCTGGTGCTGCGCGCCAACGCCGGCGACTGCATCAGCATCACCCTGGAAAACCGCCTGCCGCTGGTGATGCCGGACCTGCCCAGCACTGCGGTGATGCACAACGTGGTCAAGCGTGACCGCTTCGACAGCGAGGGTGCCACTGCCTTTGCCAACAACCTGATGCGGCCGTCCAGCCACGTGGGCCTGCATGCCCAGCTGCTGGCCTACGACATCACCAAGTCCGATGGCGCCAACGTCGGCCTCAACCCGGTGCAGACCGTAGCCCCGCGTGCCGGCACCAGTGGCGCCTGGCCGACCCGTACCTACCAGTACTATGCCGGCCACCTGGAGCGTGAAGGCAAGCCGGTGTCGCAGCTGGGCCGCACGGTGGACAACATCAACACCACGGCCATCGAGTTCGGCGGCCTCAACCTGACCCCGTCGGACTTCATCAAGCAGCCGCAGAAAGGCCTGGTGGGTGCCATGAGCATCCTGCCGCAGACCGCCACCTGGACCGAGGACAGCGCAACACGGGCCCAGGCCACGGTCAAGGTCACCGGCCAGCCCGACTACCGCGACTTCGTCACGGTCTGGCAGCGCGCGCTGAACATGCGCTGGGCCGACGGCCGCCCGGTGGAGGGCATCAATACCGAAGGCAACGGCGCCGCCGGCGACCCGCAGGACAACGGCAACATGGCGGTCAACTACAAGACCGAACCCCTGTGGCTGCGCTTCGGCATGGCCCCCGACTCACCCTTCGGCCGCGCCGGTGGCCTGGGCTTTGGCGATGTGCCCAATGCCCACATGGCCTACGCCAACGCCCTGGTCGGTGGCGACCCGCAAACCCCGGTGCTGTACGCCAAGCCCGGCCAGCCGGTGCGCAACCATATCGTGATGCCCAGTGGTGGCAGCCGCGGCATGGTCTACCAGCTGGATGGCCACTTGTGGCCGCTGCACAACTACCAGGCCGAGAAGAACGACGTGGACGGCTACCCGCTGAGCCTGCCTGGCATCGGCTCGGTGCGCTTCGGCTACAACCCGATGGCCATGTACATCGGTGCCCAGGAAAGCGTGCTGCCGGCCGCGCACTTCAGCTTCATGCTGCCCAGTGCCGGCGGCGCCAACGCGGTGGCGGGTGACTACCTGTTCCGCGACTACGCCGCCTACGGCAACCTCTCGGGGCTGTGGGGGATCTTGCGGGTGACCAATGAAGCGCCGCCGGCAACGGCACCGGCGCAGTGACGGTAAATGGGGGCGCGAAAATGAACAAGAAGACCCGCCTTGCATGCATGGGGGTTGCACTGGGGGCAGCGCTGATCGGCCTGGGCGTGGCCTATGAAAGCCTGTGGTGCGATCCGCGCGAGTATTTGCAGGGCTCTGCCGACCCGCAGGCCCCGCATCGGCTCAGCCGCGACGGTGTGACCGTGGAGTTCGAGGCCCGGCCGCTGGCGGGGGATGAGCTGCAGGAGGGCAGCTTCGCCACCATCCGTTTCAAGGTCAGCGACCAGGCCAGTGGCCAACCGCTGTCGGGCATGGCCCCGGGGGCGTGGCTCGACCCGACGCAGTCGGCCCCGGAGGGCGACCGCGACCAGAGCTGCAAGGCCCGTGTCGCGCTGTTCCTCAAAAGCAGCATTGGCGCGCGGCCTTTGCTCGACCTGAACAGTTACTTCCTGTTGATGATGAACAAGGACGCCAGCCTGACGGTGATCGACCCGACCGTATCGGTGGGCGGCGTGACCAGCACCATGGCCCGCATCGACCTGCCTGGGCAGCCCATGGACTGGGTAGCCACCGCTGACGACAGGCAGGTGTTCGTGTCCATTCCCGAGCGCGGCAAGGTCTCGGTGATCGACACCGAGACCTTCACCCGCGTGGCCGACCTGGACGCTGGCGACCAACCGCTGCGCGTGGCCCTGCAACCGGACCAGCACCGGCTTTGGGTAGGCAACAACAGCAGCGACCCGGCCAAGGGCGGGGTAACGGTGATAGACGTACCGGGGCGCAACACCCTGAAAACCTTCAACACCGGCGGCGGCCACCACGAAATCGCCTTCAGTGGTGACTCCCGCTACGCCTATGTCAGCAACCGCGACAGCGGCACCCTGAGCGTGATCGACATCCCGGAAATGCGCCTGGCCAAGACCATCAAGGTTGGCCCGCACCCGCTGTCGGTCAGCTATTCGGCGTTGTCCCAGGCGGTGTACGTGGTCGATGGCGAGGAGGGCAGCGTGCGCGTGTTCGATGCCCGCAACCACCAGCTGCGCCACACGGTCCAGGCCGAGCAGGGCCTGGGGCCGATGCGTTTCAGCAGCGATGGCCGCTATGGCATCGTGCTCAACACCCTGGAGAACCAGGCCCTGGTGATCGACGCCAGTACCGACAAGCTGATCCACCGGATCCCGGTGGCGGCCGAACCGTATCAGCTGACTTTCACCAAGGGCTATGCCTACGTGCGCGGCCTGGCTTCACCGAAGGTGAGCATGATCAACCTGGCCAGCCTGGGCGACGGGCGTTCGCCGATCATCCAGGGCTTCGAGGCCGGCCCGGCGGCGCCACGCCAGGCTGGCGACCTGCCGCTGGCTCAGGGGCTGTCGGTGTCGCGCGATGACAATTCGGTGTTCGTGGTCAACCCGGTGGACAACACCACCTACTTCTACGCCGAAGGCATGAACGCACCGATGTCCGGCTACAACAACCGTGGCCACCAGGCCCGTGCCGCCATCGTCGTCGACCGCAGCCTGCGCGAACTGGCGCCGGGCGTGTATGGCTCGACGGTGAAGATGCCCGCCGCCGGCAAGTTCGACGTGGCCTTTTTGCTCAACCAGCCGCAGATCATCCACTGCTTCAGCACCGATGTGATCGCAGCGCCGAATGCCGGCAAGCGCAAGGGCGCACATGCCGAGTTCATCGGCCTGGACCGGCCGTTGTCGCAGCACAGCGCCGTGACCGCACGGGTGCGCATCGTCGGCGACGACGGCCTGCCGCGCCTGGGCCTGAGCGACCTGAGCCTGCGCTACTTCCTGGCGCCTTCGTCGATGCCACGCAACCTGCAGCTGGAGGAGGTGGGCGAGGGCATCTATCAGGCAGCGCTGAGCCTGCCCGAAGCTGGTGCCTGGTACCTGCACGTGCAGTCGCCGTCGCTGGGGCGCAAGTTCGCCGAAGAAAACTACACCAGCCTGCGCGTGCTGCCGGCCGCAACGTCCACCGTTTCCGATAATGACGTGAGGAATCTGCGATGAACGCCAAGCATGTTTGCACACTGTTGGCCCTGAGCCTGGCTTTTGCCGGCAACCTGGCCCTGGCCCATGGCGGCCACGACCATAACGGCCACGCCGAACAGCCGCCAGCGGCGCGCCAGGAAAAGGCCAGCGTGCGCTTTGCCGATGTCTCGCTGCTGAACCAGGACGGCATGCCGGTACGCCTGGAAAAAGACCTGGTAGGCGACCACCTGGTGGTCATGGGCTTTATCTACACCAGCTGCACCACGGTGTGCCCGGTGGTGTCGTCGATCATGGGCAAGGTCCAGCAGCAACTGGGTGGCCGGGTGGGGCAAGACATTCACCTGGTATCGATCAGCGTCGACCCGCAACGTGACGACGCCAAGCGCCTGCAGGACTACGCCAAGGCCTTCCAGAAGGGGCCGGGCTGGAGCTGGCTGACCGGCACGCCATATGCCATCAGCGAAACCCTCAAGGGCCTGGGCAGCTTCAGCGCCGACCTCAGCCAGCACCCGCCGCTGATCCTGGTGGGGGACGGGCGCACCGGCCACTGGACGCGCTACTACGGCTTCACCGACCCGGCAGTGCTGATCGACGAAATCAACCGCCTGGGCGCCCGCCGGGTGCATGCCAAGAGCACGGCGATTGCCGACCATCACGAGGTGCAACCATGAGCCTGGTAAGCTCCCGCCGCGCAGGCATGCGCGGTTTTGACTGGCTGATGCTGGGTGGCTGCCTGTGGATCCTCGCCTCGGTGGCGTTCGCCCATCAAGGCCATGCCCCGCAGGCGCCAGAACCGCAGCCGGCACCGCAGGCGATGACCAGTGGCGGCGGTACCCGCGATGCCCAGGCCTGGTTCACCGACACTGTGCTCAAGGACCAGAATGGCCGCGAGCTGCGCTTCTACAGCGATGTGCTCAAGGACAAGGTGGTGATGCTCAACGTGATCTTCACCCATTGCACCGACGCCTGCCCGCTGATTACCCGCAAGTTGCGCGAAGTGCGCGAGACCATGGGGCCGCAGCTGGCCAGCCAGGTGACCTTTGTGTCGATCAGCAGCGACCCGCTCAATGACACCCCCGAAGTGCTCAAGGCGTTTGCCGGGAAGCAGGGCGTGGATGGGCCCAACTGGTTGTTCCTGACCGGTGACAAGGCCAATGTCGACCTGGTGCTCGGGCGCATCGGCCAGTTCCTGCCCAGCCCCGAGCAGCATTCGACACAGCTGATTGCCGGCGATGTGGCCGGCAAGCGCTGGAGCAAGATCCGCCCGGATGCACCGCCGGCGGCGATTGCCCAGCGCATGCAGTTGCTGGCACTGCCTTTGGCAGGGCGGTGAGTATCATGCGATTCCTGCGGCATTGGCCTCTGTGGCATCTGCCACTCTGGGAACTCCCTTTGTGGATGCGGTCTTTGTGGGAGCGGCCTTGCGTCGCGAAAGGAGCGCGCAGCGCTCCCCGTTATCTGGGGTGGTGCAACTATCGCCGGGGCTGCTGCGCAGCCCTTTCGCGACGCAAGGCCGCTCCCACAAAGGCCGCTCCCACAGGGCTTGCGATCTGGTTGGCGTTTGTGCTCGGCATGGCACACTTTTCTTCTGCCTTTGCCTTGGACCTGACCGAACATGAACAAGCCGGCAAACACCTCTACCGCCAGGGCGTCTCCAACAGCGACGCACAACTGCAGGCCCGGGTCGGTGCCAGCGACATGACGGTCCCCGCCAGCGTGCTGCCCTGTGCCAGCTGCCACGGCAACGATGGCCGCGGCCGTGCCGAAGGGGGCGTACGCCCGCCCAGCCTCGACTGGCAGCGCCTGGCGCTAGGCCAGGGCGAACGCGAGGTCAACGGCCGCCGCTATCCGGCCTACAGCGACAGCAGCCTGGCCCGGGCGATTCAGCACGGCGTCGACCCGGCAGGCAATCGCCTGGACCCGGCCATGCCGCGCTTCGAACTCACCTTGGCCGACCAGCGCAACCTCACGGCCTACCTCAAGCGCCTGGCCCAGGAGCGCGACCCCGGCGTGGAGGAGGGCGTGCTGCGCCTGGGGACCTTGCTGCCGGCATCCGGCCCGCTGACCGAGGCCGGGCAGGTGGTGCGTGCGGTGCTGGAAGACGGCCTGACGCAACTCAACCAGCAGGGTGGCATCCACGGGCGACGCCTGGAGCTGGTGGTGCTTGACCCGGGATCCGACCCGGCTAGCGCCGAACGGGCGCTGAAGCAGTTGCTGGAGCAGGAGCAGGTGTTCGCCCTGATCGCGCCATTGGCACCCATGCTCGACCAGCGCCTGGCAACCTTGCTGGCGCCCCACAATGTACCGCTGATCGGCAGCACCCCACGCAGCGGCGGCAGCCCACAGATTTTTGACCCGTTGCCCGGCTTGCCCGCGCAATTGCTGAGCCTGGCCGGCCACGCCCGCGCGGCACTGGGGCTGGCTGCCAACGACCTGCGTGTGGTGTATGCCGGCAATGAACAAGCGGCGTTGGCCGAACAGGTGCGCGAACGCCTTCAGCAGCAGGGCTGGTCACCACCTGCGGCCCAGGCCTTTGCTGGCCAGGCCGTGGACGGGCAGGGCATTGTCTTCCTCGGCCGTGCCCAGGCCTTTGCCGAACTGGCTTCGGCGCTGCAGTCAGCCGGCCGCCAGCCATACCTGTTTGCCGCCTCCAGCCAGGTGACCGGCGCCGTGGCGCGCTTGCCCGAGTTTTGGTCGCAACGGGTGTTCCTGGCTTATCCCTACGTGCCTGGGGACTGGACCGAACAGGGCCAGGCGATTCTGGCCGGCCTGCAGCAGCGCCAGGGCCTCGACCCTCGCCAGGCGTCGTTGCAGGTCAACACCCTGTGCGCGCTGCGCCTGCTGAGTGAAGCGTTGAAGCAGACAGGCCGCGACACCAGCCGCGAGCAGCTGATTGCCGCGCTGGAAGGCCTGCATGATGTGTCCACCGGCCTGACCCCGGCCCTGGGCTTCGGCCCCGGTCGCCGCGAGGGCATGGCCGGTGCCCATGTGGTGGCGGTGGCCCTGCCCGGGCCTCGATTCACCGCGGTCACCCCGTACCGGCCACTGCCGGACAGCCCTTGAGCGGAGGTTGCCATGCGCGTTCTGTTGTTGTGCCTGTTGCAGGTGTTGGCCAAGGCAAGCTGGGCCGATATGCCGGCGGCGCGGGTCAATGGTGTGGAGATCGAGACGATGCGCCTGGAGCGCTATTTCAGCGAATACCTGGATGCCCAGGGCCGCGCGGTGGCCAGCATCCGCAACCCGAACCTGTACCAGCGCCTGCGCGACCAGGCACTGAATGAACTGATCGACAAGGAGCTGTTGTGGCAGGAGGCCCAGCGCCGCGGCATAGCCATCAGCGACGAGCAGGTGTCGGCGCATGTGGGCGAGGTCGAGGCCGCACTTGGCAGCCCGGCAATCTTTGAACGGCGGCTGGCGGAAGCGGGCTTCGATAGGGCACAGTACAATGAGTACACCCGGCGCGAGCTGGCCGCGCAGCAGGTGTATGCCCAGCTCAGCGCTGTCGCCGCGCCCAGCCAGGCCGAAGTGGAGGCATTCTACGATGCCAACCTGGAAACCCTGCAAGGAGTGCAGAAACAAAATGACGAACCTTCGGTCATACGCGAACAGGGACTGGTTCAAGCCAGGGCCACGCTCATCGGGCAGCGGGAGGCGCAGGCGCGCCAGTCCGTGCGCCAACGTTTGCGTGCGTCCGCTATCGTGGAGATTGCCGACTGAGGTGACTGATGGCGTTTCCCCAATCATGGGGAATAACGATCTGGCAGTGTGCCATCAGTTTCCCCGCATGTGGGGAACCGGGCCGGTGCGCCTGCCCGCTGCGTTACGGATGTTGATCGGTACCCCCTGGCGAATCAATGACTTACAGTGGTGCAGCATGATTTTTCACGCCTGGCACGAAGCCTGCTCAAGCCTGTACAGGGGCGCACTTCGCAGACCGGGTTACCGGGCAGTTCTTGGGAGTCGACCTTGGTGAACAGAGTATTGGTAGTCGATGACGAACAGACTCTTGCGCAGAACCTGCAAGCGTACCTGCAGGCGCAAGGCCTGGAAGTTCATGTTGCCCACGACGGTGCCAGTGGTATCGAGCAGGCTGCAAGCCTGGCACCGCAAGTGATCGTGCTGGATTACCGCTTGCCCGACATGGAGGGTTTTCAGGTTCTGGAGACCGTACGCAGGAACAGGCAGTGCCACTTCGTGCTGATTACCGCCCACCCCACCGTCGAGGTGCGTGAGCGGGCCGCCGAACTGGGTGTGAGCCATGTCCTGTTCAAGCCGTTCCCGTTGGTGGAACTGGCCCGTGCAGTCTTCGACCTGATGGGCATCGAGCGCCGGCGCAGGGCCACGGACAACCCGGCTGAAGGGTTTGTCGAACGACGCCAGAACAGGAACGAATCGTTCCCCCTGCAGTTGTACGATGGAAGCTGGGTATTGGCCGACCGCCGACGCAACGGCGCCAAGCCCCCGGGGCCCGACGACGATCAACTGCTCACAGGGGAATAGCGGCGCCCGCACCCCTGGCCGAGCCAGCCTGCGACGCGCCCCTGAGCGGAGTCGCAGGCCATGCCAGAAGCATTCGATGCAACCCAGGACGCTCTACCGCCTGCACCGGCCTCTTCGCGGGTAAACCCGCTCCCACAGGGGCACCGCAATTCTGAAGAAATCGGCAATCCTGTGGGAGCGGGTTTACCCGCGAAAGGGCCGGCACAGGTAAAAGCATATTCTGCCTACCCCCGCGAACTGCTGGCCCAGGCCCGCCTGCAAACCAGCGACGAACGCCTGCTCACCCGCCTGGAACAGCTGGCCTGCGACACCCCCGACACCTTCACCCAGCGCCTGGGCCTGACCCTGCATTACCCGGTGCTGGACAGCCACACCCTGCTGGCCAGCACCCCACGCTTCGACAAGGTCAGCCTGGCGATGTGCCTGAAGCGTGAATTCGTCCTGATCGAGCAGGGTAGCCAACTGCTGGGCGTGTTCGCCGACCCCTTCGACCACGCCCGCCTGGCCTGGATCGACGATGTGCTGCAAGGCGCACCGCTGTACCTGGCCCACGCCGCGGACCTCGCCACCTTCCTGGCCCGCCACGAAGAAAGCTTCCACGCCGTGGACGCCCTTGACCACGACGCCGAAACCAGCAGCGAAAGCGACCCGCTGCAGCGCCTGTCGCTGGCCAGCATCAGCGAAGACCAGAGCCGCGTGGTCAAGCTGGTCAACTCCACGCTGTACGACGCCCTCAAGCTGCACGCCAGCGACATCCACCTGGGCATGACCGGCCAGGGCCTGACCATAAAGTACCGCATCGACGGCGTGCTCAACGGCGCCGGCAAGGCCAGCGGCAGCGCCTTCGCCGACCAGGTGATCTCGCGCATCAAGGTGATGGCCGAGCTGGACATCGGCGAAAAACGCGTGCCCCAGGACGGCCGTTTCAAGGTTGCCGTGGGCGACCGGCAAATCGACTTCCGGGTATCGATCATGCCCAGCATCTTCGGCGAAGACGCCGTGCTGCGGGTGCTCGACAAGCAGGACCTGTCCGACCGGGTCAGCGGCGTGCAGCTGCAGGCCCTGGGCTTTGCCGAGGAAACCCTGCGCGCCCTGCGTCGCCTGGCCGCCGAACCCTACGGCATGATCCTGGTCACCGGCCCCACCGGCAGCGGCAAGACCACCACCCTGTACGCCATGATCAGCGAGATCAACCACGGCGTGGACAAGATCATCACCATCGAGGACCCGGTCGAATACCAGCTGCCTGGGGTGTTGCAGATCCCGGTCAACGAGAAGAAGGGCCTGACGTTCGCCCGCGGTCTGCGCTCGATCCTGCGCCACGACCCGGACAAGATCCTGGTCGGTGAAATCCGCGATCCGGACACCGCGCAAATCGCCGTGCAGTCGGCGCTCACCGGCCACCTGGTGTTCACCACCATCCACGCCAACAACGTGTTCGATGTGATCGGCCGTTTCAGCCAGATGCAGGTCGACCCCTACAGCTTCGTCTCCGCGCTCAATGCGGTGCTGGCCCAGCGCCTGATCCGCCTGGCCTGCCCGCACTGCGCCACGCCGTGCGAAGTCGACGACGACACCCTGTACGGCGCGGGCCTGACCCGCGAGGGCGTGGCCGGCTGGAAGTTCGTCCGCGTCCAGGGCTGCGGCCAGTGCCGTGGCAGTGGCTACCGCGGCCGCAGCGCCATCGCCGAACTGCTGCACCTGGACGACGACCTGCGGCAGATGATCGTCGAGCGTCGCCCTCTGTCGCAAATCAAGAACCTCGCCTGCCAGCGTGGCCTGCGCCTGCTGCGGGCCTCGGCCCTGGACCTGGTCCGGGATGGCCGTACCACACTCGAGGAGATCAACCGTGTCACATTCATCTGATCGTGGCGCTTACAGATACAGTGCCGTACTCGGTGCCGAAGGTGTGGGCCTGGGTAGCTGGCACGCCAATCACCACCAATGGCTGGGCAGCCGCGACTTTACCTGCGATGCCGCCCAACCGGCCTGGGAGGCCGCCGTCGACGCCCTGGCCACGCTGCTGGCCGAGCATGCCGTGCGCGGTGCCCAGTTGCGGGTACTGCTGTCGGCCCGGTACAGCCGCTTCTGCCTGGTGCCCTGGAGTGATGCCATCAGCCACCCGCGCGAGCTGGACGCCTACGCCCGGGCCTGTTTCGAAAACCTCTACGGGCAGCCGCTGGACGACTGGCGCATCGTGCTGTCGCCCGAGCCGGCCGGTGCCGCGCGCATCGCCACGGCGTTGCCCGAGGCCCTGCTGCAGCGGCTGCAGGCGCTGGGCCGGGAAAGCCACCTGAGCCTGCGCTCGGTACAGCCGTACCTGATGGCCGCCTACAACCGCTGCTCGGCGCAGCTGGGGCAGGGCGACTTCCTGTTCGTCCTGGCCGAACCGCGCCGCAGCGTGCTGCTGCTGGCTGCCGGCGGGGCCTGGCAGCAAGTGCTGACGCAGGGCTGTGCCGACAGTGACCAGGCCCTGCAAGCACTGATCGAGCGTACCTGCGAGCTGTACGGCGAGCACCTGCCACGGGTCTACCTGCATGCCCCGGGCCGGGGTGACGTGCCGCAACTGGCGGCGGTGCAGCTGTGCCAGCCAGCCAGCGATGCCGACCCACTGTGCGCCATGTGGCGGGCGGTGGCCTGACATGCGCCGCCTCGACCTGGAATTCCAGCCCCGGCGCAGCAGCCCGTTGGCCTGGTCGCTGCTGGCCGTGGCAAGTGCCATGGTCGCCGGCCTGGTGCTGCTGCAACAAAGCTTGCAGGCCGAGCAGGTCGAAGTGGAGGCCAGCGTGCACAGCCTGGAGCAGCAACTGGGGCGTCGCCCGGCCACTGTCGCACCGCTGGGCAGTGCCGCCAGCCGCGAACAGGCCGAGCGCCTGGCGCAGATGCAAAGCGTCTCGCAGCAATTGCAACGGCCTTGGCAGCAGCTGTTCGCCATGCTCGAAGCGCAGCCCCAGGACGACGTGGCGCTGCTAAGCCTGGCCCCCGACGCGCGCAAAGGCCAGCTGCGCATCACCGCCGAGGCGCGCAACCTGGAAGCGATGCTGCAGTACCACCAGCGCCTGGAGGCCAGTGCCGAGCTCAGCGATGTGTCGTTGCTCAACCACGAAGTGCTGGCCGCGCAGCCCGAACACCCGGTGCGCTTCACCCTCACCGCTACCTGGGAGACCGGCCATGCGCGCCCGTGAATCGCTGAACAGCCTGATCCTCCAGGAGCGCCTGCGTCGCGTCGGCCCGGTCGGCCTGGCTGCGGCTGCGGTGGGCCTGCTGGCCGTGGGCGTGCTGTGTGCCGGGGTGTTGCCGCAATGGCAGAACCTGCGCGAACTGCGCGCCACCGAAGCGGACGCCAGCGTGCAGGTCGAGCGGGTCAGGCGTGGCGAGCTGAAGATTGCCATCAAGCCCGAGCAGCAGGCCCTCGACAGCCTGCGCCAGCAACTGCCGGGGCAGCCCCGGGCCAGTGAGCTGATCGAGCGGCTGTACCACCTGGCCAGCGCCGAGCATATCACCCTGGCGCGTGGCGAATATGCCCTGGGCATCGACCCCAAGACGCAACTGGCGCGCTACCAGATCGTGCTGCCGGTACGCGGCAGCTACCCGCAGATTCGCGGCTTCCTCAGGGGCCTGCTCAAGCAGTTGCCGACCCTGGTGCTGGAAGACCTGGAGCTGCAACGCAAACGCATTGGCGACAGCGAACTCAACGCCCGCCTGCGCATGACCCTTTACCTGTCGAGGTCATGATGAACACACAACGTGCTGTCATCTGGGTTGGCTTCCTCGGCGTGAGTGCGGCGCTGGCCTGGGCGCCGGGTCATTGGTTCGGCGAGGAAGACAGTGTTGCCCCCTTCGCGGGCGCGCCCGCCCCCACAAAATCGGCGGTATCCACGGTCCCTGTGGGAGCGGGTTTACCCGCGATAGGGCCGGAACAAGCCTCAAGAGATCTCTTCCCGACCCAACAATGGACCAAACCCCAGGCCCTGGCCACCGTCACCGAACAACCCGTGGTCACCGCACCCGCCGTAGCCGCAGCCCCGACTGCCCCGGCCCTGCCATTCCAGTTCATTGGCCGCATCGGCGACCGCGACGACCTGCAGATCTTCCTGCAGAGCGGCGAAAAACTCTACGTCGTGCGCCAGGGCGACGTGATCGAAGACACCTACCGCCTCGAGCGGGTATCGGCCAGCGAGCTGCACCTGGTCTACCTGCCTTTGCATCAGTCGCAGACTTTGTCTGTAGGGAGCGCACCATGAAGTCGTCAAAGCTGTGCAAACCGGCTCCATTCCTGCTTGTGGCGCTGTGCGTGGCCATTGCCGGCTGCGGCTCCAGTGCGGTACGCAAGGACAGCGAACAGCTGATGAAGGAGGGCCAGTACGAAGCCGGCATCGCCAGCCTGGAAGAAGCCCTGCGCGAAGACCCACGTGACACCGAGCTGAACATCGCCCTGGCCCACAGCCGCCAGGCCGCGGTCGAGGCGCTGCTGACCCAGGCCGACGCCGACCGCATCCGCCACGACTTCGCCAGCGCCCGCATGGGTTATGGCCGGGTGCTGACCCTGGAGCCGAACAACCGCCGCGCCCAGGAAGGCATCCGCCAGCTGGAGCTGATCCGCACCCTCGACGAGCGCGTGGCGCTGGGCCAGGCGGCGCTGCGCCAGGGCGACCTGTTCGGTGCCGAGCGCTACATGCGCGAAGTGCTGCGCCTGGACCCGCAGAACCAGAAGGGCATTGCCCTGCGCAGCGACATCGAGAACGTGCAGGCGCGCACCGCGCAACCGTTCCCGCAACTGCGCAGCAAACTGGAGCGGCCGGTGACCCTGGAGTTTCGCGACGCCAACCTGAAGACCATCTTCGAGGTGCTGTCCCAGGTTGCCGGCATCAACTTCATCTTCGACAAGGACATGCGCCCGGACATGAAGGCCACCATCTTCGTGCGCGAGTTGCGCATCGAGGACGCCGTGGCGCTGCTGCTGGAGCAGAACCAGCTGCGGCAGAAGATCGTCAACGAAAACACCCTGATGATCTACCCCGACTCGCCGCAGAAGACCAAGGACTACCAGGAACTGGTCATGCGCACCTTCTACCTGACCAGCATCGACTCCAACACCGCGCTGAACATGGTCAAGACCATGCTCAAGACCCGCGACGTGTTCGTCGATGAACGCCTCAACACCCTGACCATGCGCGACACCCCCGATGCCGTGCGCATGGCCGAAAAGCTGCTGCAGTCGCAGGACCAGTCCAACCCCGAGGTGGTGCTGGAAGTTGAGGTGATGGAAGTGGCCACTTCGCGCATCCTCGACCTCGGCCTGCAATGGCCCAACACCTTCGGCGTGCTGAGCTCCGACGGCCAGCCGGTAAGCGTGCTCGACCAGCTCAAGGGCATCGACTCCAGCCGCATCAGCATCGCGCCGGCACCGCAGGCCAAGATCAACGCCCAGGACAAGGACATCAACACCCTGGCCAGCCCGGTGATCCGCGTCAGCAACCGCGAGCAGGCGCGCATCCACATCGGCCAGCGGGTGCCGATCATCAGCGCCACCTCGGTGCCGTCCACCCAGGGCCCGGTGATCACCGAAAGCGTCACCTACCTGGACGTGGGCCTGAAGCTTGAGGTGCAGCCCACCGTGCACCTGAACAACGAAGTGGCGATCAAGGTAGCCCTGGAGGTGAGTAACGCCACCCCGCTGGAAGCCACCCGCCAGGGCACCATTCCGGTCCAGGTCGACACCCGCAACGCCCAGACCACCCTGCGCCTGCACGATGGCGAAACCCAGGTGCTGGCCGGCCTGGTGCGCAACGACCACAACGCCAGCGGCAACAAGATCCCGGGCCTTGGCGACATCCCTGGCCTGGGCCGGCTGTTCGGCAGCAACAAGGACGACATGAGCAAGTCGGAGCTGGTGCTGGCGATCACCCCGCGCATCGTGCGCAACCTGCCGTACCAGAGCCCGTCGGACATGGAGTTCGCCACCGGCACCGAGTCGGCCATGCAGGTGCGGCAGATGGCGCCGTTGCCGCCGGCGGATGTGCCTGGCAATGCCCCGGCCACCGATGCCCCGGTGGTGGAAAGCCAGATGGCGATCGCCCCACCCAAAGGGAGCCCGCGGCCATGATCGCGCAGCGCCGCATGCAGGGCTTCAGCCTGATCGAGGTGGTGCTGACCCTGGCACTGCTCGGGCTGCTTGCCAGCATGGCCGCGCCGCTGACTGAAACCGTGGTGCGCCGCGGCAAGGAGCAGCAACTGCGCGAGGCGCTGTACCAGATTCGCGACGCCATCGACGCCTACAAGCGCGCGTTCGATGCCGGCTACATCGAGAAGCGCCTGGACGCCAGTGGCTACCCGCCGAACCTGCAGGTGCTGGTCGACGGCGTGCGCGATGTGCGCAGCGCCAAGGGCGCCAAGTTCTACTTCCTGCGGCGCATCCCGCACGACCCGCTGGTGGCGGCCAAGGGTGAGGACGAAGGCGGGTGGGGGCTGCGCGCCTATGACAGCAGCCCCGAAAACCCGCGCGAAGGTGAAGACGTGTTCGACGTGTATTCCAAGGCCCGCGGCAAAGGCCTGAACAACATCCCCTACGGGCAATGGTGACAGCCATGAAACGCAGCAAAGGCTTCACCCTGATCGAACTGCTGGTGGTACTGGCGATCATCGCCACGTTGATGACCATTGCCATGCCGCGCTACTTCAACAGCCTGGAAAGCTCTCGCGAGGCCACCCTGCGCCAGAGCCTGGCGGTGTTGCGCGAGGCGCTGGACCACTACTACGGCGACACCGGCCACTACCCGGACTCGCTGGAGCAGTTGGTGGAGCAGCGTTACCTGCGCAGCACCCCGATTGACCCGATCACCGAGCGCAGCGATGCCTGGCAGCTGGTGCCACCGCCCGAAGGCGTGGCAGGCGGCGTGGCCGATATCAAGAGCGGTGCCACAGGGAGGGCGCGCGATGGCAGCCTGTTCGCGGAATGGTAAGGCCGACGCCGGCTTCACCTACCTGGGCGTACTGCTGCTGATTGCGGTCAGCAGCGTGGCCCTGGCCGCCACCGGCACGCTCTGGGCCAGTGCTGCCCAGCGTGACCGCGAACGCCAGCTGTTGTGGGTAGGCAGCCAGTATGCCCAGGCCCTGCGCAGCTACTACCGCGCCTCGCCGGGGCTGGCCCAGTACCCGCAGGAACTGGCCGACCTGCTGCAGGACAACCGCTTCCCGCAGGCCAGGCGGCACATTCGCCGGCTGTACCCCGACCCAATCACCAACAGCGACGATTGGGGCCTGCTGCGCTCGATCGATGGCCGCATCACCGGCGTGCACAGCCGCTCGGACGCCACCCCGTTCAAGCGCAGTGGCTTCAGCGCCGAATGGAGCGGTTTCGACGGGCTGGAACATTACAGCGACTGGCAGTTCGTCGCCGAACAGGCCTTTACCGAAAGTGCCGGTGGCGTGCAGACCCATGCCGGCCCGGGAGACACGCCATGAGCCGCCTGGCCGCGTTGTGCCTGGGCCTGCTGCTGGTGGCAGTGCTGGCCACCTCGGCCAGGGCCGGGGACGAGGACGAGATGCAAGGCTTCATCGTCGACAACACCATCTCGCACATCGGCCACGACTTTTACTACTACTTCGCCGACCGCCTGCGCGCCACCAGCCGGCTGGATTTCAACCTGGTGGTGCGCGAACGCCCGGATGCCCGCTGGGGCAGCCTGGTCACCGTAGAGTTCGAGCGTGAGGTGGTGTACCGCCGCTTCCTGCCGCCGAACACCACCGAGCTCAAGGACGAGGCCGTTGCAGCAGCCGACCTGGTCAAGCAGCAAATCATCCAGCGCAAGTTGCAACGCCTGCTGCAGGACACCACCGATCTGGAGAGGGACGAGCTATGAAGCACCACATACCCCGTTGCATCGCCGCCTGCCTGTTGGCCAGCGCGTGTGCCGCCCAGGCCACCGAGCTGGTGTACACCCCGGTCAACCCGGCCTTTGGCGGCAACCCGCTCAATGGCACCTGGTTGCTGAACAATGCGCAGGCGCAGAACGACTACGACGACCCCGACCTCAAGGACCGCTCCTCGGCCTTTGCCGGCACCACGGCCCTGGAGCGCTTCAGCAACCAGCTTGAGTCGCGGATGTTGTCGCAGTTGCTGGACAACATCAGTAACGGCAACACCGGCAGCATGGCGACCGATGCGTTTCTCATCGACGTCATCGACGATTCCGGGGCCTTGAGCATCAAGGTCACCGATCGTGCCACAGGAGAAATTTCGATCATTGAGGTCAGCGGCCTGAACCCTTGAAGGGGCAAGGCTATTTGTTGGGGAGAGAACACCATGAAACGTCTGCTGAGCACGCTGCTGATCCTCACCGCCCTGGGTCTGCACGGTTGTGGCCTGCGCGAACCGATGCCCGCCGAACAGGACTCGGAAACCCCGACCCTGACCCCACGTGCCTCGACCTACTACGACCTGATCAACATGCCACGGCCCAAGGGCCGGTTGATGGCGGTGGTATATGGCTTCCGCGACCAGACCGGGCAGTACAAGCCGACCCCGGCCAGCTCGTTCTCCACCAGCGTCACCCAGGGCGCGGCAAGCATGCTGATGGACGCCCTGAGTGCCAGTGGCTGGTTCGTGGTGCTGGAGCGTGAAGGCCTGCAGAACCTGCTGACCGAGCGCAAGATCATCCGTGCTTCGCAGAAAAAGCCCGACGTGCCGGAAAACATCATGGGCGAGCTGCCACCGCTGCAGGCCGCCAACCTGATGCTGGAGGGCGGCATCATCGCCTACGACACCAACGTGCGCAGCGGCGGCGAAGGTGCCCGCTACCTGGGCATAGACATCTCCCGCGAGTACCGCGTCGACCAGGTGACCGTGAACCTGCGCGCGGTGGACGTGCGCACCGGGCAGGTCCTGGCCAATGTGATGACCAGCAAGACCATCTATTCGGTTGGGCGCAGTGCGGGAGTGTTCAAGTTCATCGAGTTCAAGAAGCTGCTCGAGGCCGAGGTGGGGTACACCACCAACGAACCGGCGCAGCTGTGCGTGCTGTCGGCGATCGAGGCGGCGGTGGGGCACTTGCTGGCGCAGGGGATCGAACGGCGGCTGTGGCAGGTGGCGGGGGATGCGGGGGAAGGGCAGGCTACGGTGGACAAGTATTTGAGCCAGAATCAGCAACAATGAGTGAGTTTGAGGGCCTCTTCGTGGGGCTTGTCCACGAAGAGGCAAGTGCAGGCGATACAACATTTTGCTCACTTTTGACCCTGCTGGGGCGCAGATTGCCGGCGATTTCCTATCAGGCCCTGGCCTCGGTCGGCGAAGAATACTAATAATTTTGCCAGTTGCATTATTTTTATCGGTAGCGAACTCTAGGCTTTCCTATCTTAAGTTTGCAAGGGGAAAACAATGAGTCGGCACTTTGCCTGGAAATGGGGGGTGGCTATACCGCCTATGGTTATCAAGTGTCGGTACAGAATGAGTCATTTACTGGTTTTAATGGAGAGCCTCGAGATACCTTTTTGAGGTGGTATTTTTTAGGAGGTGGCAAGCGTATTTATAGTCCGGTGCTGATGAGGTTTTTATCTGTGGACATGGTTAGCCCTTTCGCTGAAGGTGGTATAAATTGCTATGCATATTGTGGGGGTGACCCTGTGAATTTTACGGATCCAAGCGGGATGGTTAGGTGGAGGAATATAGTAAAGAATAAAGTGTTTCCTTTGGCTCGTAAAAATAAGCCTTTGCCCCAGTCGGATTATTCTCCCGCCAGTAAGCGTCGTAAATTGTCAGCGTCTACGGAGCAAGGTACATCGAACAACAGAGAAGCATCTGGAGTGAGTCCAGCGGCGGCTCCGTTAGTCGATTCCATATGGAAAAATTCAGAGCAGCGTCTTGCTGCACAAAAAAAATCGGCTCCGGAACTAGATACGCTAGGCGGTCTAACAGATTATGAAAAAATGGCCGCTTTGGCTATAGATACGGGCAGGCTGAATGGCTCGACACGAACATACTTAGATGCTGCCAAGGGCTTCGCCCCGGAACGTGATCCTATGGTGCTGACAGGGTTGATGCATCTTTATGTGCATAACGTCCGCAAGGTAGAAAGCAAGCAAGCTTTGAATCAGATCCTTCGGGAGTTTGGTTTGTAAATTGCCGCTTAATCTTGAGTCGAGCTCGTTGAGCATTATCGGCACAGTTTTAGAGCGGTGGCCGTGATTTTGGGGAAGTCTCCTTAGAAGACGAGAGCGCTGGCCGGGGTTTGGTGATTGGGAATTGAAGTGTTTGGCGGTAGAGATTTGGCGCCTGTGAGATTGAGCGCCGCCCGCGCGTCGCTTCGCGGGACAAGCCCGCTCCCACATCTGTTTCGGGCCAATTATTCCTGTGCCAGGTGGGTTGCAGCCTTGGTGCATGACTGGAAATGAATGAAAAGCAGCAGAGCAACCTTCGATATCAAATGGAACATACAAGGCGGACAGGAGTGACCTCACAGGAATGACTGGCCCAACATAGTGATCACTGCTGATTCCTCGGGGCCGCTTTGCGGACCTTTCCGACCGGTCCGGCGCTCCGGCAAGGCCGCTCCCACATGGATCACGTCAGCCGGTGAACCATGGGCTGGATTCGGCCAAGGCGGTGGTGGAGGCGTTGCTGGATGGGGTGGAGAGGCAGCAGCTGGTTGGGCGGAAGACGGTGCCGGGTGTCTGACGGGAGCTTGGGCTTTGTTGGACTCAAGCGGCAGCTGTGATTGACCTCGAGGGCCTCTTCGCGGGTGAACCCGCTCCCACAGGTTCAGCGCCACTCGAAGCCCGCGCAGTCCCTGTGGGAGCGGGTTTACCCGCGAATGGGCCGGTGCCGGGTGTCTGACGGGCGCTTAGGCTTTGTTGGACTCAAGCGGCAGCCGTGATTGACCTCGATGGCCTCTTCGCGGGTTCAGCGCCAACTCGAAGCCCGCGCCGTCCCTGTAGGAGCGGGCGCGCCCGCGAAGCAGACGACGTGGTGGATGGCACCGGCTTTGCCGGTGTTCGCGGGCATGCCCGCTCCCACAAGTACCGCGTGATCTCAAGTGCGACGCCGTCCCTGTGGGAGCGGGTTTACCCGCGAATGGGCCGGTGCCGGGTGTCTGGCGGGCACCTGGGCTTTGTTGAAATCGAGCGGCAGCCGTGATCGACCTCTAGGAACCCGCTCCTACAAAGCTTGCGCAAGCTTTCAGATCTTGAGCAAGGCGGTGCTCCTGCGTGTCCCTTTACGTAAACGTCACCATATGCCACCTTCTACCTCAGCCTGATGACGGCCAGGGATTTCTCCCGCACACTGCGGAAAATTCCCAAGCCCGTTCCCCGCCACCTTGCGGGGTACAGCCGGAGTAGAAAATGGCGCGACAACTAATAACAAACGCCCACGACCCGCTGCACGAATCCCGCCAGGCCCGCCTGAAGCTGGTCAGCGAAGGCGAGCTGCCACTGGGCATGCTGCGCGACGAGATCGATGCCTCCTGGCGCCGCAGCCTGGGCCATGGCCTGGATTGCCTGCAGGGCGAGCAGGTCGGCCTGGGCCTGGAGCAGGGCCACGACCTGCGCATGCTGCTGGATCGCAACCGCCTGCTGGTCGACGCCGTTACCCCGGAACTGGACTACCTGGTCGCGCGCCAGGGCAAGGCCGGTATCGTTATCCTCGGCGACGCCCAGGCCAACGTGCTGGCCATCGAAGGGCAGAAGCACGTGCTGCAACGCGAGGGCCTGCGCGACCTGCACCCGGGTAGTTGCTGGAGCGAGTCGCTGCGTGGCACCAACGCGATCGGCACGGCAGTGGTGGAAGGCCGGCCGACCTTGATCAACTGCGGCGAACATTACCTCGACCGCCTCAGCCCGTTCTCCTGCACTTCGGTACCCCTGCGCGACCCGCGCGGCGAGGTGATCGGCGTGCTCGACATCACCCGTGAAGGGGTGATGGCGCAACCACAGGACAGCCTGTCGACGCTGATGCTGGCGGCCGGCAACATCGAAAGCCGCATGTTCGGCCTGTGCCACCCGGAGCAATTGGTGCTGGCTTTTCACAGCCGCCCGCAATACCTCAACAGCGCCTGGCATGGCCTGCTGGCGCTGAGCCTGGACGGTGAAGTGCTGGCTGCCAACGACAGTGCCTGCCAGCTGTTGCAGGTGCCGCGCCATGAGCTGTTGGGCCGGCGCAGCAGTGACCTGCTGGGTGAACGGTCACCGGCCTTCATCGCCCGCCTGTGGCAGGGCGGGGTGAGCAGTGTGCAGACGGCCAAGGGCGAGTTCTACTTCCGCGCCCTGCAGCTGCCGCGCCATGGCCGGGTCAACGGCAGCACGCCGGTGAGCAAGCCGGCGCCGGGCAAGCAGTCACCCGCCCTCGACGCCCTGGCCGGTGGCGACCCGCGCCTGGCGCGCAACCTGCGCATGGCCCGCCAGGGGCTGGGCAATGGCCTGCCGGTGCTGTTGCTGGGCGAGACCGGTACCGGCAAGGAAGTCGTCGCCCGGGCCCTGCACCAGGCCAGCCCGCGTGCCGACAAACCGTTCGTGGCCGTCAACTGCGCGGCCATCCCCGAAGGGCTGATCGAGTCCGAACTGTTCGGCTACCGTGAAGGTGCGTTCACCGGCTCGCGCCGGGGCGGCATGGTCGGCCGGCTGATGCAGGCCCACGGCGGCACGCTGTTCCTCGACGAAATCGGCGACATGCCGCTAGCGCTGCAGGCGCGCTTGTTGCGGGTACTGCAGGAACGGCGCGTGGCACCGCTGGGGGCGGGCGACGAGCAGGAGATCGACGTGGCATTGATCTGTGCCACGCACCGCGACCTCAAGCGCCTGGTGCAGGAGCAGCACTTCCGCGAAGACCTTTACTACCGGGTCAACGGCGTGTCGCTGCGCCTGCCGGCATTGCGCGAGCGTGATGACCTGGCGGCAATCATCCAGGGGCTGCTGGACAAGTCCGATGCCCGGGGCGTGACCTTGGACCCGGCCCTGAACGCGTTGCTCGAAGGCTTCGACTGGCCGGGCAACATCCGCCAGCTGGAAATGGTCGTGCGCACCGCGCTGGCCATGCGCGAGGACGGCGAGCAGGTGCTGACCCTGGACCACCTCACCGACTGCCTGCTGGACGAACTGGCCAGCGGCACCGCGCCTTCCGGCAGCCTCAAGGACAAAGAGCTGGAGCTGATCCGTGGCGCCTTGGCGCGCCATCAGGGCAACGTGTCCGCGGCGGCCGAGGCGCTGGGTATCAGCCGGGCGACGCTGTACCGCAAGCTCAAACAGTTGCGCGGCTGACGTGGGCGGCCTGTTCGCCCGGCTGGTGGAGTCCAGCGACCCTGTACTCATGCGCCAGGCGTTGGCCTGGCTGTATGGTTTCGTGCGCCCCCATCGACGCGCCATCGGCCTGTTGCTCGGTTTGTCGCTGGGCGCCTCGTTGCTGGCGCTGGCGCAACCCTGGCTGGTCAAGACGCTGATCGACGAGGGGCTGCTGGCCAAGGACTACCAGACCCTCTGGCACATGGCCGCGATCATGATCGGCGCGGGCCTGCTGGGTACCGTGCTGGCCGGGGTCAACCGCTACCTGCACACGCGCTTGTCGGGGCGCATCCTGTTTGCCCTGCGCGACGACCTTTACCGCCACCTGCAGCAGCTGTCGCCGACGTTCTACGGGCGGCGGCGCATCGGCGACATCCTTTCGCGGCTGGATGGCGATGTAGCGGAAATCCAGCGCTTTGCCGTGGATTCGCTGTTTTCGGCGGTGTCGGCGGTGATCGGCCTGGTGGGCGCGGTGGTGTTGATGCTGATGCTGTCGTGGCAACTGTCGCTGCTGCTGGCGCTGCTGGTGCCGATCGAAGTGCTGTGGCTGCGCTGGATGCGGCGCAAGGTGGAGCGCGAAGTACGCAACCTGCGCGAACGCTCGGCAGATGTGTCGTCATTCCTGGTCGAAACCCTGCCGGCGATGAAGTTCATCCAGGCCGCCGGCCAGCAAGGCCGCGAGGCGGGGCGCCTGGACCAGCTGGGGCAGGGCTACATGCGCCAGTTGCTCAAGGTGCAGGTGACCGAATTCTTCACCCAGGCCATTCCCGGCACGCTTACCTCCTGGTGCCGCGCTTGCGCGTTCCTGGTCGGCGGTTGGTGGGTAATCCAGGGCACTTGGCAACTAGGTGCGCTGATCGCCTTTTCCACCTACATGGGCATGGCAGTAGGGCCGGTGCAGAGCCTGCTGGGCCTGTACGTGGCGGTGCAGCGCATGGCGGTGAGCCTGGGGCGGGTGATGGAACTGAAGCAGGAGGCCGTGGCCGTGCGCCCGGCAGCCAACCCTCAGCCGGTGCCCGACGGCCCGGGCGAATTGCGCCTCGAGGGGGTGAGTTTTGCCCATGAAGGGCGCCAGGGCGCGGTGCTGAACGACGTGCAGGTGTGCGTGCCGGGTGGCCTGAAGGTGGCCATCAGCGGTGCCTCAGGGGTGGGCAAGTCGACCCTGATCGACCTGCTGCAGCGCTTCTACGACCCGGACGCCGGGCGCATCCTGCTGGACGGCACCGACCTGCGCGAACTGGATCTGGCCGCGCTGCGCCGGCGTATTGCGGTGGTCAGCCAGGATATCGTGCTGTTTCGCGGCACCCTAGCACAGAACCTGGCCTACGGCGTGCCCGAGGCCAGCCGTGAGGAACTGGAGCGGGTGGTGCGCCTGGCGCGGCTGGACAGCCTGGTCGACAGCCTGCCGCTGGGCCTTGACGGCCTGCTGGGTGAGCGTGGCCAGCAGTTGTCCGGCGGGCAGAAACAACGCATAGCCATCGCCCGCGCGGTGCTGCAGGCGCCGGCGATCCTGGTACTGGACGAGGCCACCTCGGCGGTGGACGAAGCCACCGAGCGCGAAGTGATCGCGGCCATCGACCAGTTGTTCGCCGGCCGCACGCGCATCCTGATCAGCCACCGTGCTTCGACCCTGGCCGATGCCGACCTGCACCTGCAGCTGCACGCTGGCCAGTTGCAGGTGCTGCCCGAGGAGGTGATCAGGCATGGGCACTGACGTGCGTGTTGGCGTGATCGACAGTGGTTGCACGCCGGAGCAGGCCAGCGCCTTGCTGGGCGCGCGCCGCTTCTGGCTGGAGGAAGGCCAGTTGCGCGAAGGTGACATGCTGCCCGACCAGCTTGGGCACGGTAGCGCGGTGCTCGCCGGCTTGCAGCGGGAGGCCGGGCCGGTGCCCGTGCTGCTGGCCCAGGTTTTCGGCGCCCAGGCCAGCACCAGTGCCTTGCAGGTGGCGGCCGCGCTGCTGTGGCTGGTGGAAGCGGGGGTTACGCTGGTCAACCTCAGCCTTGGCCTGCAGCAGGACCGGCCAGTGCTGCACCAGGCCTGCGCCGAGGCTTTGGCCGCGGGTGTGCTGTTGTGCGCCTCCAGCCCGGCGCAGGGCGGGCCGGTGTATCCGGCCAGCTACCCCGGGGTGATCCGGGTTACCGGCGATGCCCGGTGTGCGCCGGGCCAGTGGTCCTGGCTGGGTACCCGGCAGGCGGACTTCGGCGGTTATGTGGGGGCGGGCGGCAGGGCGGGCGCGAGCCTGGGCTGTGCGGCCCTGAGTGGCAGGATCGCTGCGTTGCTGTGTGACGAGCCGGGCATGGGCCAGCAGCAGGTTCATGACTGGTTGCGCCACCACGCGGCGTTTACCGGCCCCGAGCGACGAGGTGTCGGCCATGGCTGAACCGCGCATTGTGGTGTTGGGGGCAGGCCCTGCGGGTGCGGCCACGGCCATTGGCCTGCGGCGGCTGGGTTATGCGGTGACGGTGGTGTCCGAGTGGCGCCGGTTTGCGGCGGTCGAAGGGGTTTCGCAGCGGGTGCTGGACGGGCTGCGCCATGCCGGCCTTGGCGGGGCGTTGCGCCAGGCGGCGATGCCGGCGACTCGGCAAGTGCACTGGAACGGCCAGCAGCTGCAACTGAACCAGGAGTTTCTACTCGACCGGCAAATGTTTGACCGGGCGCTGCGCGACGACCTTCAGCGTGCGGGTGTGAGCGTGGTCGAGGGGCGGGTGCGTGAGGTGGTTCGCGAAGTCGGTCATGGTATTCGCCTGGACGACGGGCAGATACTGCAGGCCGATTTCCTGGTCGAAGCCCGAGGCCGCCAGGCCCCGTTGGCCGCCGACCGCCTGCGCGGGCCGGAGACGGTCAGCTTGCTGAATGTCTGGCAGGCCGCCCCCGGGGCGCCCGCGTCGGCGGTGGAGAGCCTGGCGGATGGCTGGGCGTGGATGGCGCGCCTGGAAGACGGCCGCTGCTACTGGCAAGTCACCTTGGACGCGGCCGGGCTGCCGGGCAAGGCCGGCTTGGCGGATTACTGTGCGGCGCGGCGAGCCGGCAGCGTGCTGGTGGCCGAGCTGTTCGATGCCAGGGCCTTGGCGCCGGCAGAGGTGCATGCGCGCAGCAGCACCGCGATTCTGGCCGGTGAGTGTGTCGGGCAGGACTGGATACGCGTGGGCGATGCTGCGATGGCCGTTGACCCACTGTCGGGCAACGGGATCTTCCAGTCGTTGTCTTCGGCGCTGCAGGCACCGGTGGTGATCAATACCTTGCTGCGCAGGCCCGAGCGGGCCGGGTTGGCGCGGCAGTTTCACCAGCAGCGGATCGAACAGCTGTTTTTGCGTTTTGCCCGGATCGGGCGGGATTTTTATGGGCAAGAACAGGGGCGGGTGGGGCAGCCGTTCTGGGCGCGGCGGCAGGGTTGGCCGGACATGCAGGCATTGCACGTGGCGGCGGACTGGAGCGCGGTGAGGGTCGAGCGGCGGCCGGTGTTGCGTGACGGGCTGGTGGATGAGGCCGAGGTGGTGGTGACGGCGGATCAGCCGTTGGGGGTGTGGCATTTGCAGGGGGTGGAGCTGGCGCCGGTGGTGCGTGGGCTGCGTAGCGGCCGACCTATCGAGGCAGTGTTGTCAGGCCTGCCAGGGGAGCAGCAGATGATGGTGCGGCGGTGGTTGTTGGAGCAGGGCTTGGTTTGAGATTGCCGAGGCCGCTTTGCGGCCCTTTCGCGACACAAGGCCGCTCCCACAGGTCTGCACAAACCTTGATGGCAGCGCTGTACCTGTGGGAGCGGCCTTGTGTCGCGATGGGCTGCGCAGCAGCCCCAGGATTTCGAATCAGAAGAAAGTCCCGACGATCAGCTGCATATAGGTGCCGGTATCCCGCCCACCCAGCTGCGTCCCGCCATTGGCTGCGCTGCGTTCCGGTTTGTAGAACCCTACCAGCGGGCTGATCAGCAGGTGGTCGTTGACCATCCATTCCACATACAGGTCCAGCTCCCGCCCGCCCAGGTTGCCCTGGTCGGTGTCCAGCGTATCGAAGTCGAAGTACAGCGCGCCGACGGTCAGGTTGTCCCGTGGTTTGCCCTTCAACGCCACGTGATGCACCTGGCTGTTGCTGTTGAACGGCCCGGCATAGTTGGCTGCCACCTCCCCCTGGAACCAGGTGCCATAGCCACGGCTCAGGCCATAGAACAGCGGGTCGAAATCTTCGGAAAAGCGGCTGTAGCGGTAGGTGGCGGTGGGTGACCAGGGCAGTTCGGAGAAGGTCCAGTTGCCCTCCAGGTACCAGGCGTTCTCCCGCCCGCCGGTTTTGTCCTGGGTCACGTACTCGGCGGCCAGCTCCAGGTCTTTCACCCCCAGGTTGCCACGCCCGCGCAGGCTGGCGGTGTCCATGCCGTCGCGGTGTTCCAGGCCCATGATCTGCGCGTAGCGCTGGTCCACGTCGAGGCCACGGATCCAGCTCAGGCCGACGGTGCCGGCGTCGGCGACGTGCTCCAGGTTGGCCACCGCCAGCGAGGTGTCGGCCTGGTAGTGGTTATCGGACTTCAGCCACATCAGGTCGCTGCGCCAGCCTTGCTTGCCGCCCAGGCGCAGCACGGCGGTGCGGTCGAAGGCCTTGCGTGCGGCCAGGTAGTAGGCGCCGCCGCGGTCGAAGTTGGCGCCCAGGTCGACCTTGCCCAGGTTCACCGGGTCGCCCTGGATCAGGAAGCCGTCGCCCAGGGTCACCACCTGGCGGCCGCCGGAAATGTCCACGCCGTCTTCGCCCAAGGCCGGGAACAGGTTGGCCGAGCGCCAGCCCAGGTACAGGTCTTCGATGGCGGTGCGGCGCTCGTCACCCAGGGTCAGGCCGGCGGCATCGCCGTCGCCCCAGGTGGCGGAGCTAAGCAGGTTGAAGGCGCCGTAGAGCGCGCCGCTGTCGGCCAGGGCCTGGCTGCCGCTGAGGCCATACTTGACGTAGCCTTCCTGCCAGGCGGTACTGCCGGGCTTGCGGTTGCCGGCCAGGTTGAAGCTTTCGTCGCTGTGGAAGGCGCCGAACAGGGCTTCGAGGTCGGCGTTGAGGGTGGTGCCGTCGTGGTTGTACAGCTCGTAAGCCTGGGTGATGGGGGCGGCGAACAGCAGGGCCAATGTGCAGGCGAGTTTGTGCCTCATGGTGTGCTCCATGTTTTTGTTGTTGTTCTCGGGTTGCCTGTGCCGGCCTCTTCGCGGGTGAACCCGCTCCCACAAGGACCCCACAGTGTTCAGGCCTGTGATGATCCTGTAGGAGCGGGTTTACCCGCGAAAGGGCCGGTACAGGAAAATGATCAGAGCTTGATCAACACCGATTTCAGCTCGGTGTAGTGGTCGATGGCAGCCGCCCCCATTTCACGGCCGACGCCGGACATCTTGTAGCCGCCAAACGGCAAGGCAGGGTCGAGGGCGCTGTGGCAGTTGACCCACACCGACCCCGACTTGATGCGCGGGATCATCCGGTGCACGGCAGACAGGTCGTTGGACCAGATGCTCGCACCCAGGCCATAGGGGTTGTCGTTGGCCATGCCGATCACTTCGTCGATGTCATCGAACGGCATCGCCACCAGCACCGGCCCGAAGATCTCTTCCTGTACCAGGCGGTGGCGCTGGTCGACATCGACGATCACCGTCGGCTTGACGAAGTAGCCAGGCCCGAAGCCTTCGCCACCACAGGCGATGGTCGCGCCCAGCTCGCGGCCAAGCTCGATGTAGCCGGTGACGCGGTCCTGCTGCTTGGCCGAGATCAGCGGGCCCATCTGCACCGCAGGGTCCAGGCCGCTGCCCAGCTTCATGCCGTTGGCGATGCCGGCGATGTCGGCCACCACGTTGTCGAAATGCTTGCGGTGCACGTACAGGCGGGACCCGGCACAGCACACCTGGCCCTGGTTGAAGAAGATCGCCGTGGCCGCGCCGGCGGCGGCTTCCTGCAGGTTGGCGTCGGGCATGACGATGGTCGGCGACTTGCCGCCGAGTTCCAGGGTGACGCGGGTCATGTTGTCCATGGCTGCCTTGCCGATCAGCTTGCCGACCTCGGTGGAGCCGGTGAAGGTCAGCTTGTCCACGCCGGGGTGGCGGCTGAGTGCGGCGCCGGCGTTCAGGCCGGTGCCGGTGACCACGTTGAACACGCCCGCCGGGTAGCCGGCTTCGTCCACCAGTTCAGCCAGCTTGAGCACGCTCAGCGGTGTTTCGTCAGCGGGCTTGAGCACGACGGTGCAACCGGTAGCCAGGGCCGGGCCGAGCTTCCAGCAGGCCAGCAGCAACGGGAAGTTCCAGGCGACGATGGCGCCGACCACGCCCACTGCCTCGCGCCGCACGAAACCATGGAACTGGTCGTTGGGCATCAACGGCATCGAGGCTTCGACGGTGCTACCCTCGATCTTGGTGGCCCAGCCGGCCATGTAGCGCAGGAAGTCGATGGCCAGTTGCACGTCCATCACCTGGGCAACGGCGGCGCTCTTGCCGTTGTTCAGGCATTCCAGTTCGGCCAGCTGGCGGGCGTCGCGCTCCATCAGGTCGGCCAGGCGCCACAGCAGGTTCTGCCGTTCGCGTGGGCGCAGGCGGCTCCACGGCGAATCGTCGAAGGCCTGGCGAGCGGCGCGCACCGCGCGGTCGACATCTTCGGCCTCGGCGGCGGGCACTTCACCCAGTACCTCGCCAGTGGCCGGGTTGCGGAACGACAGGGTGCGACCGCTGGCGGCGTCCTGCCAGTCGGCGCCGATGCGCATCTTCAGCTTGCGTTCGAGAAAGGCGCGGGTGGCGGGCAGGATGGGCAGTTCGGAAAGCATGGGACGGTGCCTCTTGTCATTGGATGTGACAGGCATAGGCGCAATGGGCGTGCCAAGGTCGGTAGATGGCTGCAAACCCTTGAGCGGGTTGGGTTTTGTCCTGGTGCAAGGTTGGGATTGCAGGGTTGCGCTGTTGCACATTGAGACGGTGTGAGACGGTGGTGAAACAGTGGCTGTTCCGGCCTCTTCGCGGGCACGCCCGCTCCCACCGGTACAGCGCTGGCCCCGGCGTGTGGGAGCGGGCAGGCCCTTGTCTCAGGATGAAACACCCTGTCGCGAAATGGCACGCTGCAATTGGCCATACCTGCTCTTGGCCAAGGCCGAAAAACCGGCTAACAGGTTGAAAGAAAACGCTTTTACAGCACCTGGCACAGTTCCTGTATCACAACCGTCACATGCACACCTGCTGTACCAAAGCGTGCGAAAACGATAAGAACAACAACCGTGGAGGTCTGACCTTGAAGACGACTCGACTCCGGCGGCATGCGGGCAAACTGGCGCTGGTCGCCGCCGCGCTGCTGAGCACCCAGGCCATGGCGGCCGAGCAGGGCCCGAGCCTGTTGCAGAACAAGTGCATGGGGTGCCATATCCCCGAAGGCAACGACACCTACAGCCGCATCAGCCACCAGCGCAAGACGCCGGAAGGCTGGCTGATGAGCATCGCCCGCATGCAGGTGATGCACGGCCTGCAGATCAGCGACGACGACCGCCGCACCCTGGTCAAGTACCTGGCCGACAAGCAGGGCCTGGCGCCCAGCGAAACCGATGGCGTGCGGTATGCCATGGAGCGCCGGCTGAACACTGTCGAGCAGTTCGACACCCAGCTCAGCGAAACCTGTGGCCGTTGCCACTCCGGTGCCCGTGTCGCCTTGCAGCGGCGCCCGGCCAAGGAATGGGAGCACCTGGTCAACTTCCATCTCGGCCAGTGGCCGTCCCTCGAATACCAGGCCCAGGCGCGTGACCGCGACTGGCTGCCGATCGCCCTGCAACAAGTGGTGCCCGACCTGGCCAAGCGCTACCCGCTGGAAAGCGCGGCGTGGGCCGAATGGCAGAAGGCCAGGCCAAAGGCCGATGCGCTGCCGGGTCAGTGGGCATTCAGCGGCCACATGCTGGCCAAGGGCGATGTGCGCGGGGTGATGAGCGTCACGCCTGACCAGGGTGACACCTTCAAGGTCGAGGTCAAGGGCGCTTATGCCGACGGCACGCCGTTCAATGGCAGCGGTTCGGCGATCCTCTACAACGGCTATGAATGGCGTGGCAACGTCAAGGTCGGCGACGCCAACCTGCGCCAGGTGTTCGCCGCGCTGGATGGCGAAATGAAGGGCCGCATGTTCGAGGCCGAGCACGACGAGCGTGGCCTGGACTTCACCGCAGTGAAGGAGGGCAAGGCGCGCCTGCTGGCGGTACAACCGGCATTCATCAAGGCCGGTGGCGAAAGCGAGATCACCCTGGTCGGCAGCGGCCTGGCCGGCAAACCGGACCTGGGCGCTGGCGTGGAAGTGACCGAGGTGCTGGAGCAGACCCCGACCCTGGTACGGGTGAAGGCCCGCGCCGCGGCCGATGCCAAACCAGGCCAGCGCGAAGTCGCCATCGGGGCGCTCAAGGGCGTCAACCTGGCGGTGTACGACAAAGTCGAGGAAGTGAAAGTGGTGCCGGCGTTCTCCATCGCCCGCATCGGCGAAAACGGTGCCTCGGTGCCCAAGGTGCAGGGCCGCTTCGAGGCCGAAGCCTGGGGCAAGGACGCCAATGGCCAGCCGCTGCGCATCGGCTACCTGCCGGCCAGCTGGAAGGTCGAGCCGTTCAACGAGCGTGCGGTCGAGGACGAAGACGTCAAGTTCGCCGGGAAGATGCAGGCCGATGGCGTGTTCGTGCCAGGCGGTGCTGGCCCCAACCCGGAGCGCAAGATGATGACCAACAACGCCGGCAACCTGAAGGTCATCGCCACCCTGGCCGACGGTGGCCAGACTGGCGAGGGGCACATGATCGTCACCGTACAGCGCTGGAACAACCCGCCGCTGCCGTAACGGCAGGGGGCTTACGGTTTTCCAACGGATCGATTATCGGGAGGTCGCCATGGGCGCGCTACTGAACCTGGTCGAACGCAACCTGCATGAAGTGCAGGTCGACGCCGACCGCATGCTGTTCCATATCCCCAGCAGTTCGCTGTTCACCGCCGACGCGGTGACCGGCGGCATCATCGACACCCTGCGCCAGCAAGGCTGCTCGGCCGAGGAGCTGATGCAGCGCCTTGGCCAGCGGTTTGCCGGCAGCGATATCCAGGACACCCTGCGCGAGCTGATCGCGCTGGAACTGGTCAGCGACGGCTCGCCGCTGACCCCGGAAATCGCCCTCAAGCAGGTCGAGCGCACGGCGCTGAACACCGTGGTGCTCAACGTCAACACCGGCTGCAACCTCAGCTGCACCTACTGCTACAAGGAAGACCTGGACAAACCGTCCGCGGGCAAGAAGATGAGTACCGCCACCGCCGAGGCTTCGGTGGAGATGCTGCTCAAGGAGTCGCCCGACGAGCAGCGCTACAGCGTGGTGTTCTTCGGTGGCGAGCCGCTGTCCAACCGGCCACTGATCGAGCACATGGTCGCCTACTGCGAGCGGCGCTTCGCCGAGGCGGGCAAGCAGGTGGAGTTCATCATGACCACCAATGCCACCTTGCTCAACGAAGAGATCGTCGACTGGCTCAATGCCCATCGCTTCGGCCTGTCGATCAGCATCGACGGCCCCAAGACCGTGCACGACCGCAACCGCATCACCGTGGGCGGGCAGGGCACCTATGACGTGGTGCGGCGCAAGGTCGACATGCTGCTGTCGCGCTACCACAGCCGCCCGGTGGGCGCACGGGTCACGCTGACCCGTGGCATCACCGACGTCGAGACCATCTGGAACCACCTGTTCAACGAACTGGGCTTCGCTGAAGTCGGCTTTGCCCCGGTCACCTCCGGCGACATGGCCAACTTCAACCTCACCGGCGAAGAACTGGTGCAGGTGTTCGCCAACATGAAGGCGCTGGGCCGGCGTTACCTGGAGGCTGCGCTGGAGCACCGCAACATCGGTTTCTCCAACTTGCACCAGCTGATCACCGACATCCACGAAGGCCACAAGAAGGCCCTGCCGTGCGGCGCCGGGCTGAAGATGCTGGCCGTGGACCATGAGGGCGAGCTGAACCTGTGCCACCGCTTCACCGGGTCCAGCCTGCCGACCTTCGGCAATGTGCACCAGGGCGTGAAGCAGGCGCAGCTCAACGACTTCCTGTCGCAGCGCCTGGACCGCAGCAACACCGGCTGCGACAGCTGCCGCATCCGCAACCTGTGCTCCGGCGGCTGCTACCACGAAAGCTATGCCCGCTATGGCGACCCGCAGCACCCGACCTACCACTATTGCGAACTGATGCGCGACTGGGTCGACTTCGGCATCGAAGTCTACAGCCGCATCATGGCCGCCAACCCGGCCTTCATCGATCGCTACATCACCCCGCGGAAGGCGCACTGACATGAAGCACTTGAAGCCCCTGAACAACAAGGCGCGCATCCTCGAGCAGGCCGCCGCCGAAGACCGCGTCGAAGAAGTCATGGCCATGAGCGCAGTGGCGGGCTGCACCGCCACCACCGACCCGGGCTGGGAAGTGGACGCCTTTGGTGGCGTGAGCTCGCTGTGCCAGCCGATGGAGGCCGACCTGTATGGCTGCTCCGACCCTTGCTGGTGGCCGGCCCAGGTGCCGGACATGATGAGCACCTACCAGGACTGGAACGCCCAGGCGAGCAACTCGGCGGAAGACTGGCGCAACCTCGGCACCGTGTTCCCGAAAGACAAGTGACCGGCCCAACAAGAATGACAAGGGGAAACCGCATGAAAGCTGGACGCTGCGCGTCACTCGCGCTCACCATCGCCGCCACGGCCTGTGCCGGGCTGGTACAGGCCGCCGACACCGGGCCGGCGTTGAAGGCTGGCCACGAATACATGATCGTGACCAACTACCCGAACAACCTGCACGTGGTCGATGTGGCCAGTGACACGGTGTACAAGAGCTGCGTGATGCCCGACAAGTTCGGCCCCGGCACCGCGATGATGGCGCCGGACAACCGCACCGCCTACGTGCTCAACAACCACTACGGCGACATCTACGGCATCGACCTGGACACCTGCAAGAACACCTTCCACGCCAACCTGTCCAGCGTGCCGGGTGAGGTGGGCCGGTCGATGTACTCGTTCGCCATCAGCCCGGACGGCAAGGAAGTGTACGCCACGGTCAACCCGACCCAGCGCCTGAACGACCACTACGTGGTCAAGCCACCGCGGCTGGAGGTGTTCAGCACCGCCGACGGCCTGGAGGCCAAGCCGGTGCGCACCTTCCCGATGCCGCGCCAGGTGTACCTGATGCGAGCGGCGGACGATGGCAGCCTGTACGTCGCCGGGCCGGACATCTACAAGATGGACGTGAAGACCGGCAAGTACACGGTGGCCTTGCCGCTGCGCAACTGGAACCGCAAAGGCTACAGCGCCCCGGACGTGCTGTACTTCTGGCCGCACCAGAGCCCGCGCCACGAGTTTTCGATGCTTTACACCATTGCCAGGTTCAAGGATGACAAGCAGGACCCGGCCACCGCCGATCTGCTGTATGGCTACCTGAGCGTCGACCTGAAGACCGGCAAGACCCACACCCAGGAATTTGCCGACCTGACCGAGCTGTACTTCACCGGGCTGCGTTCGCCGAAAGACCCGAACCAGATCTACGGCGTGCTCAACCGCCTGGCCAAGTACGACCTCAAACAGCGCAAGCTGATCAAGGCGGCGAATCTGGACCACACTTACTACTGCGTGGCCTTCGACAAGAAAGGCGACAAGTTGTACCTGGGCGGCACCTTCAACGACCTGGCGGTGTTCAACCCGGATACGCTGGAGAAAGTGAAGAACATCAAGTTGCCGGGTGGGGACATGTCCACCACCACGCCGCAGGTGTTCATCCGTTAAACCGGTGTTGCTTTCTTCGCGGGTAAACCCGCTCCTACAAGGATCTCCACAGGGGCTGAATGTGCTGCGGTCCCTGTGGGAGCGGGTTTACCCGCGAAGAGGCCCGCTCAATCAACACAAGAACAACAAGAGACCGCCCATGCCCCAGCCAAGCTACTCCCAGGGCAACCAGGACAAACCCCTGCTTACCCAGTGCATCGGCGACGCCTTCGACACCACCGTCGCCCGCTTCCCCGACCGTGACGCGCTGGTCGTCCGCCACCAGGCACTGCGCTACACCTGGCAGCAACTGGCCGAAGCCGTCGACCAGCACGCCCGTGCGCTGATGGCCCTGGGCGTGCAGCCCGGTGACCGCCTCGGCATCTGGGCACCCAACTGCGCAGAGTGGTGCATCACCCAGTTCGCCAGCGCCAAGGTGGGCGCGATCCTGGTCAACATCAACCCGGCCTACCGCTCCAGCGAACTGGACTACGCCCTCGGCCAGTCCGGCTGCCGCTGGGTGATCTGCGCCGACGCGTTCAAGACATCCGACTATCACGCCATGTTGCTGGGCCTGGTTCCGGGCCTGGCCAGCAGCCAGCCGGGCGCCCTGATCTGCGAACGCTTCCCCGAACTGCGCGGTGTGGTCAGCCTGGCCGTCGCGCCACCGGCGGGCTTTCTCGCCTGGCACGACCTGCAGGCCCGTGCCGCGGCCGTCAGCCGCGAAGCCTTGGCCGAGCGCCAGGCACAGCTGCGCTGCGACGACCCGATCAATATCCAGTACACCTCGGGCACCACCGGTTTCCCGAAAGGCGCCACCCTCAGCCACAGCAACATCCTCAACAACGGCTACATGGTCGGTGAAAGCCTGGGCCTGACCGAGCATGACCGGCTGGTGGTGCCGGTGCCGCTGTACCACTGCTTCGGCATGGTCATGGCCAACCTCGGCTGCATGACCCACGGCAGCACCCTGATCTACCCTAACGACGCCTTCGACCCGCTGGCCACCCTGCGTGCGGTGGCGGAAGAAAAGGCCACGGCGTTGTATGGTGTGCCGACCATGTTCATCGCCGAACTGGACCACCCCCAGCGCGGCGAGTTCGACCTGTCCAGCCTGCGCACCGGGATCATGGCCGGCGCCACCTGCCCGATCGAAGTGATGCGCCGGGTTATCGGCGAGATGCACATGGCCGAGGTGCAGATTGCCTACGGCATGACCGAAACCAGCCCGGTGTCGCTGCAGACCGGCGCCAGCGACGACCTGGAGCGCCGCGTGACCAGCGTCGGGCGCACCCAGCCAAGGCTGGAGAACAAGGTGATCGATGCTGATGGCAACACGCTGGCGCGGGGCGAGATCGGCGAATTGTGCACGCGGGGTTACAGCGTGATGCTGGGCTATTGGAACAACCCCAAGGCCACGGCTGAAAGCATCGATGAGGAAGGCTGGATGCACACCGGCGACCTGGCGGTAATGGACGAGCAGGGCTATGTGCGTATTGTCGGGCGCAGCAAGGACATGATCATTCGCGGCGGCGAGAACATCTACCCGCGCGAGCTGGAGGAGTTCTTCTTCACCCACCCGGCGGTGGCCGATGTGCAGGTGATTGGCGTGCCGTGCAGCAAGTACGGTGAAGAGATCGTGGCCTGGGTGCGGCTGCACCCGGGGCATACGGCCAGCGCGGAGGAACTGCGCGATTGGGCGAAGGCGCGGATCGCGCACTTCAAGGTGCCGCGGTACTTCCGCTTTGTCGATGAGTTCCCGATGACGGTGACCGGCAAGGTGCAGAAGTTCCGCATGCGCGAGATCAGTGTCGAGGAGCTGTCTGCCAGGTGAGGTGTCGCCTGTGCTGGCCTCTTCGCGGGTAAACCCGCTCCCACAGGTATTGCACAGGCCTCAAGGGCAGTGGAGAACCTGTGGGAGCGGGTTTACCCGCGAAGAGGCCAGT
>NZ_JALLKV010000002.1:226883-298137 GCF_023093815.1 Pseudomonas sp. PNPG3
ACCTGTGGGAGCGGGTTTACCCGCGAAGAGGCCAGTACAGGCAGCAGATGACCTCAGCCTTGCAACAACTCCGGGCTGTTGAAGTTGCTCAACCTGCGATCATCGTCGACACATTCCAGCCCCTGCACCGCTTCACGCAGCAAGGCCTTCTGCAAACTCCGCTCGCCCGCCACCCAGGCCTGCTCCAGCACCGGCAACACCCGGCGTGGCAGCACGCTGAACATCGGCTGCCAGTACCCACCCTGGCGCACCATGGCCGCACTGTCACTGGTCACTGCCAGGTGCAGCAGGTCCTCGATCAACCCCCGGTCAACCAGCGGTGCATCACAGGCCAGCAGCACCACCCATTCATGCCGCGCCACCTTGAGCCCGGCAATCACCCCCGCCAACGGCCCGGGGTAGTCCGCCTCGGCATCGCCCACCAACTGGTCGGCATACGCCTGGTAGGCCTGCTGGTTACGGTTGCAGGAAATCACCAGGTCATCGCTGAGCGGCCGTACCACGCGCTGCACATGCGCCACCAGCGGTTCGCCCTGCCAGTCGACCAGGCCCTTGTCGCGGCCGCCCATGCGCTGGCCGCGGCCACCGGCGAGAATGAGGATGGAGCAGGGGGGCAGGGCATCAGGCATGAAAAAGGGTTCCGGGCAGTCAATGCCGGGAACCCTCCCATTTCACGCGGGGCTTGTCCAGTCAGCTGTCGCTGGTCACGGCCTGCGTGTCGGCCTTACCCGCCTGGCGTCGCCCGGCAAGGCGCATCACCACCACGAAGAACACCGGCACGAACACCACAGCCAGGGTGGCGCTGAGCATGCCGCCGATCACCCCGGTACCGATCGCCTTCTGGCTGGCCGAGCTGGCGCCGCTGGCAATGGCCAGCGGCACCACGCCCAGGATGAACGCCAGCGAGGTCATCACGATCGGCCGCAGGCGCAGGCGCGCGGCCTGCACGGCAGCGTCGGCAGCATCCACGCCCTGGTCGACCAGGCTCTTGGCGAACTCGATGATCAGGATGGCGTTCTTCGCCGACAGGCCGATCAGGGTGATCAGGCCGACCTTGAAGAACACGTCGTTGGGCATGCCGCGCAGGGTCACCGCCAGCACCGCACCGAGCACGCCCAGCGGTACTACCAGCAGTACTGCGGTGGGGATCGACCAGCTTTCGTACAGCGCTGCCAGGCACAGGAACACCACCAGCAACGACAGCGCCATCAGCATCGGTGCCTGGCTGCCGGACAGCCGCTCCTGCAGCGACAGGCCAGTCCATTCCAGGCCGGCACCGGCCGGCAGCTGGGCCACCAGGCGCTCGATCTCGGCCATGGCTTCGCCCGAACTGTAGCCGGCTGCCGGTTCGCCGGAAATCGACACCGCCGGGTAGCCGTTGTAGCGGGTCAGCTGCACCGGGCCGCTGACCCACCTGGCCTGGACGAAGGCGCCCAGTGGCACCATCTTGCCGCTGTCGTTGCGCACGTGGATCTTCAGCAGGTCTTCGACCTGGCTGCGCTGGTCGCCTTCGGCCTGCACCACCACCCGCTGCATGCGGCCCTGGTTGGGGAAGTCGTTGACGTAGCTGGAACCCACGGCCACGTCCAGCACCGAACCGATATCGGCAAACGATACGCCCAGGGCGTTGGCCTGGCGGCGGTCGATTTCCAGTTGTACCTGCGGGCTTTCCGCCAGCGAGGCTTCGCGCACGTTGGTCAGCACCTTGCTTTTGCCGGCATTTGCCAGCAGCTCGTCGCGGGCGGCCATCAGCTCGGCGTGGCCCATGCCGCCGCGGTCCTGCAGGCGGAACTCGAAGCCGGTCGACTCGCCAAGGCCGTCGATTGGCGGTGGCAGCACGGAATAGGCCACGGCGTCCTTGAGCTGGGTAAAGGCCATGGTCGCGCGATCGGCGATCGACTGGGCGCTGTCGTCGGCACCGCGCTCGGACCAGTCCTTGAGCGTGGTGAAGGCCAGTGCCGCGTTCTGCCCGCTGCCCGAGAAGCTGAAACCCAGGATCAAGGTGGTGTTACCCACGCCGGGCTCTTCGGCGTTGTGCGCCTCGATCTGTGCCGCCACCTGTTCGGTGCGCATGCGGCTGGCGCCTGGCGGCAGCTGGATATCGGTGATGGTGTAGCCCTGGTCTTCGGTGGGCAGGAACGCCGTGGGCAGCTGGCTGAAGCCATAACCCAGCACCGCCAGCAGCAACGCGTATACCAGCAGGTAGCGGCCGCTGCGCTTGAGTGCCTGCACCACCCAGCGCTGGTAACCGTTGCTCATGCCCTCGAAGCGCCGGTTGAACCAGCCGAAGAAGCCCTTGCGTTCGTGGTGCTCGCCCTTGGCCACCGGCTTGAGCAGGGTGGCACACAGCGCCGGGGTCAGGCTGAGGGCGAGAAACGCCGAGAACAGGATCGACACTGCCATCGACAGCGAGAACTGCTGGTAGATCACCCCCACCGAGCCTTGCATGAAGGCCATGGGCAGGAACACTGCCACCAGCACCAGGGTAATGCCGACGATCGCGCCGCTGATCTGGCCCATGGCCTTGCGCGTGGCCTCCTTGGGCGGCAGGCCTTCTTCGGCCATGATCCGCTCGACGTTCTCCACCACCACGATGGCATCGTCGACCAGGATGCCGATGGCCAGCACCATGCCGAACAGGGTCAGCACGTTGACCGAGAAGCCCATGGCCAACATCATGGCGAAGGTGCCCATCAGGGCCACCGGCACCACCAGGGTTGGGATCAGGGTGTAGCGCAGGTTCTGCAGGAACAGGAACATCACCGCGAACACCAGCAGCATGGCTTCGAACAGGGTGTTGATGACCTGCTCGATCGACACCTTGACGAATGGCGAGGTGTCGTAGGGGATGTCGTACTTGACGCCTTCGGGGAAGTAGCGCGCCAGGTCCTGCATCTTCGCCCGCACCAGGGTGGCGGTTTCCATGGCGTTGGCGCCCGGCGACAGCTGCACGCTGAAGGCGGTGGCCGGCTTGCCGTTCAGGCGCGTGCCGTACTGGTACTCCTGGGCACCGATCTCGACCCGGGCGACATCGCCGATGGTCACCGTGGAACCGTCCGGGTTGGCACGCAGGACAATCCCGGCGAACTCCTCGGGGGTGCTCAGCTGGCCCTTGACCACCACGTTGGCGGTGATTTCCTGAGTGCCACGGGTGGGCAGGTCACCAATGCTGCCGGGGGCCACCTGGGCGTTCTGCGCGGCGATGGCCTCGGCCACGTCGTTGGGCGTGAGGTTGAAGCCGATCAGCTTGCGCGGGTCGATCCAGATGCGCATGGCGCGTTCCGAACCGTACAGCTGGGCCTTGCCGACGCCCTTGAGGCGACGGATTTCGTCCATCACGTTGCGCGCGAGGATATCCGACAGGGCGGTTTCGTCGAGCTTGCCATCTTCGGAGGTGAGGGTGGCCAGCAGCAGGAAACCGGTGGAGACCTTTTCCACCTGCAGGCCTTGCTGGGTTACCGGGCGCGGCAGGCGCGACTCGACCACCTTCAGGCGGTTCTGTACGTCGACCTGGGCCAGGTCCGGGTTGGTGCCCGGGGCGAAGGTGGCGGTGATGGTGGCGCTGCCCAGGCTGCTCTGCGACTCGAAGTACAGCAGGTTGTCGGCGCCGTTGAGCTCCTGCTCGATCAGGCTGACCACGCTCTCGTCCATGGTCGCCGCCGAAGCGCCCGGATACACGGCGTAGATTTCCACCTGCGGCGGGGCCACGTTGGGGTACTGGGCCACCGGCAGTTGCGGGATGGCCAGGGCACCGGCCAGCAGGATGAACAGGGCGACCACCCAGGCGAATACCGGGCGGTCGATGAAGAATTGCGGCATGAATCAGGCCCTCACTGGCCAGTGTGCTGTGCGATGGGCGATGCCCCTGATGCATTGTCGACCTGCACCTGGTCACCGGCCTTGACGTGTTGCAGGCCCTCGACCACCACCCGCTCGCCGGGGGCCAGGCCTTCGCTGACGATCCAGCGGTCGCCCTGGGCGCTGCCCAGTACTACCTGGCGGTCGCTGACCCGGGCCTGCGGGTCGACCACCAGCACCTTGGGCACGCCAGCGCTGTCGCGCAGGATGGCGCGCTGCGGCACGCTCAGGCCCTTGGGCTGCACGGCCTGCTCCAGGCGCACGCGCACGTAGCTGCCGGGCAGCAGGTCGAGGTCCGGGTTGGGGAACTCGCTGCGCAGGGTGATCTGGTTGGTGCTGGGGTCGACGCTGATGTCGGAGAACAGCAGTTTGCCCGGCAACGGGTAGGTGCTGCCATCGTCCTGGATCAGCGTGGCCCGGGCCTGGCCGTCGCCCACCTGCTGCAGCTCGCCGGCACGCATGGCGCGGCGCAGGGCGTTGAGCTCGCGGGTCGACTGGGTGACATCGGCGTGGATCGGGTCCAGCTGCTGGATGGTCGCCAGGGGCGTGGTCTCGTTCTGCCCGACCAGCGCACCTTCGGTGACCTGGGCGCGGCCGATACGGCCGGAAATCGGCGCGGTCACGGTGGCGTAGTCGAGGTTGAGGCGGGCGCGTTCCAGGGCGGCCCTGGCCTCGGCCACTGCGGCATCGGCCTGCAGGTAGCTGGCCTTGGCGTTGTCGTACTCCTGGCGGCTGACGGCTTTGTCGTCGACCAGTTCGCGGTAGCGCTGCTCCTGCAGGCGTGCCTGGTACAGGGTGGCCTCGGCCTTGGCCAGGGTGGCGCGGGCGCTGTCGTGGTCGGCCTTGAACGGCGCCGGGTCGATCAGGAACAGCACATCGCCCTGCTTGACGTCGCTGCCTTCGCGATACACCCGTTTGAGCACAACGCCCGCGACACGTGCTCGCACTTCGGCGGTGCGCGGCG
This sequence comes from Pseudomonas sp. PNPG3, assembly GCF_023093815.1. Classification (NCBI taxonomy): domain Bacteria; kingdom Pseudomonadati; phylum Pseudomonadota; class Gammaproteobacteria; order Pseudomonadales; family Pseudomonadaceae; genus Pseudomonas; species Pseudomonas sp. PNPG3. Next base: position 231,706 of record NZ_JALLKV010000002.1, read on the forward strand.
CGAGGATACGGCCGCTTAGCTCACTGCTGATGGCCAGTGGCTGCAGTTGCAGGGTTTCCACCCGCACTTGCGGGGTGGGGGCCTGTTCTTCCTGTTCGGCGCTGTCGTCGCAGCCGGCCAGGGACAGGCTCAGGAACGCCAGAAGCGCCAACGGGCGCAAGCGTGGGGGGAGGGTAGTAGACATACGGATCTTCCGATGATGACCGCCGGTATGCTACGGCAGGCGTTCCTTGCGTGGCTGTTAATACCTGTAGGACGAGTGTGAAAAAGTGTGAAGAACAATCCTCTCGACCTGTAGGGTTCTATATTCTGCGTGTACCTGTACCGGCCTCTTCGCGGGTAAACCCGCTCCCACAGGGACCGCACAGCACTGGAACCTGTGCAGTCCCTGTGGGAGCGGGTTTACCCGCGAAGAGGCCGGCAAGGCCTACCACAACCCAGACTTCCAAGCGCCTATGCCGAATATTTTCCTGGTCGAAGACGACAGCGCCCTGTCCGAACTGATCGCCAGCTACCTGCAACGCAACGACTTCCATGTCCAGGTGATCGCCCGTGGCGATCATGTGCTTGACGAGTACCGCCGGCAAAAGCCCGACCTGGTCATCCTCGACCTGATGCTGCCAGGCATCGACGGCCTGCAGCTGTGCCGCCTGCTGCGCCAGGAATCGCAAGGCCTGCCGATCCTGATGCTGACCGCCCGCGACGACAGCCACGACCAGGTCCTGGGCCTGGAAATGGGCGCCGACGACTACGTGACCAAACCCTGCGAACCGCGTGTACTGCTGGCCCGCGTGCGTACCCTGCTGCGTCGCAGCAGCGTCAACGAGCCGCGCCTGGACAACGACCTGATCCTGATCGGTGGCCTGCGCATCGACCTGGCCGAGCGCACCGTGAGCTGGCGCGGCGAAGAGGTGGAGCTGTCCAGCGGCGAGTACAACCTGCTGGTGGTACTGGCGCGCAATGCCGGCGAAGTGCTGAACCGCGACCGCATCCTGCAGCAACTGCGGGGTATCGAGTTCAACGGCACCGACCGCTCGGTGGATGTGGCCATCTCCAAGCTGCGGCGCAAGTTCGACGATAACGCCGGCGAAGCGCGCAAGATCAAGACCGTGTGGGGCAAGGGCTACCTGTTCAGCCGTGTCGAGTGGGAGTGTTGACCGCCCATGCTGAAGATTCTGGTGCGGCTGTACCTGGTGATCATCGTTGCCTATGCCGGTGCGCTGTTGTTCATCCCCGACACCATCGTCGGCCTGTTCCAGGACCGCTTCATGGCCTACAACCTGGACCAGGCCAAGGGCGTGCAGTCGCTTATCGTGCGCCAGTTCCGCCAGGCCCCGCGCGAGCAGTGGCCGGCGGTGGAGCAAGAGCTGGCCAGTGATTTCGCACCGCTGGAACTGCAACTGCTGCGCATGGACCAGGCTGACCTGAGCGAGGACGAGCAGGCGCGCCTGGAGCACGGCCTGTACGCCGTGCGCATTGCCGAATGGGGCTACTACGAGACGGTGCTGGCGCCGCTGGACAAGGAATGGCTGGTGCGCCTGCACTCACCGCCAGACCCGCTGGATATCAACGTGCTGTCGTGGGGCGTGACCGTACTGATCGGTGCAGCCATGCTCGGTTGCCTGCTGCTGTGGGTATGGCCGCACTGGCGCGACCTGGAGCGCCTCAAGGAAACCGCCCGGCGCCTGGGCCAGGGGCAGATGGCCGAGCGTACGCACATCTCGCCGCACTCCAACATCGGTGAACTGGCCGGGGTGTTCGACACCATGGCCAGTGACCTGGAACGCCACGTGAACCAGCAGCGCGAGCTGCTCAATGCGGTGTCGCACGAGTTGCGCACGCCGTTGACCCGGCTGGACTTCGGCCTGGTGCTGCTGTTCGACGAAGTGCCGCCGGCCAGCCGCAAGCGCCTGCTGGAGCTGGTGGGGCATGTGCGTGAGCTGGATGAGCTGGTACTGGAGCTGTTGTCCTACAGCCGGCTGTACAACGCCGACCAGGCCCGCGAGCGGGTCGAGGTGTCGTTGCTGGAGCTGGTCGACAGCGTGCTCGGCGGCTTTGCCGAGGAACTCGATGGCCGGGGTATCCAGTGGGAGGTGCGGGCCGAGGGAGATTTGCCGCGTTTTGTGCTGGACCCACGGCTGACGGCACGGGCGGTGCAGAACCTGGTGCGCAATGCCATGCGTTACTGCGACGAGAGCCTGTTGCTGCGCTTGCGCCTGGAAGACGATGGCGCCTGCCTGGTGACGGTGGAGGATGACGGGATTGGTATTCCGGTGGAGGAGCGCGAGCGGATTTTCCAGCCGTTCTACCGCCTGGACCGTAGCCGTGACCGCAATACCGGCGGGTTTGGCCTGGGCTTGGCGATCAGCCGGCGGGCGATCGAGGGGCAGGGTGGCACCTTGACCGTGGCGCAGTCGGCGCTGGGGGGCGCGCAGTTCCGGATTCGCTTGCCTGCCGGGTGATTGAGTGGCTGTGCCGGCCCTTTCGCGGGTGAACCCGCTCCTACAAGAGCCGTACAGATTTCAAACACTGTGGAGTACTTGTGGGAGCGGGCGAGCCCGCGAAGAGGCCGGGCCTGCTAATCACTTTCTGCCAGCCGGGCAGACCACAGCACAAACCGGTCCTTGCCACTGTGCTTGGCCTCGTACAGCGCCTGGTCGGCGCGCACCAGCGCCGTGGTCAGGCTGTCGCCCTGGTCCACCCGGGCCAGGCCAATGCTGATGGTTACCGGGTGTTCGCCAACATCTTCACGTACTCGTTGGCACAGCGCCGCCACTCGTTGCTCGGCGCCTTGCTGGTCCAGCCCCTGGAAAAAGATCGCGAATTCTTCACCACCCAGTCGGGCAAACTCGTAACCGGCCATGCTCGCCTTGATATGCAGGGCCACGCGCTTGAGTACTTCATCGCCCACGTCATGGCCAAAACGGTCATTCACCCGCTTGAAGTTGTCGATGTCGATCATCGCCAGGTACTGCTCGGCCGTGGCCAGGCGCAGCTGGTGGCCGGCCTGGGCCATGAACGAACGGCGGTTGGGGATTTCGGTCAGGGCATCGACATAGGCCTGGTCCAGCAGCACCTTGGACAGGTAGAAGTTGTGCAGCTTGGCCTTGCGCATCTGCAGGTAGCTGTAGACGACCAGGCCGCTGAGGAACACCGCGTAGCTGAACAGCATGGCGCCTTCGAGTGCGTCCGCTTCGATACGGGTGTGGTAGAACGGGTTGAGCACCACCCAGGTGATGGCCATGGCGCAGAAGAACGACCAGCGCCGCACCGGTAGCACCGAAACGGCATACAGCACGGTGGACACCCCGAGCACCAGCCATACCGGGCGCTGGGCCACCGGGATGCCTTCGATCACCAGGCGCATGCCCAGGGTGATGGCGGCGATGAATAGCAGGTTGAGTACATCGAAGTGATGGCTGCGACGGGTGAACCGCAGTACCACGGTGAGGCTGCCGAGCAGGGTGATGAACAGATAGGACAGCCAGGTGAAACCCTGGCCGCCGAGGAAGCTGACGATCAGGTCGAAGACCAGCCAGATCAGGATGCTGACGCAGAATACCAGCAGGCAGAACGGGCGCATGGCCTCGAATTCGTGCTGGCGGAATTCGGCGCGCAGGGCGGCGGGGGCGACCTGTTTGCGAACGTGGGCTTCGATGGTCTTGAACATGCGGGCTCCTGTGAGTACTGCTATGCCAGGCCCGGCCCTTTCGCGGGCACGCCCGCTCCCACAGGTCTTCCACAGCGCTGGAAATCTGTGCGGTCCCTGTGGGAGCGGGTTTACCCGCGAAGAGGCCAGGCCTGGAGACTCAATTGGTGGGCAGAACACCCCGGGCCCATGGCCGGTAACGCAGGTCGAACACCGCCTCGGCGTGGCACCCGCCGCCCAGCTTCGGCTGGGCAGGCTCAGCCCGAAACGCCTGCCCAGGCGCGCTCACCTGGCGGAACGCCTCGCGCACCACGCCAACCCGGCACGGCAAGGCCTGCTCGTAGCCTTGGCGCACCAACGCGGGCAAGCGCCCGGTCCCGGCGCCATCCTGCCACCACACAGTCAAGCCCAACCCGGCCAGTTGATCCAGCCATGCGGCATTGACCCGCGGTGAGAGTTTGCCGGCGCTGAAAGCGCTGATGTGCAAAGGCTTGTCCAGTTGCCGGTTGAAGGCCTGCAACTGGCTGTGCAGGGCATCCCGGCGCTCGGCCTCGCGAAAGTGATGGTCGTCCAGTTCCATGGGCAGGTACCAGCCGTCCACCGGCAACTGCCACGCCTGGCGCAGTTGCCGGTACTGGCTGAGCGAGCGCCCCAGCTGCGCCTTCCAGTAACTGTTCAGGCCTTCACCGTCCAGCTCGTCGATGCGCTGGTAATAGGCCGGGTCCATGTACAGCCCCAGCACCAGTTGCAGGCCCTGGGCACGCGCGCTGCGCAGGCTGTCGGCCAGCCAGCCCCGGGCACCGCCGAAATCGCTGTCGCCATAGGCGCTCCACTGCACGATCAGGGTTTTGCCGCCCTGGGCCACGGTGGCATGCCACAGTTGCTGCCACTGGGCGGGGGTGACATTGGCGTCGCGGTTGAGGGGTTGGTAGAACAGGCGCTGGTCGGCGCTGGCTGGCAGGCACAGGGCAAGCAGGCAGAGGGCCAGGAACGTACGCATCAGAAGGTCATCTCCGCACCGACCAGCACGCCATTGGCGCGCTCGTATAGATTGCCGCCCAGCGATTGCTGGTACTCGGCACGCACTTTCAGCGAACCGCGGTAGGCGTTGTAGCGGTCATCATCGAACCACCACTGCCAGCGCACGCCCACCCCGGCCCGAGCGTCCTGGCGCCAGTCGTTGCTCGGGTCCTGGCTGGAAAACTCGACAAAACCATAGGGCATGATGGTTTGCGGCGAGCTGCCCGGCAGCTTCCAGGCGTGGCCCTGCTGGTAGCGCGACAGCCAGGCGTGGTCGCCGGTACGGGTCCACCAGGCGGCGTCGAGGTAGAGGAAGCGTTCGTTCCAGTCGTCTTCATCGACCCGCCAGTCGTTGCGCCAGTCGCCCTGGTCGAGGAAAGAAGCGGTGGCCCGCAACAGCAGGTCGTTGCTCGATTCGGCGTGGTGACGCAGGTCGCCCCAGTTGCCGCCGACCTTGGCGGGGCTAAGCAGTTGGCCCAGGCTCAGCCCGCGGTAGTGTTCCTCGTCGATCTGACGCTGGTGGTACAGCTCGGCATACAGGTTGAGGTTGGCCTGGCCGAATGGTTTGTAGCGCAGGCCGACACCGGTACCCATGCTTTGCGCGTAGTCGGTGCGGCTTTGCCCACCGAACAGCACGCGGCCATACATCGACAGGGTGCTGCCGTTGCGGCTGGGCTCTTCGCCCAGGGCGTGGTCCCACATGGCCAGTTGCACGTTCTGCGATTGCGCGCGGCGCGAAGTGCCGCTGCGCTGGCCATTGTCGAGGAACTTGTCGTTGGTCGAGGTGCCGGCCGGCGACCAGGTGCTGGCCAGGGTGATGGTGTCGCGCCGCGACAGGCTTTCGTGGGCGCGGCGCTGGCGGTACTTGCGGGCTTCCAGGCTGCCGTATTCGTCGTCGCCGTCGACCAGGTCCTGCTCCACATCGAGGATGCGGCGCAGTTCGCGGCGCGCCGAAGCGCTGTCTTCGGCTTCGTCATAGCGCAAGGCCAGCGTCTCGCCAAGGCGGTAGTCCTCGGGGAAGTCGTGGGTGGCGCGTTCCAGGTAGGGGATCGACTGGCGGCGCTGGGTCTTGTCCGTCGAGCCGGCCAGGCGCATGCCGTAGTCGGCGCGGTAGCGTGGCTGGTCGGGAGCCAGGCGCACGGCTTCTGCCAGCCAGGCGCTGCTCTGGGCACTGTCGCCAGCCAGTTGCGCGGTGCTGGAGGCCGCGTAGTAGTGGTCGGCCCGCGGGTTGTGTGCCAGGGCCTGGCGCTGGAAGCCCAGCGCCGCCTGGTAATCGCCTTGGCGCTGGGCGATGGCGGCACCCAGGGCCCAATCGTCGGCGCTATCGTGCGCGGCGGCGTCCCAATAGCGCCGGGCCGCTTGTGCGTCGCCGGCGTTCAACGCGCCGCGAGCGGCAGTGAGGCGGGCGTTGTCGGTCCAGGCGCTGTCGGGCTGGGTGCGCCAGATGGGCAGGGCCGCTTCGGAGTCGCCTGCGGCTTCCAGGGCATAGGCCAGGGGCAGGCGGCTCCCGCTGTCGCCCAGGCGCTCGGCGGCCTGGTAGTAGACCACCGCTTCGCCTGGCTGGTCGGGCATGGCGCAGCGGCCCAGGGCGCGGTACTGGCCAGGTTCGCTCGGGGTGGCCGGTACTGCCTGGCGCACGGCATCGCACTGGCCAGCCTCGGCCAGGCGGCCGAGCAACTGGGCCCGGGTAGTGGCGTTGACCCGAGGGACCAGGCCGAGCATGCGGCGGGCGTCCAGCGGGCCGTCGTTACGCGCATACAGGTTGCCAAGGCGCTGCAGCAGCGACGGTGCAAGGCGGCCCTGGTGGCGGTCGTAGGCCTGCTCCAGCAATTGCCGGGCGTGTTCGTCATGGCCTTGCTGCATCAGCAGGAAGGTGGTTTGCTCCAGTGCGGCCATGTCGCCGCTCTGTCGATAGCGTTGCTCCCACTCGGCGGCGGTACGTGGTTGCGGGGGCTGGGGCGGGTCGCCGTAAAGGCGTTGCTTGAGCACGGCGTAGGCCCTGGGGGCGGTGCTGGCTGTGCAGCCCTTGAACTGCTCGCGTGCCAGCTGCGGATCGTGGAGCGACAACCAGTCCACGGTTTCCAGGCAGGGCCGTTGCAGTTCGTTGCTCAGGCGCTGTACCAGCGGTGCGTCGTCGCCTTCGCGGGCGAGCTCCCACAGTTGCTGGCGCTGCTCGGGCTGGTTCAGCTCTGCGGTGGGCAACGCCTGCAGCCAACGCTGTGCCTGCTGGTTATGGCCGACGGCAATGGCGCGGTTGGCCATGGCCAGGCGAGCCTGGTTGGCTGCGTCGGGGGAGGGGGCGCTGGGCAGCAGTGCTTTCAGCCCTTTCTCATCCACTTGCTGGATGTAGGCATTGGCCAGGCGTTGCCAGTCTTGCGCCGGCAACTGGCCCTGCTCGGCCAGCGGCTGCAGCTGTTCGATGGTCTCCTTCCAGTTGCGCAGTTGTTCGGCGAAGTTGGCCCGGGCCAGGCGCAGAACCTGGCCGTCCCCCTGTGCCGGCAGATGATTGAGCCAGTCCAGCGCCCTGGCAGCACCCCCGAATCTGGCCAGGCTCAGGCTGTAGGCCTGCCACAGGCGCACCCGTTGAGCGCCGTCGCTGCTGGCCAGCCATTGTTCCACCTGGCTGGCCGGCGGTGGGTCCTGTTCGATCCAGGTCAAGCGCAGTTCCAGCAGGGCGTTGGCGTGTTCGGGGCTGTCACCCAGTTGTTCGGCAAGGGCTTCGGCCTCCTTGTAGCGGCGCTGGTGAGCCAGTGCCTCCACCAGCAGTGCACGCGCTTCGTCGTTGTTCGGCACCCGGCCCAGCACGTGGCGGGTCAGGCGTTCGACCTCGGCCCAGTTGTCCTTCTTCGCTTCGCGGTAGCTGCGCTCCATGAACGGGTAGCTGGTGAACCGCTGAAAGTCGGTCATCGGCGCCGAAGCGGCGCAGGGCAGGGCGGCGGAACACAGCAACAAGCCAGTGAAGGTGAGGGAAAAGCGCGGCTTCATGCCACCTCCCGGGTCAGGTCAAAGGCGGCCTGCTGTTCGCTGGCCTGTTCGATCAGGGCCTGCTGCAGCACCTGCTCGGTGATGATGCCGCGGGCGATCAGGTGCTCGCCGAGGCTCTGGTGTTCCGGGTCGAAGTCGATCAGCGCCTGGTTGAACAAAGTGACTGGGACCATGCCGCGCACCTGCAGCAGGGCGCCGAGCATTACCTGGTGATGGCTGACCTGTTCGAGCAGCTGTTCGTCGTCCTGATGGCGTTCCAGAATGGCGAGCATGTCTCGGGTTTCCGGCTTCTGCCAGGGGCTGGGGTAGTGATAGCGCAGGCCCAGGGTGACGCGGCCCTGCGGCGCCAGGCGGGCGCTGACCGGGCGCTTCAGGTGGCGGCTGATTACCCCCAGCGACACCTGGCTGACCGGGCTTTCGCTGGCCAGTACCAGCGTGTCGCCGTCTTCGGCCACCGGCAACACGCCATAGTGCGTCGCCAGCTTGCGCGGCAGTTTGGCGATCAGCTGCGGGTCGAGCTTGAATGGGTTCAGCGGCGCCCAGGGCAGGTCCATCTGCTCGGCCAGGGTGGCGACCAGCTGTTCGCTGTTCAGCCAGCCGCGCAGCAGCAGCTCGCGGCCCAGGCGCCGGCGTACCGGGCTGGTGATCGCCTGTTGCAGCTGTTCGTCGCTGATCAGGCCCTTGGCCACCAGGCGCTGACCCAGCGGCGTGCGGGCGGGGGCAGCGATGGCGGGGAATTCGTGGGTGGTCTTGTCCCAGGCCACGCGCCGCGAGTCACCCATTTCCATCACCTGGCGCAGGGCACGCAGGTTGGCGAAAAAGTTGACGAAGTTGCTCCACATCATCCGCGGTGCCGACAGCAGCCCTTCGCCGATGCCATAGAAGCGGGTGACGAACCAGGCGCGCTGGAACAAGCGGTTGAACAGCATCAGCCCGTTCAGCCACAGCAAGGTGGTCAGCAGCCAGCTGTCGCTGAGGATCGACATGAAGCGCCACGACTCTGGCGCAATCACCGTGACCAGCCACATGGCCAGCAACACCAGCAGCAACAGGTTGACCAGGAAACTCAGCAGGTAGGCGAACAGGCCGCGGCGGTCGCGCCAGAGGAAGTAGTTGAGCGCGCCCTTGCGACTCCAGCCGAGGTTGCTGGTGCCCTGGAACACGATGCCGACGATCCACCGCGACTTTTGCCGGATGGCATGCTGCCAGTCGCGCGGGAAGTGCTCGCGCACGCAGATCACCTGGGAAAATTCGCGGCTCATGCCCGGGCGCCATTCCTGCTTCAGGGTCAGCGCCGGGTCGGCGATGGAGTAGCGGGCGAAAATGCACTTCATGCCCTTCTGCTTCAGGCGGAAGCCGATGTCGTAGTCTTCGGTGAGGCTCTGCACGTCGAAAGCGATGCCGTCACCGTCCTCGAGCAGCGCGCTGATGGCGCGGCGGCTGAAGCAGGTGCCGACCCCGGCGCTGGGCACCTGGCCGGTCAGGGCCTCGCGCACGATCACGTCCTTGCCGTGGTTTTCGGCAAACTCATCGACATAGTGGCCGGCGGTGAAGCCTTTCCATTCCGGTGCGTAGGGGTACACCGGGATCTGGATCATGTCCTTGTTCGGCAGCAGGTAGTTGAACAGGCGCAGCTCCATGGGCGAGATCACGTCTTCGGCGTCGTGCAGGATGAAACCGGCAAACTCGATGCCGGCGTCCTGCTGGAAGCGCAGCAGCGCGTCGATGATGTTGTTCAGGCAGTCGGCCTTGCTGGTGGGGCCGGGGCGGGCGCAGACCACCTTGTGCACGTTGGGGTAGTGCAGGCACACGGCGTCGACATCGGCCTGGGTTTGCGGGTCGTTGGGGTAGGTGCCGACGAAGATCTGGTAGTTCTCGTAGTCGATGGTCGAGGCTGCCAGGCGCGCCATCTCGCCCACCACGCCCACTTCGTTCCAGGCCGGGACCATGATGGCCAGCGGTTTCTCCGGTACCTCGAACAGGCGTTTTTCGTCGGCTTTCTCGTACTTGTCGTAGATGCGAAAGCGCCGGATCAGCTTGCGGCCCCAGTAGCACAGGTCGATGAACAGATCATCCAGACCCAGCAGGAACATCAGCGAGGCCAGGATGATCGCGAGGATCTTCAGGCCGAACAGCACGTAGGTGAGGAAGTCGATGAATACCAGGCTCATTTGCCGGTCACCGACAGGAAGGGGTGGGCCATCGTCTTTATCCTCGTTCGATTCCCTGGACGAAGTTGTACGACTTGCTGCCGTTTGTACTGGATAGATACAAGCAGCCGAACGCGGGGTTGTCCAAATTTCAGGCTTTTTCTTGTGGGCCACTTCTTGTAGTTTTACAGGTCGTTTACCCAGGGAGCTGAACATGCAAGGCAAGGCACGCAAGATCGTCCAGGCCATCCTTTACGAGGCCATCGCCGTCGCCTGCGTGGCGCCCGCGCTGGAGCTGGCGTTTGGTGCCGGCATGGCGCAGTCGACCGTGCTGTCGGTGCTGATGTCGGGCATCGCGATGAGCTGGAACATGGCCTACAACTGGGTGTTCGAACGCTGGGAAGCGCGCCAGCACCGGCGTGAGCGCACGTTCCTGCGGCGCCTGCTGCATGCGCTGGGCTTCGAGGGCGGGCTGGTGCTGATCCTGCTGCCGCTGGTGGCGTACTGGCTGGATGTCAGCCTGTGGGCGGCGTTGCTGACCAACCTGGCGTTGTTCGTGTTTTTCTTCGTTTATGCGTTTGTCTTCCAGTGGGGCTTCGACAAGGTATTCGATGTGCCGCTTTCGGCGCAGCAGGCCAAGTGTTGACTTTGTGCTGCGCTACCGGCTAAGTTCCTACCCCATGAAAACTTTCCAGCACGTCAACGCCATTATTATTACCGCCATTATCAGTTTGGCGGGCTAGCGCGTACGTGCACCGAACCCGCCCTGGAGGCGGGTTTCTTCTCTCTGACTCCTGGGCAACGTGAACACAGCCAAGGAGTCATCGATGACCAGCTTCGTCAGCCCTCGTTCTACCGTCACCCCCCAGCAACTGCTGTCGGAGCAGGTGCGGCGCATTCTTGCCGCCCCGGTGTACGACCTGGCCATCGAAACGCCTTTGCAAGCTGCGCCTGCGTTGTCTGCCAGCCTGGGCAACCAGGTATTGCTGAAGCGGGAAGACCTGCAGCCTACCTTTTCGTTCAAGATCCGCGGTGCGTATACCCGCCTGTCACGGCTGAGTACCGTGCAGCGCGAGCGCGGGGTGATCACCGCCTCTGCGGGCAACCATGCCCAGGGCGTGGCCCTGGCGGCATCGCACCTGGGCATGAAGGCCACCATCGTCATGCCTACCACCACGCCGTCGCTGAAGGTGGAGGGTGTACGCTCGCGCGGTGGTCATGTAGTACTGCACGGCGAGAGCTTCCCCCATGCCTTGGCCCATGCGCTGAAACTGGCCGACAGCGAAGGCGCCACCTTCGTGCCACCGTTCGACGACCCGGATGTGATCGCCGGGCAGGGCACCGTGGCCATGGAAATCCTGCGCCAGCGCCCGGGTGCGCTGGACGCCATCTTCGTGCCAGTGGGCGGTGGTGGTCTGATTGCGGGTATTGCCGCTTATGTGAAGTACCTGCGCCCGGAGGTGAAGGTGATCGGCGTCGAGCCGGAGGACTCCAACTGCCTGCAGGCTGCCATGGCGGCCGGTGAGCGGGTGATCCTGCCGCAGGTCGGCACCTTCGCAGATGGCGTGGCGGTAGCGCAGATCGGCGCCCATTGCTTCGAGTTGTGCCGGCACTTCGTTGATGAAGTGGTGACCGTGAGCAGCGACGAGCTGTGCGCGGCGATCAAGGACATCTACGACGATACCCGCTCGATCACCGAGCCGTCAGGCGCCCTGGCCGTGGCGGGGATCAAGAAATATGTGGCGCGCGACGGCGTGCAGGGGCAGACCCTGGTGGCCATCGACTCCGGGGCCAACGTCAATTTCGACCGCCTGCGCCATGTGGCCGAGCGTGCCGAACTGGGCGAGCAGCGCGAGGCGATCATCGCTGTCACCATTCCGGAGCAGCCGGGCAGCTTCCGCGCCTTCTGCCAGGCCCTGGGCAAGCGGCAGATCACCGAGTTCAACTACCGCTATTACCCTGGCAAGGAGGCGCGGCTGTTCGTTGGGGTGCAGACACACCCACTACACGACCCGCGTGAGCAGTTGCTGGCCAGCCTGCGTGAGCAGGGCTACAGCGTGCTGGACCTGACCGACAACGAACTGGCCAAGCTGCATGTGCGCCATACCGTTGGCGGCCATGCCGCGCCCGGGGCTGACGAGCGGGTGCTGCGCTTCGAATTCCCCGAGCGCCCGGGGGCTTTGCTGGGCTTTCTGGAGCGGCTTGGCAAGCGCTGGAATATCAGCTTGTTCCATTACCGCAATCATGGCGCGGCAGAAGCACGGGTATTTGCGGCGCTGGAAGTACCGGGGGATGAGTTGGCGGGGTTGCCGCTGGCGCTGGATGAGATGGGGTACCGGTACTGGGATGAGACCGACAACCCGGCGTACAAGCTGTTCCTGGGTTGATACGCAAACCTCACTCAGCCTGTACGGGCCTCTTCGCGGGCACGCCCGCTCCCACAGGGACGGCGCATGGCTTGAGGTTGTCGCTGTACCTGTAGGAGCGGCCTTGTGTCGCGAAAGGGCCGCGAAGCGGCCCCTGGGTTTCAGCACTTGTGCATGAATTGCCGGGGCTGCTTCGCAGCCCATCGCGACACAAGGCCGCTCCTACAAGGTTTTGTGTGTGCCGGTAGAGGGTGCTCAGCGCTCACGCATGAAGAAGCCGGCGACGAATTTGCGGAAGGTTTCCAGGCTCTTGAAGTCGGCGTAGCGCTTGAAGTTCTCGGTATCCGGTTCGGGGCCGATGGGCTGCTCCAGCAACGATACCGACAACACCCGGTCCTGGTCCGAGGTCATTACCAGTTCGTCCATCACCTGGCCACCGATCACCGGCCGGCGCATCTGCACTTTCACGCCTTTGCCGGCCATCCAGTCGACCAGCGACACCAGGGCCTTGAGCGGCTCGCGTTCTTCATCGCGGTAAACCGGGAACAGATGAGCACGCGATAGCACCGGCACGCTGGCCACATGGATCAGTTCGTAGTAATGGCTGCCGGCACTGGTCGGTGAATAGAGCATCAGCGCCAGCAATGGCCCGCTGGTGCGGTTGCCGCCCCAGTAGAGGTGGTGCCCCTGGAAGTCGAAGCCGTCTTCACTTCGGTTGTTGAACAGCTTGCGTCCCTTGATCTGGTCCACGCAATCCAGCAGCAGGCCGTGGCGGCGGTGGTTGCCGAACACCGTGGCTTCACGCAGGCGGGACTTGAGCATCATCATGTGCTTCATGTCCAGGCGGGTTTCCAGGTAGTTGCTTGCGGGCACCCGTTCCAGCAGCGGATAGCGGCTGGCAACGCTGCGCAACTCGGCAAACTGCCCGGTCAGGTCCTTTTTCAGGTGCGTGGCATACAGGTTCAGGCCGCTGGTCTCGATCCAGGTCAGCAACAGTGACAGCAGGCGCTGTTGTTCACGCCGTTCGCTGCCGTCGCCACCACTGCCGGTGGTGCTGCTGCGGAAATCACCAATCAGGCGCAACGGTGTGTCGGGCGGTAGCCAGGCAGCAGGTGGCGCGGGGTCGTTCTCGCGCTCGGTCGCTTCGCGCTCGTCCTTGGTGAACGGGCAGCCAGGCGCGTGTTCGGCAGTTCCCGGGTTGTTCTTGAGAAACAGCGTACCGGTGCTGCCGTTGAGGGTGACATTCAGCACCGGCAAGGCATCGTTGCGGCAATCGCAGGCCAGCCACTGGTTGGCGTTGCGCACCTTCATCAGCAACTGGTTGGCCTGCAGCAGGCGCGGGCCGGTGAGGCTGCCGGTGGCAAAGCCGACCAGCAGCTCTTCTTCTGCAGGGGTCAGGCTACGGACCTGTGCGGCGGTTTTGTCGATGATTCGCATGAAGCAGCTCCCAGCTACGAGCCCCAAGCTTCAAGCAAAGTGGCGCCGCTTTCAACTTACTGCGCAGTGCCAGCGAACATCTTCGCAGCACGGGCGCGAATTTCATCGGGGGTCAGGTCCTCCTTGTGGGTGGAAACGAACCAGATGTTGCCGAATGGGTCTTTCAGGGTGCCGCTGCGGTCGCCGTAGAACTGGTCCGTCACCGCACGCAGCTGGGTGGCGCCGGCCGTCAGGGCCTGGGCATAGACCTTGTCGCAGTCCTCGACATACAGGTGCAGGCCTACGCTGGCGCCGCCGAGCTTCTGGCTGGCGGTGAGGCCGCCTTCCATGTCGCAGGGGTCGCCCAGCATCAGCGACGAATCGCCGATTTTCAGCTCGGCATGGCCAACGCGGCCGCCAGGGGCATCGAGGCGGAACATTTCCACCGCGCCAAAGGCCTTCTTGTAGAACTCGATGGCCTTGGCGGCGTCGTTGATGGCCAGGTAAGGCGTAATGCTGTGCTGGCCTTCGGGAATGGGTTTGGCTGCCATGTTCGACTCTCCTTGGAAGTGGGCGCCGGTTGGCGCCCTTTTGCTTAGAGTCGTTTGCGCAGATGGAAAATCGACAGGGGTGATAGATCGATTCTCTATAAGCGTGGCGGTCAGAAGATGTAGTCGGTGGTCAGGAAGGTCGACTGCCGGTTGCGAATGATCTCGCTGATCAGTTCCTTGTTGGCCTCCTGGAAGCGCGTCGCGACCAGCGTGCGGATAGAGAACACTCGCAGGGCGTCGTGTACCGACAGGGTGCCTTCGGCGCTGTTCTTACGGCCGTTGAACGGGTAGGTGTCGGGGCCGCGCTGACATTGCGCATTGATGTTGATGCGCCCGACCTGGTTGGCAAAGATGTCGACCAGGCTGCCGATGGTCGCCGGGTCATTGCCGAACAGGCTCAGTTGCTGGCCGTAGTCGGAGTCCAGCACATAGTCGATCACCGTCTGCAGGTCGCGGTAGGGCACTACCGGCACCAGCGGGCCGAACTGCTCCTCGTGGTACACGCGCATGTCGCTCTTCACCGGGTACAGCACGGCGGGGTAGAAGAACGAGCCACGGCTATGCCCGCCGCGTTCGTTGAGCACCCGGGCGCCCTTGGCGGTGGCATCAGCGACCAGGCCATCGAGGTAATCGACCTTGCCGGGCTCGGGCAGCGGCGTCAGCGCCACGCCTGGCTCCCAAGGCATGCCAGGCTTGAGCGCGGCCAGCTTGCGCTGGAACTTGTCGAGGAACGCATCGACCACATCCTCGTGCACGAACAGGATCTTCAGCGCCGTGCAGCGTTGGCCATTGAACGACAGCGCACCGGTGACGGCCTCTTCGACGGCGTTGTCGAGGTCCACCTGGGGCAGCACGATGCCCGGGTTCTTGGCATCCAGCCCCAGCGCGGCGCGCAGCCGGTGCGGGCGCGGATGCAGCTTCTTCAGGTCGCTGGCGGCCTTGTGCGTGCCGATGAAGGCGAACACATCGACCTTGCCGCTGGCCATCAGCGCGCTCACCGTTTCCCGGCCACGGCCGTAGATGACGTTGATCACCCCCGGCGGGAAGCTGTCGCGGAAGGCTTCGAGCAACGGCCGAATCAGCAGCACGCCGAACTTGGCCGGCTTGAACACCACGGTGTTGCCCATGATCAGCGCCGGGATCAGCGTGGTGAAGGTCTCGTTCAGCGGGTAGTTGTATGGGCCCATGCACAGGGCCACGCCCAGCGGTGCTCGGCGGATCTGGCCGAGCGTGCCCTGTTCCAGCTCGAAGCGGCTGGAACGGCGGTCGAGGTCCTTGAGGGCGTTGATGGTATCGACGATGTAGTCGCAGGTGCGGTCGAATTCCTTTTCCGAGTCCTTGAGGTTCTTGCCGATTTCCCACATCAGCAGCTTGACCACGGCCTGGCGCTGCTCGCGCATGCGCGCCAGGAAGGTTTCGACATGCTGGATTCGCTCGGCCACGCGCATGTTCGGCCAGGCGCCACGGCCTTTGTCGTACGCCTGCACGGCGGCATCGAGGGCGGTGAGCGCGGTGTCGGCATCGAGCAGTGGAGCGCTGCCCAACACCACCTGGTGCTCATCGTCGCCTTCCTTGAGCCAGACCGGGCTACGCACTGTGGCCAGTGGGCCGTCCCACCGCCTGAGCTCACCGTTCACCAGGTAGTCGCGTTGTTCCAGGGGGGCTTCCAGGCGCCAGGTTTCCGGGATGTCCTCGGCGCTGGGGAAGAGTGAATCGAGCAGACGGTCCATGGGTACTGCACCTCACATTGCTGGGTGGGTTTCGAGCTGGGTGAAACGCTTCAGCAGCGAGCATGCACCGCTCGCCGGAAAAACACCAGTCTGGCTTAACATGACCACCCGCGCCTGCCTGTTGGACAGGCAGGCAACGGTATCCCTGTCAAAGCGGGAGGTTGAACAGGTCATAGGGTGGGTGCGTCAACCATTGCTGGCGCAGGGCCGGGTCTGCGTCGATCAGGGCCAGGCGCCGCCAGAACTCTGCACGGGCTTGCCGTGGGCGGGACACGAACGGTTCAAGTTCAAGCAAGGGCCTGAGGTCGCGCCGATACTGCAGCGGCAATCGCTGCCACAGGGCCAGTTCGGCCGGGCCGGTCTGTTCGAAGAATTCCAGGTAGTCGCCTTCGCACACCAGCAGGTCCACCTGGTGCATCGCGTTGTAGGCCTCGATCTGCGCAAGCACTGGTGAACCCAGCCATTCGCTTTCCAGGCGCAGGGCGTTTGCGACTGGCCGTGGTACGTTGAAACCGTCAGGCAGCCGCAGCAGCTGGTTGTCGCCAATGTCCAGGATGATGGGCTCGATCATCTGGTCCAGGCCTTGCGGCAATTCGCTTAGCGCACAGTCGTTCAGGAACAGCGTCCTCAGGTAGGCCAGCCCGCGCAGGTCCGGGGCCTCTAGCAGCGGGTTGCCCGAAAGGTCCAGCACGCTGAGCCCGGGGTAGCGGTCCAGGGCCTGCTGGGCCTGGGTACTCCAGGTGATGCGGTTGCCTTCCAGGTCCAGCCAGGCGAGCTGCTCAGGGCTGCCCAGGTGGGGCACGGTGTCGAACCGACAGTCGGTCAGCAGCAGGCGATTGAGGTTGGGGAAGCGTTCGTGGAATTCGGCCGGCAACTGGCTGAGCGAAGGGTTGTAGCTGAGCGACAGGTGCTGCACATGGGTGAAGTCGTCCGGCAAGGCCAGGCTGGCCAAGGCCTGGTTGTCTAGGTCCAGGCCGGAAAGGTCCAGGCTGTGCAGGCGGCCACCCCCTTCAAGCGTTATTGTCGACAGCCGTCGCCAGGCGTTGAGGATGGGGCGGATGGCCAGATGCCGCTGGTGAGGGCGCTGCGGATCGGGCCGGGCCCATTCATGCAGGTCGCGGCGCAGAGTTTCCAGACGCTGCTGCAGGTCATGCAGGCGCTGTGTGGGTGAGCGAATGTCATCGACGTACAGGTTGTCCTCGTCGTTGCCTAGCCAGTTTTCGAATTCCCAGTCGGTGGCGTCAGGGAACAAGCGGCGATAAGCCCCGGCCAGGGAGCTTGCCAGGCGCGGCTGAGGCGGTTCGGGGTCAAGCGGCCGACCGCCGCGCAAGTTGCCCATGGGCTTGCGCAACAGCGCGCGGTGCCCCCAGAGCCGTTGGGCGAGTACCTCTCTGTGCTGGTCGACCCAACCCAGTACGCGCTGGCGTAGCGAGCTGCCATCGGCCGTCGTGATGCCCAGCGTATCGCGATGCGGGCGCGGCAGTGCCTGCTCGATGGCGCGGCAGAGGTCTGGATCAAGCGGTGCAGGTGCAGGGCGCTCGCCCCGGTCGACCTCATAGCCTTCGACCGATTTGATCACGCGGCGCAGGGTGCCGGCCTGTTCGCGGCCGACATGCTCCAGCAAAGGGCCTATGGGGCTTGCACCATGCAGCTCCAGGCGCAGGTCCGCGGGCCAGTCGGGCATGGCATCCAGGGCGCTGAACAGCAAGCGTTCGCTGTCGCTGCTGGCCCGGGCTGGCTGAAGCACACCTTCCAGTGCACGTACCAGCGGCAGCTCGCTGTGCACCTGCTCCAGCAACTGGCGAACCTGTGTGGGCAACTGACTGTGCTCTTGCCAGGCGAACGTTTCGGCCTCGCTCAGCGGCGCCAG
The DNA here is from genome assembly GCF_023093815.1 of Pseudomonas sp. PNPG3. NCBI lineage: Bacteria > Pseudomonadati > Pseudomonadota > Gammaproteobacteria > Pseudomonadales > Pseudomonadaceae > Pseudomonas > Pseudomonas sp. PNPG3. Next base: position 249,443 of record NZ_JALLKV010000002.1, read on the forward strand.
CAAGCGTCTGGCCAAGGCAGGGGACAGCCGCGCATAGGCGTCGAGCAGCTTCTGCGTTGCCGGGGTGGCGGGCGCGCTGCCATTGTAGAACCGCTCGAACAGGCCTGGCGGGGCTTTGTCGGCCAACGCCTCTACCTCGGCCTGTGCCGTCATGCGTTGCAGGGTATCGAGCAACAGCGGGGGCGTTGGTTGGCCTTCCAGGTGCACCCGGCGCAAGCGCGCGGCGTCGATGCCGCAGAGGCGCCCTGCCTTGGCCAGCTGTTCTGGTGTGAACGCGGTATACGCCTCGCCAAGACGGCGCGCCAGCTTCGCGAATGGCCACTGGCCGGGCTGTTCATGCTGGCCGCGCCAGGCACCTTGGGCATTGTGCGCTAGCGGTGGCTGCCAGGCATCGGGCGTGTCGGGGTGAATGGCCCGCCATTGCTGCAAGTTGTGGTCAAAGCGTTGTTCGAAGAGCTGGCCGTCCATGCGGATGAAATACCGGCCCTGGTACAGGTACTGGCCAAGTGCATTGGGCTGCAGGGTTTGCGGCAGTGTCACGGCACTGCGGTAGGGGGTGAGGTCTTCATTCCAGAGCCGGTAGCGCCCGTCGCTGCCGCGTACCTGCTGCAGGCTTTCCATCAACGGGCTGTTGAACAGCTTGGGTACCACCTTGCCCGCCGCCACGAAGCCGCCGATCAGGGCCAGGTTCAGGCCGACCGCCTCCAGGTGGCGCAGCGCCAGGTGACGGTCGCCTTCATGCCAGGCCTGGTAGCCTTCGAAGGCCTCGCCGAGCAGTTGGCAGGCCGTGACGGCCAGCATCAGGGTGCCTGCACCTGGAATGAAGAACGCGGCAATATTCAGTGCATCCAGGCCAAGGTTTTCCCACTCATCCAGGCGCCTGGCCCGCGCGTTGGCATCGGCCATCGCGGTGGGGACCGCCAGCAGGCTGGCTTCGTGCTTGAGGCGGGCCAGGTGCAGGTCCTGGTAATGGCCGAAAGGCTCGGCTGTGATAGCCACGCGTGTGGGACGCAGGTCCGCTTGCGCTGCGCGCTGCCAAGGGCGTTCATAGGCAGTATTGCCTGTGGCGTCGAGGTTCTGCTGCAACAGGTCCAGAAAGTGCGTGCGCTGGTCCTGCCTGATGTAGGCCGTGAAGGCTTGGCGGGCATCGGGCTCCAGCAGCAAGGTCGCCAGCGTGTCGTGTACCGCGTCCAGGTTGCTGCATTGGCGCAGGGCCGGGTCATGGCCGGGCAGATACAGCGCCAGCCCCGCACCGCCGGCATCGATCAGCATGACCTCGTGCAGGGGCGTGCCGAACAGCGCCAGTTGCCAGCACTGTACGGTGCCACCCCGCAACAGCCGTTCGATCTGGTCAAGGGTGCTGCCATCAAGCAGGTGCCGCATATAGGCAAGGTCGGCCGCCAGGCGCAGGCGGTCTTTCTGCACCCTGATGGCCAAGCCCCGTGTGGCGGGTTGGGCGAGGTGCTGTTCCAGGTGGGCCTGGTAAGCCTTGCCCAGGTCCAGGTCACGGCACAGGGTGGCGAAAGCGGCCGGTTCGAGTGGCAGCCGTTCCACCTGATAGTGCTCCGACTGCAATGGAAAGTGTGCAACGGGTACTTGCATGCCGACAGGGACGGCGCCTTGTATCTGAATCGGCGTGACGTGAATGTTATCGCCCAGGGCAATGGCACTTTCAGCTGTGAACACCTCGTCGCTGGCGAAGTTCTGCAGCGCGGCCTGCAGCAGGTTGTCGCGTCGATGGCTTGATAGATAGCGCAGGGCGGCCCAGTGCCAGCTACGCTTGACCCGCAATAGCTGGCTATTGCGCAACTGCGCGTGAAAGCCGTGTTCGGCAAGACGCCGTTGCAGCAATGGTTCTGCGAACTCTGTGATTTGTTGCAGGCCTTTGAGTGAGTTGGCCAAGGCTGCTTGCGCCTGCATCAGGCGCGCCTGGCTGGCGCACGCTGCTTCACGCAGGTCGGGGGCAGCATTGGCGAACCAGTCCTGCCTCTTCCACGGGGCGACCTGGGTTTGCTTCAACGCGGCCCACTGATTGGGCGTTACCTGGCGAGCCCAGTGCGGCAGCTGCGCCTGAAGTAGGGGTTGATGGGGGTTGATGGCTGGCATGTCGACGCTCCTTTCAGGCAAAGGGGGCATCAAACGTCAATTCCAGACAGGCGAGTGGTAATGGGATAACGCGGCTTGGATCTATCGATGGAAATTCGCTGTCTGAATCGGTCATTCATGCAGGGAATTTGACGTCATGAAACTTTACATGGCGTGAGGAAGCTTTAAGGAAATGCAATCAAAGTGCCACTTGATAAAGTGTTTGGGCGCACCTTAAATTGTTAGTTGACATGGGGGCTTCTGGATAATTTCAGAATATCAACATGATACGTGCTTTTTACTGAGTTGCTGTCCTTTTCCGATTGACCATGCTGTGTCTCAAAGGACGTCGAAGAAGAAATGAAAGCGACCTTGACGGCAGCGGCGAGGAGACTCGTCTCGCCCTCCATACGCTACGAAATCAGACACCTGGCCAGCAAGGTGTCAGAAGTGATGGCGCGTGCCTGTTTCTGGCGCTGGGAAGTCGCCAGGTTCAGGTTGCAGCAGGAAAGCCCCTACGAAATCATCTATATAGGCCGGAAGCAGCAACGGGAAATGGCCAAGTTGCTGATTGCCGGCAAGGGTTCGGGCAATGCTGCAATTGTTGACAGCGCAAGCGCGACGGTAGCAGCCAACCACGTGGTGGTGGTCAGTGAAATGCCGACGTCGGGGGCATTGTCGGTACCGCATTACCTGAGCGCCGTGGTGCCGCTGGGGCGCTCGCTGGAGGATATAACCGCGCGCTACGACAGCGAGTTGCGGCGCAGCATCCGCAAGAACCGGCCGCTGTACCAGATGCGCCAGGCCCGCTCGGATGACGAGATCGCCATGGCCGACCGCAACCTGCTGCGCCCTTATGCCAGCGCCAGGCAAGGTATCCATGCCGCGCAGTTTCCCACTGAAGAAGTGTTCCGCATTGCCAGGGGCGTCGGTCGGCTCGACTTGATCACCTTGGGCGATGAAGTGATTGGCTGCCACCTGGGCTGTGAAGTGGTGCGTGGTGGCAAGCGTTATTGGAGCACCCTGCGTTTCGGCTATTGCGAGGCGGTGTTCACCGATGCGCGGAAGTTGCGCGAGGTAAATTCGATCACCACCTTCATGGCCCTGGAGTGGGCACTGGAGCAGGGCTTCGACTATTACGATATCGGCCTTTGCCTGGCGCGCCCGGATGACGGTTTGTTGAAGTGGAAGCGCCGCCGCGGTGGCGATATCGACTCGCTGGGTAACCATGCCTACCTGTTTGTCCGCTTGCCCAGAACCGGCACGGCGAAGTTCCTCTGGGACACTCCGATGTTCGCGGTCGAAGACGACAAGCTCACGCTGCACCTGGGGTTGCCCGAGGGCGCGAGTGACGAGGAAGTTGCCAGCCGCTACCAGGAAATGGTGTTTGGCGGCCTGCACAAGATCTACTTCTATGGGGGCAACGGTACGGGCGAAACGTTCGTGGAAAGCCTGCGTCACCGTTACGCCAACCTGCCGTCACCACCCACCATGGAAAGGGTCATGTGCAGCTGAGCGGTTGCCAGGATGCGTTGATCTGGCGCCTTGCGCCAGGCTTTTGACCTTGTGATCAAGGGAGGACGCTTCATGGGAAGCGACATCTCGAAGTTCAGTGCATCGCCTGCGGCCAGGCAGCACACCTGGACCCTGGCCGCCTACCGCTACATGGCGCGCAAACGGCTAGGCAGGAACAGCGGCATCGACCTCAAGAGCGTGGCGGACAAAAGTTGGGACATTGCCCCGGGGGAAGTCACGGTTTCGCCCCCGGCCGTTTTCCTGCCAGGCCAGCTGGAGCGAGTAACGGGGTGGGAAGGCAAGCGTTTCTATCCCTACGTGCACCCTGCGCGCACCATGGAAGGCGGCATCAGCACGCTGCAAGGGCCAACCCGGGGCTACCTGATCAAGGAGGTATGGCTGGTCGACGGGGCGTTGTACAAGGGCAAGGCCAGCCATTGGCTGTCGTTGAAGCCGGGCCCCTTTCCGAGCATCGTCGTGGAAAATGAAATCGACCGCGCGGCCATCTATTGCACGCAAAACGGCAACACGTGGTTCGGTACCTGGCTGATGGAGGATTGTCCGACCTATGCGCTGGCCTGTAACGAAGGCATACCGGTAACCACCGCGCCCTCGGCCAGATTCCCGCTGTTTGCCCAGGCCCCGGCCTATGAAGACTGGCTGGAAATGAACCCGCTGCGCCTGCGCAGTGCGTTTTTCCGTGAGCTGGTGCTGTTCGATGACCAGGCCAACAACCGCAGCCGGCATGCCCGCTACCGGGCCATGGGCGACAAGTTGTTGTCGCATGTGCCGCATGCGCCACACCCGGGGGTGTTCCTGCTGCGTGGTGGAGATGGTGACCTGCGCCTGCTGCGCAATGAGCTGGCGCTGGCGGAGCATTTGCGCGCCACCCGCGGTTTTCGCATCGTCAACCCGCTGAAGTCCGATGTGCCGAGTATCGTCGCGGCCTGCGCCGGGGCGAGGGTGGTAATCGGTGTGGAGGGTAGCCAGCTGGTGCATGGGGTCAACGTACTGCAGGCCGGTGGTTGCCTGCTGACGTTGCAGCCGCCCAATCGGTTTGTCAGCTACTACAAGTACCTGACGGACCGAGACCACCAGCATTTCGGCTTTGTAGTCGGGATACCGGACGGCGATGGTTTCACGATCGATGTCGGCGAAGTTGAGCGGACGCTAGACCTGTTTCCGCGATAGGCGTGTAGTATTCAGGCGCATGGCAGCGGCGAGCGGGGTGAGGGATGATCGAGGTATCACGGTTCTGGCGCGACCCGGCGTTGCCCTTTGTCGAGGCCCGGCGGGTAGGGGACGGGCGCCAGGTGTGCTACGCCGCGCATTCCCATGAGAGCTTTTCCATCGGAGTGATAACGGGTGGGCGCAGCTCCTATCTGTACGGTGACCAGTGCATAGAGGTGGCTGCTGGTACCACGGTGCTGATGAACCCAGGTGTGGTGCATGCCTGCAACCCCATCGACGGGGAACACTGGTCCTACCTGATGATGTTCGTCGATATGCCTTGGTTGCAGGCGCTGGGGTTCACCTTGCCGGCCCGGCCCTGGAGTAGCTCGCCGGTGTTGTACCGGAGCCTGTTGCAGGCCTTTGCCGACCTGTTCGACGCCGGCGTGCCAGACCGGGAAGGGCGCCTGGCGGCGCTGTTTGGCGCACTTCCAGGTTTGCTTGGCGGCGATGCCAGCGTCAACGACGAGGGCAACCCACGACTGGACACGGCGGCAGCGTTCATTCGCGCCCATCGTGGCGACCCGCTGAGCCTGGACGACATCTGCGCGGCGTGCGGCCTGTCGCGTTCCTACCTGATTCGCGCGTTCCGCCAACGCTTCGGCCTGACGCCGCATGGTTACCTGCTCGACCAGCGCGTGCAGCTGGCCAGGGCGCAATTGCGTCAGGGCCGGGCTATTGCCGAGGTTGCACAGGAGGCCGGGTTTGCCGACCAGGCGCACCTGCAGCGGGCCTTCAAGCAGCACCTGGCGGCGACACCGGGCCATTACCGCAATGCATTCGGCTGAATTGCCATTTTTGGCGGTGGTGGCCCTATCGCCGGCAACCCAGCTCCCACAGGTACTGCGCAGGCCTTGAGGGCAGCGATAGGGTCGGTGCAGCCAGGCTCAAATGACCAGATAGACCGCACTGCCCACGAGCAGCAGCGCCAAGCCCCGATTCAGCAGGCGCATGTGCCGTGGGTTGCCCAGATACTGGCGAACCACGCTCCCGGCCCACGCCCAGCTGGCCACTGAAATGAAGCAGATCGGCCCGTAGATCCAGGCAAACAGCCACAGCAGCTGCTGCTCACCGCCGGTATAGGCACCAACCCCGGCCACCGCTGCCAGCCATGCCTTGGGATTGAGCCATTGCATCGCCGCGCCGTGCCAGGCCGAGGGAGCCTGGGTGGGATGGGCACTGCCCAGTTGCCCATCGTCGCTGGCCAGCTTCCATGCCATGTACAGCAGGAACGCCACGCCGCCCCAGTGCAAAATCAGGCCCAGCAAAGGCCAGCGCAGCAACAATTGATGCAGGCCCAGCCCGACCAGCACCAGCAGCAGGCAGAAGCCCAGCGTGGCGCCAGCCACATGTGCCAGGCTGGCACGCAGGCCATGGCGGGCACCGCTGCCCAGCGCAACGATGTTGACCGGGCCGGGGGAGATCGAGGCCGCAAGTGCGAAAGCGGCCATGGACAGGGACAGGCTCATGAGGGGGATCCGTTTGGTTGAGGTGGGCCTTCATGCTCGGGCATTGACAGCCTGCGGTATTGAAGAAAAGTACCTCACGCACGGCCAGCGCATTTTTGTGTAGGAGCGGCCTTGTGTCGCGATCGGGCCGCAGAGCGGCCCCAGCTGTTGGTGCAGCGCTCCTGAAACCTGGGGGGCGCTGTGCGGCCCGTTCGCGACACAAGGCCGCTCCTACAAGGTTGTTACAGGTTTTGTAATAGTTTTGCGCTATTACGGAAAGCTGCTGAGCTTGTAGGATCATTTTCCCAATTTGCTAACAAGGTCTATATGAGCACCTTCGCGGAGCCCCCCAGTCCCCGGTCTTCCCGGCCTTCTTTCATCCGTCCTCGTGACGCTGCCCTCGTGAGTACCCGCTAATGGAATGGCTAGCCGACCCCACGGCCTGGCTGGGCCTGTTGACGCTTATCGTCCTCGAGCTGGTGCTGGGTATCGACAACCTGGTGTTCATCGCCATCCTCGCCGACAAACTGCCGCCGCATCAGCGCGACCGCGCACGGGTCATTGGCCTGAGCCTGGCGTTGATCATGCGCCTTGGCCTGTTGGCCAGTATCTCGTGGATGGTCACCCTGACCGCGCCGTTGTTCGAGGTGTTCGAAAAGAGCTTCTCGGGCCGCGACCTGATCATGCTGTTCGGTGGCGTGTTCCTGCTGTTCAAGGCCACCATGGAGCTGCACGAACGCCTGGAAGGCCACGTGGCCCAGGCCAGCGGCACGGTACGCCACGCTGCGTTCTGGCCGATCGTCGCGCAGATCGTGGTGCTTGATGCGGTGTTCTCGCTGGACGCGGTGATCACCGCGGTGGGCATGGTCGAGCAGTTGTCGGTGATGATGATCGCGGTGATCTTCTCGATCGGCATCATGATCGTTGCCAGCAAGCCGCTGACCCGCTTCGTCAACGCCCACCCCACGGTGATCATGCTGTGCCTGGGCTTCCTGATGATGATCGGCTTCAGCCTCACCGCCGAAGGCCTGGGCTTCCATATCCCCAAAGGCTACCTGTACGCGGCCATCGGCTTCTCGATCCTGATCGAGCTGTTCAACCAGCTGGCCCGTGCCCGCCGCAAGCGCAGCCTGCAGCAGCACCGGCCGCTGCGTGAGCGCACCGCGCATGCCGTGCTGCGCCTGCTGGGTGGCCGCCGGGTCGAGGCTGACGAGGTGGGCGAGGAAATCGCTGACCTGGTCGAAGGCGGTGAGGAGCAGGTGCTGTTCGACCGCCGTGAACGGGTGATGATCAGTGGCGTGCTGAACCTGGCCGAGCGGCCTATCCGCACGGTGATGACCGCCCGCGCCGAGGTCGATGTGATCGACCTGGCGCAGCCGGCCGACGCCATTGCCCAAGCCCTGGCCAATTCGCCGTACTCGCGCCTGCCGCTGATCCGCGATGGCCGCGTGGACGAGCCACTGGGCTTCGTGCACAAGAAGGAACTGCTCAAGGAGCTGCTGTCGGGCAACCAGCCCGATCTGGAAGGCATGGCCCGAGTACCGCTGAACCTGCTGGAGAGCTTCAGCATCCTCAATGCCCTGGAGCAGATGCGAGGCCAGTCGACGCACATTGCTTTCGTCGTCAACGAGTTCGGTGACTTTACCGGCCTGCTGACCATGACCGATATCCTGGAGTCGATTGCCGGCGAGTTGCCGGATGCCAGCGAGGTCGAAGGCCCGGGCATCGTTCAGGAAGGTGAAGGCTTTGTGGTCAGCGGCGCGTTGAACCTGAGCCAGGTGCAGGCACGTACCGGCTTCTGCGCCCGCGCCACCGAGGACTACCAGACCCTCGCGGGCCTGGTAATGAGCCTGCTCGACCGCCTGCCTATGGTTGGTGACCGCCTGGCCTGGAATGGCTGGACGCTGACCGTGGAGGCGGTCGAGGAGCGGCGGGTGCGTCAGGTTCGGCTTACACCGAACGGCGACGTTGACGCAGCAGGTGCTTGAAACCCTCGATCACCAGTACCAGCACCGCGGCCCAGATCGGAAGGTAGGTCAGCCACTGATCCGGGCCGATGGTTTCGCCCAGCAACAGCGCAACGCCTACCAGCAGCACTGGCTCGACGTAGCTGAGCAGGCCGAACAGGCTGAAAGGCAGCAGGCGGCTGGCCAGCACGTAGGCGATCAGGGCCGAGGCGCTGATCGCCCCGAGGATCGGGATCAACGCATACAGCCCAGGGTGTGCCTGCAGATCCGCAGGGGAAAGCGGACCCTGGATCACGAAATACAGCGCCCATGGCAACAGCAGGCACATGTCGCACCACAGGCCGCCCAAATGGTCGGTGCGGCAGCGCCTGCGCAACACGAAATAGATCGGGTAGCCGATCGTCACCACCAGGGTTTCCCAGGCGAAACTGCCATGCTGATACAGCTCGTGGCCCACGCCCAGAGCAGCGCAGGCCACGGCCACCTTCTGCAGGCGTGACAGGCGCTCGCCATACACCAGCCGCCCGGTCAGGACCATGGCCAGCGGCAGCAGGAAATAGCCCATCGACACTTCAAGGCTGCGCCCGTGCAGGGGCGCCCAGAGGAACAGCCACAGCTGCACGCCCATCAGCCACGATGTGCCGACCATGCCCAGCAACAGCAGCGGCGTATGTTTTACCCGGGCGAGCAGTTCGCCCACCCGTTTCCAGTCTTTCGAGACAAGCATGAACAGGGTCAGGCAGGGCAGCGTCAACAGGGTGCGCCAGCCAAAGATCTCCTCGCCATCGAGCGGCGTGAGCAGAGAGGTATAGAAGTACATCACGGCGAACAGACAGGACGCCATGACCGACGAAAGAATGCCTTTTGACACGAATGCCTCGAATAGGGAATTGAGCAGGTGGATCAGCCGCGCATGATCTCAGGGGGCGCGGCTTGCGGCAACCGCGACGCAGCCGGGCGTGCGGCCAGCGCTTCGAGGAACTGGGCAGCCGGCATGGGCCTGGCGAACAGGTAGCCCTGCTGGAAGTCCACCTCATGACGGGCCAGGTAGTCGCGCTGGGCTTCTGTTTCCACGCCCTCGGCAACGATGCCCAGGCCCAGCTTGGCCGATAGCTCGATGATGGTCTCGAGGATGTGCACCGACAGCGCATCGCCACCGATCATGGCGACGAAGCTCTGGTCGATCTTCAGGTAATCGACCTTGAACTGGCGCAGGTAGTTGAGGCTTGACTGGCCGGTGCCGAAGTCGTCCAGGGCGATCTTCACACCCATGGCGTCGAGCTTCTCGAACAGTTCCAGGGCCACCGGCGTGGGCTCGATCAGCTTGCGCTCGGTCAGCTCCAGGGTCAGCACCACCCGGCCTGGCGGGAAGTGCTGGAGGAAGGTTCGGCAATCGTCCAGCAGGCTGAAGTCGCGGCAGTGGTCGGCGGTGATATTGACGCCGATATGGAAACCGTCCTCCAGCAGCCCGGCAAAGGGTGCCAGGCTCTGCGCGGTGTGCATCATCAGCGCACGGGTCATGGCGACGATCTGCCCGCTGTGTTCGGCGTAGGGGATGAACAGGTCGGGGCGCACCAGGCCTTCGCGCGGGTGGTTCCAGCGCATCAGCACTTCGGCGCCGGCCCAGCGGTAGTCGCCCTTGCGCACTACCGGCTGGAAGTACGGCAGGAACTCGTCGGCCTCCAGGGCCCGGCGCAGTTCGGCACGGGGCGAGGTGGCGCGGCGAACCTGCCAGCGGCACACCAGGCCGGCCACCGCGCCCAGTATCAGCAGCAGACCGAACAGGGCGGGATAGTGGCTGCGCCACAGCTGGCCCTGCTTGTCGGCGCCGTAGCCGCCATGCACGCTGAACGGGTAACGGGTCGAGCCCAGCTGCACATTCGCGCTGGCCGCGGCAGGGGGCACGCCCTTGTGCACGATGCCATCCTTGCCCAGCCAGGCATCGCCCACGCGGATCTGCAGCTCTTCATCGGGGCCGATCAGGCGCAGCGCCGTCAGCAGGTGTTCGCCATCGACCGTACTGATCGCGCCGCGGTCGCCATCGCTGGCCCGATACACCAGCAGCGGGTGGCCCGGTGTGACCGAGTTGCCGTCCATCAGCCACAGCTTGCCGTCGATGTAGTCGCCGGGGTTGACCGGCTCGTCGAATGCGCCGAACAGCGAGGTGCAATAAAGGGCGTTGTGCCGGAACAGGTTGGTCGAGCGTACGAAGGCGTTGCGCGTGACCTGGGCGCGCAGCATGAGCTGGACCTCGTCGCACGGGCTGTCGACAAGCGGCAGCAGAGCATGGGCAGCGCTGGACAGATTATCGAGAATGCGCTCGACGTGCTCCACCACCTGGCGGGTGGTAGCCTGGCTGCTGGCGTGCATTTCACGCTCGATCTGCCAGTTCATCACGGCCAGGCCGCATGCCACGGGCAGCACGCCGACGACCCAGGGCAACAGGGTGCGCCAGCCGAGGCCGGCGCGGCGTTTGACGGTAAGGGGCATGCTGACCTGATCTGTATAAAGGATTACGAGAGGATAGCCGCTTGTCGGAACCGGTGAGCAACTAAAGGGCGACAAACCATTTTACGCAATGTAGAATCCATTTACGAATACAACAATAAGGTCCTTCGATGCCGAAGGATCAAGCCCGCCGAGAATGGGTCCATATGACATACCATGGGTTCAAGCTGATAATAGGTGATTTCCTCGCCCGCAGCGTGCGGGGTATCCCGTGCTCCCCGCCGTTTCCGTTCCACATCCCACGCAATCAATAATCTTTCGCTGCAGATGAGGACACGAACATGGCTGATATCTTCGACAATCCGATGGGCCTGATGGGCTTTGAATTCATCGAACTGGCTTCGCCGACCCCTGGCGTACTCGAGCCGGTATTCCAGATGCTGGGCTTCACCAAGGTCGCTACCCACCGTTCCAAGGATGTGCACCTGTATCGCCAGGGTGACATCAACCTGATCCTGAACAACGAACCCAAGAGCATCGCCTCGTACTTCGCTGCCGAACACGGCCCGTCGGTATGCGGCATGGCGTTCCGCGTGCGCAATGCCCATGAGGCCTATGCCCGCGCCCTGGAACTGGGCGCCCAGCCGGTGGAAATCGAAACCGGCCCGATGGAACTGCGCCTGCCGGCGATCAAGGGCATCGGCGGTGCGCCGCTGTACCTGATCGACCGTTTCGAGGAAGGCAGCTCGATCTACGATATCGACTTCGAGTTCATCGAGGGTGTGGACCGCAACCCGGTGGGTGCCGGCCTGAAGATCATCGACCACCTCACCCACAACGTTTATCGCGGGCGCATGTCGTACTGGGCCGGCTTCTACGAGAAGCTGTTCAACTTCCGCGAAATCCGCTATTTCGACATCAAGGGTGAGTACACCGGCCTGACTTCGCGTGCCATGACCGCACCGGATGGCATGATCCGCATCCCGCTGAACGAAGAATCGTCCAAGGGCTCCGGGCAGATCGAAGAGTTCCTGATGCAGTTCAACGGCGAAGGCATCCAGCACGTCGCCTTCCTGACCGATGACCTGCTCAAGACCTGGGACGCCCTCAAGGGCTTCGGCATGCGCTTCATGACTGCACCGCCGCAAACCTACTACGAGATGCTCGAAGAGCGCCTGCCAGGTCATGGCGAGCCGGTCGACCAGTTGAAAGCACGCGGTATCCTCCTCGATGGTGCCTCCCAGCCTGACGACAAGCGCCTGCTGCTGCAGATCTTTTCCGAGACCCTGCTCGGCCCGGTGTTCTTCGAGTTCATCCAGCGCAAGGGGGATGACGGCTTTGGCGAAGGCAACTTCAAGGCCCTGTTCGAATCCATCGAGCGCGACCAGGTACGTCGTGGTGTGCTGAGCACCGAGTAACCCCAGGGTACCGCCGTCACGATTCGATGGCGGCGGTATCAACCCTTCTTCTTGCCCGAAATGGTCAGGCCCAGGTACATGATGAACATGCTGGCGACCCCGACCAATACCAGCGAGGGCAGTACCTGATGCAGGGATAGGCGAAACTCCTGGGTGGCGTACCCTTTGGGGTAACCGCCGATCACCACGTAACCATATTTCTGGGAAACCGATCGCTCGGTGAATTCGGCCTGGGAGGGGCGTTGTGCGTCGCGGCTGTCTCCCTCGCTCCAGATATACAGGTCGCTGAATTCCAGAAGCAGTGTCAGGCCGTCCTGGAAAGCACGCAGTTCGTCACGCAGCTGCCGACCGTACGCTGTTGCGATTATCCCAGGGTCGCTGTTCGGTCTCTGGACTTTGATGATCGCCGCGTTAGGCGACGATGGAGCGTCGAATGCCAGCTCTGTCTGCCGTCCGGACAGGGCAAAAGCCGAGTTGTACGCCAAAGGGTCCATGTCCGTCGCACAATACGCTTGTTGGTCGCGGGTGAGTATCAGTGAGCGAAGGTGCGGGCTGTTGGCGACTCTCTGCTCCAGCGTACCAAGCACTTCGTCACAGGGCTTGCCTGCCAATGGCAGGATCAGGTCCAGATCGCCTTCCATGCGGCCCAGTGCCTGGTCGATGCTGAAAATCGCCTCTTGAACAGAAACCTTGGCATTCTCCTCAAGTTTTCTATCCAGTTGATAGTTCATCATCAGTAACCCGGACAGTACCGGTATTGCGCCGATGGACAATATCAACAGTAACTTCCGCCAGTTGATGCCGAGACTCGGTATTGCTGCCATAGGACCGCCGCTCCGTTGAACCTTGCTGTTCGGGTTGAACAGGTCAACGCTGATCCTATGTGCTTGATGATGCTCCGGCTGTAGGCCAAAAGTGTTGCGGTTTTACAGAAAAGCAGAACCTCGTTGTCAGCCTCGCTTCAGCCTGGCGAGCACTTTTTCGGCCAACTGGGCCGTGGAGGCCGGGTTCTGCCCGGTGATCAGCCGATCATCGGCCACCACGAACGGCTGCCACGGGTCTTCATGCTTGCTGTAGGTACCACCGCGGGCACCCAGCTCGGTTTCCGTCAGGAAGGGGACCACCTTGTCCAGTTCGACGAGTTTCTCCTCGGTATTGGAGAAGCCGGTCACCTGACGGTCCTTGAGCAACAGGCTGTTGTCGCTGAGCTTGATGTTCAGCAGGCCGACAACGCCATGGCAAACCGCCGCGACAATGCCCTTGTGCTCGTACACCCGGCGGGCCAGCTCTTGCAGCGGCTGGTTGTCAGGAAAGTCATACATCACTCCGTGCCCGCCGGTGTAGTAGATGACGCTGTACTCTTCTGCCTTCACCTGGCCAGGGCTCAAGGTGTTGCCCAGGCGGGTCATGAAGCGCTTGTCGTCATACCACAGCCAGTCCAGGTCGGGCGCCATCTGCAAGCTATGCGGGTCGACAGGGACGTAGCCGCCCAGCGGGCTGACATAATCGACCTCGTAACCGGCTTTTTCGACTTTTTCGACAAAGTGCACCGCTTCCCCCAGCCACAAGCCGGTCGCCCGCTTGAGGGTCGGATACTTGGCTGTATTGGTCAGCACCACCAGCATTTTCTTGCTCATGACCACGCTCCCGTCGGCAACCTGAATGGGCCGTTGCTCCCCCGGCCCGAGGGAAAACCTAATGAGCATAGCTCTCAGGTGCCGGTACGCCATATTGCGTGGCGTGTGTTGTGCTAACGTGAACCACATTCACGCAGCGCCCGTACTTTTTCTGAATCATGCTGGAGTCACGACAGTGGTCACAAATGGTACGCCGCGCGAGCCTGCGTCGATGGTCATCCTGAAGCCGTCTGTGCTGGCACCGGTCGACCTCATGGGCGAACGGATTGCACGGTTCGACTGGGGGCGAACACCGCTCGGGCCGCTGCCGCGCTGGCCGGCTTCGTTGCGCATTGCCGTCGACATGATGCAATTGTCACCGTTCCCGTGTGCCGTGGTCTGGGGACCAGACCTCAGCGTGGTCCACAATGAAGGCTATCGGGCATTGCGGCGGGTTGCCCCGGATGCATTGGGCATGTCCTTCGATGCGCTGTGGAGCGATGAGTGGCCGGCGATGGGACCGTGGGTGTTCAAGGCGCTCGAGGGGCGCTCGAGCTTTGTCGAGGACCCACCACTGCGTATTGGCTGCGGCCAAGGCGGGGAGCCGTTGTGGTGTGCGTTCGGTTACACACCGTTGCACGATGAACTGGGCAACGTGGCAGGGTTTCTGCACGCGGTGATCGAAACCACGGCCAGCGTCGAGGCGCATCGCCACTGGCGGGAGCAGGCGCAAGAATTCCAGCGGCAGGTCGAGCGACACCTGGTGGAGCGCGAGCAGTTCTGGCAGCTGTCGCGTGATGCGATGATGACCGTCACTCCCGAGCTGAAGGTGTGTGCCGCCAACCCCGCCTGGTATCGCATCCTGGGCTGGTCTGAAGAGCAGGTACTGGGCACTCCGGTGCTGGACCTGGTACATCCGGCAGATCGCGCTGAGGTAGAGGTGGCTGTTTCCGGGTGCCTGCAGTACCAGGATACCGAGCAGATAGAGACGCGCCTGCGCCACCGCGATGGCCATTACCACTGTTTTCGCTGGAGTGCACGGTTCGATGGCAGCCTGCTGACTGCCGTTGGCCGGGATATCACCGGGGAACGTGAGGAGGCTGCTCGTCAATCCGAAACGCTGATGCGCAACAACGAGCGTCTGGAGGTGGTTGGGCAGTTGGCCGGGGGCATGGGCCATGAATTGAACAACTTGTTGTCCGGCATCGGTGGCAGCCTCGAACTGCTTCAGCGGCGCCTGCAGGAAGGACGGCTGGAGCGGGTGGAGGCGTATGTCGAGGTCGCGCGAGATTCGGTGCAGCGTGCCATGGAGCTGACCCATCGCCTGCTGGCGTTTTCCCGTCATCAACCTTTGGCGCCCAGGCCGCTGGACTTCAACCGGCAATTGCGCTTGAGCGAACCACTGCTGCGGAGCACGCTGGGCGCCGAGATGCGCTTGCACTGGCAGCTGGATGTCACGCCGTGGGCGGTGAACCTTGATGTTTCCCAGCTGGAAAATGCCTTGATCAATCTTTGCACCAACGCCCGCGAAGCGTGCCTTGATCGCGGCAATGTCACGCTGCGCAGCATCAACCAGCGGCTGACAAGGTGTTTCCCGGATGAGAGCGGCCTGCCACCAGGCGACTACGTTGCGTTGTATGTGGAGGATGATGGCCATGGCATGCCGGCCGTGGACATTGCCAGGGCCTTTGAACCGTTCTTCACCACCAAGCCGGTCGGGCGTGGCTCAGGCCTTGGTTTGTCGATGGTGTATGGGTTTGTCGGCCAGTCGGGGGGCTACGCCTGGATCGAGTCGGCGCCGAACCAGGGCACCAAGGTCTGCATGCTTTTTCCAAGGTGGCATGACCCGGTACCCGAGGCGCCTGCGGTTGTGCAACGGACGCAGCGCATGGCCGGGAGGCAGCGCCTGTTGCTGGTCGATGACGAGCTCGGTTTGCGTGCTGTGATGTGCGAGTACCTGACCGAACGTGGTTTCGAAGTCATTGATGTGGGCGACGCCAATAGCGCACTGGAGCGCTTCCGCCATGACGGCCCGTTCGACCTGGTGATCACCGACATTGGCTTGCCGGGTGGTTTCAGTGGCCGCCAGGTGGCCAAGGCCATGCGCATGCAGCTGCCGTTGCAGAAGATCCTTTTCATTACCGGCTATGCGGGGCAGCCGATCGAAGCGCAGTTGCTCGAGCAGCCGGGCACGGCATTGATGAACAAGCCGTTCCCGCTGGCGGACCTGGTGGATGAGGCGCTACGCATGCTCGAGGAGTGAAGCGGTTCAGGGCTTGCCCAGTATCTGGGTCACCTGGGCCTGCAGCTGCTTCAGCTCGAAGGGCTTGCTGATCAGGTGCATCCCCGCCTCCAGGAAGCCCTCGCGGGCCATGGCGGTTTCTGCATAGCCGGTGATGAACAGTACTGGCAAGCGTGGGCGCAGGTTGCGGGCAATCTCGGCCAACTGGCGGCCATTCATGCCGGGCAAGCCGACATCGCTGATCAGCAGATCCACCGGTTGTGTCGAACGCAGTACCTTAAGGCCCTCATTGGCGTCGGCGGCACTGTGGCAGGCGAAGCCATCCTCGCGCAGGGCCTGGCAGAGCAATTGGCGTACATGGGGGTCGTCCTCGACTACCAGCACGTGATGGCCCTGGTAACCTCGCACGGGTTGTACGGGTTTGACAGGTGCCTGGCCCTGGTCGACATGGCGCGGCAGATAAAGGTCCACCCGGGTCCCGTGGCCGATCTGGCTGTGCAAGGTGACATGTCCGTGGGATTGCTTGCTGAAGCCGTAAACCATCGACAGGCCAAGGCCGATGCCCTGGCCGATCGCCTTGGTGCTGAAGAACGGCTCGAAGGCATGCTCCAGCGTGCTTTGCGCCATGCCCTGGCCGTCATCGATGACTCGCAGGCGTACATAGTCGCCGGCGCACAGGGCACCGCCAGCGAATTGCCCGGCGCCGATGTGCTGGTTACTTGCCTCGATGCGCAGCTGGCCGCCATTGGG
Source organism: Pseudomonas sp. PNPG3 (assembly GCF_023093815.1). Taxonomy (NCBI): domain Bacteria; kingdom Pseudomonadati; phylum Pseudomonadota; class Gammaproteobacteria; order Pseudomonadales; family Pseudomonadaceae; genus Pseudomonas; species Pseudomonas sp. PNPG3. The sequence continues at coordinate 266,162 of NZ_JALLKV010000002.1, forward strand.
CATGGCTTCGCAGGCATTGAGCAACAGGTTATCGAGGGCCTCCTGTAACTGTTGGTCATCGGCTTCGACCGACCACAGGTTCTTGGCGATTTGCACCTGCAGGGTCACGGTCGGGGTCACGCAAGCCTTCAGGCGTTTTGCCTGGAGCAGGTCGTGCAGGCCGACCTGCTGGGTGTGCAGCGATTGCCGAGAAGAGAAGGCCAGCAGGCGGTGGGTCAGGCGCGCGGCGCGTGACACCGCCTCGCGGCCCATGCGCAGCACGTTGTCCAGGCCATCGCTGCGACCCTGTCGCAAGCGCCGGTCAATCAGCTCGAAGCTACCACCAATGCTGGTGAGCAGGTTGTTGAAGTCGTGGGCGACCCCCCCGGCCAGTTGGCCGATGGCCTCCATCTTGCGCGTCTGGTGGCGTGCGAACTCGCTGCGTTGCTGGTCTTCGCCGGGAGGTGCGGCCTTGGCGTCAAGGCGTTGCTGCAGGTCTTGCAACTGGTCGCGTGCCAGATACTGCCGACGCCGGTTGCGCAGGGCGGACTGGGTCATGCGCAGCAGCTGGGCGTTTTCGAATGGTGCGACCAGCAGGACCAGGTTGCCCACCGGGAGGTTGGTCGAGCCCTTGGCCGCTTGGCTTCCTTGACCGAGCAGCACGATGGGCAGGTCCGACCAGCACGGTTGCTGGTCGATGAATTCTTGCAGCAATGCACTTGGGCCCTGTTTGAACGCTTGCTCGGCAATGATCGCCAGGCCTGCGCCTTCGGCCAGGCAGGCTTGCAGGTTGGCCAGGTCGACCGCACACAGGGTGTCGATGCCCGCAGAAGCGAGCAGGCGAGCAGTATCTGCGGCTATTGGCGGGGGCGCCAGGATCAATGCACGTTCGTCCAGCGCCAACGAACTGGCCACAACACACTCTCCTGAAGGGTGGTCCGATATCCACTGGACCCTGGGCACAGCCCCGGGGTTCAACAAATTTTCGGACGTTGCTTACAGGCCCTGTTGCAACACTGGGTCGTCCGGGTTCTGCCGCTCCAGCTCGGCCAGCAGCACCTGCACGTTCTGCAACTGGCCGGTTTCCTTCCAGTACTTAATCAGCAACACCCGTGCCCGGCGATTGGCCGGCTGGCGGTTGAGCACGATTTCCAGTTGCTTTTGCGCGGCGTCGAGTTGTTCCAGTTCATGCAAGGTGACTGCCAGTGTATAGCGGTAGTCGGCGTTGTCCGGGTCCAGTTCGACGGCACGGGACAAGGCCAGCAGTGCGTATTCGCGCTGTTCGTGACGGTTAAGCCAGAGCCCCAGTTCGTACTGCAGAAAGGCCGAATCGGGGCTTAGCGCAAGGGCTTTGCCCAGTATCTGACGCGAGGCGTCGTGATAGCCCTGGCGCTCCAGCAGGCGTACCTGAGTCGCCAGTGCGTCGAGGTTGCCTGGCGCTACCGCCAGGGCTCGCTGCAGGGCGGTGTCGGCCAGGGTGTAGTCGTTTTCGTGCAGGTAGAGGCGCGCCAGGTGGACTTGGGCGTTGGCGTCTTCGGGTTGTTGCTCGAGGGCCTGCTGGTATTGCTCCAGGGCGACCTGTAGCGGGCCGAAATAAAGGCCGATGTCATCCGGAGCAAGGCCGAGCAGGGCATCTACCGCGGCAAAGCGCACGCTTTGCTCGTCGTCGTCCAGCAGTGGGCCGAGTACCAGGCTGCGCTGCGCCGCCGGCAGCAGGCGGCGAATACCGGCAATGGCTGCACGGCGCACCTGCGGGTCGGCATGCTCGAGGTCCTGACGGGCGAGTTTCAATGCCTGGGGCGAAGGGTAGTTTGGCAGTTCGGCATACAAGGCGGCACGGCGAATGGGCGGCAGGTCGGTGCGCTGCAGTTGCTGGTACAGCACCCGTGCAGCGCCGGGTTGGCCCTCATGGGCCTGGCGCAGGGCCTTGGCGTAGCTGTGCGCAGGCAGGGTAGGCGGGGCTGGCGGAGCGTCGCGCCACAGGTAGCCGAACAGGGCCGATACCAGGATCAACAGCAGCAGGGCGATCAGGTAGCGGTTGCGTCTGTGCATCGGACGATCCGGGGCGGCGGGAAGGGCAGAGCTTGGGCTAGCCGGGTGGTAAATGCAACCAGGTCCCTGCACACACCCTCAATCAGCATAAAAAAGCCCCGCGGACCAAGGCCTGCGGGGCAAACGGTTGGGGGAGGGGCCAACCAAAGGAGTCGTTGAAGCGGGTGTATCAGCGCGCGCTGGCTACGGTCTCCGGTTGCCAGCCGCCGCCCAGGGCCTTGTAGATGGAGACGATGCCGCGGTACAACTCGACTTCACCCTGGGCCTGCGCATCTTCTGCGCTCAGCCGCTCACGCTCGGCATCGAGCAGCACCAGGTAGTCCACCGTACCCTCGCGATAACGAATCGAGGCCAGTTCCGCCGCCTTGCGGCTGGCGTCGCTCTGGCGCATCAGCGACAACAGCCGCTGCTGGGTCTTGTCATAGTCGCTGAAGGCGTTGGCCGATTCTTCCAGGGCCAGCAACACCTGCTGTTCATAGTTGGCCAGTGCCCCTTCGGCATCGGCCTTGGCACCGCGCAGTCGGGCGCGCACGCTGCCCAGGTCGAAGGCGGTCCACGTTATGCTCGGGCCCAGCGCCCAGGCATTGGCTGCCGAGGAACCTATCTGCGAACCACGTGCAGCAGTAAAGCCGAGGAAGCCACTGAGGCTGACGCGCGGGAACAAGTCGGCCGTGGCCACGCCAACGTTGGCGGTGGCAGCCGCCAGCTGGCGTTCGGCGCTGCGGATGTCCGGGCGGCGGCGCAGCAGTTCTCCCGGGTCACCCACCGGTAGCGCCTTGGCGATGGCCGGCAGTGCCTTGGGCGACAGGTCGACGCTGAGCGCCTCGGGGCGCTGACCGAGCAGGGTGGCGATGCGATGCCGGGCCCGTGCCTGTTCCGCCTGCAGTTGCGGTACGGTGGCTTCGACCCCGGCCAGGCGCGCGTCGGCCCGCACCACATCAAGGTCGTTGCCCACGCCGGCATCGCGCAGGGTTTCGGTGATGGCCCGCGATTCCTGCTGGGTCTTGAGGTTGGCCAGGGCGATCTTTTCGCGCAACTGCGCCCCACGCAGCTGGCCGTAAGCATCCACCAGTTCGGCGATCAGGCTGACCTGCAGCTGCTGCAGGTCGGCCGCGGCTGCTGCTTCCTGGGCTTCGCTGGCTTCGATCTGGCGCTGGATGCGGCCGAACAGGTCAAGCTCCCAGGCCATGTCCAGGCCCAGGTCGTAGCGCTCACTGTTTACCCGCTGCGTGGTCTGGCCGGGGATCTGGCCCTTGCCGATGTCGCTGCTGGCGCGGCTGGTGACCACCGGAAACTGATCGTTTTCGGCGTCTTCACGGATCGAACGGGCCGACTTCAGGCGGGCGAAGGCCACGCGCAGATCACGGTTGCCATCCAGCGACGTCTGCACCAGCTGGTTCAGCACCGGGTCGTCGAACTGCTTCCACCACAGGCTTTCGAAACGGCTACGGTCGTAGGCCTTGGCCTGTATGTCGCTGGCCAGCTGCGCGGGCTCGGTGGCTGGCGCCTGGTAGTCCGGGCCTACTGCACAGGCCGCCAAGGCGAGCGCCAGCAAGCTCGGGGTCAAGGGTTTGAGCAGGTTCATGCATGGCTCTCCAGCGATTGGGCGCGTTCGGCCTTGCGGGCCTGGCGACGCTCGACGAAACGGCGAATCAGGAAGAAGAACACCGGGGTCAGGAACAGGCCGAACACGGTAACCCCGATCATTCCCGAGAACACCGCCACGCCCATGGCATGGCGCATTTCAGAACCGGCACCGGAGCTGAACACCAGTGGAACCACACCCATGATGAAAGCGATCGAGGTCATCAGGATCGGCCGCAGGCGCAGGCGGCAGGCTTCCAGTACCGCAGCCAGCGGGTCGAGCCCCTTGGCCTGTTCGTCCTTGGCGAACTCGACGATCAGGATCGCGTTCTTGCACGCCAGGCCCACCAGTACGATCAGACCGATCTGGGTGAAGATGTTGTTGTCACCCCCCGACACGATCACCCCGGTGATGGCCGACAACAGGGTCATCGGCACGATCAGGATCACTGCCAGCGGCAGGCTCCAGCTTTCGTACTGGGCGGCAAGCACCAGGAAGGCCAGCAGCACGCACAGCGGGAACACGAACAGCGCGGTATTGCCCGAAAGGATCTGCTGGTAGGTCAGGTCGGTCCACTCGAAGGTCATGCCGTTGGGCAGTTCCTCCTTCAGCAGCTTCTCGATGGCAGCTTCGGCCTGGCCGGAGCTGTAGCCCGGTGCCGCGGCGCCGTTGATCTCGGCGGTGATGAAACCGTTGTAGTGCATCACCCGGTCAGGCCCGGAGGTGTCGCTGACCTTGAGGAAGGTCGCCAGCGGGATCATCTCGCCGAGGTTGTTGCGCACCTTCAGCTGGCCGATCTGCTCGGCATCGAGGCGGAACTGCTGCTCGGCCTGGACGTTGACCTGATAGGTACGGCCAAAGCGGTTGAAGTCGTTGGTGTACAGCGAGCCCAGGTAGACCTGCAGGGTGTCGAAGATGTCGGTGATCGCCACGCCGTGGGTCTTGGCCTTTTCCCGGTCGATGGCGGCATCGACCTGGGGCACGTTGACCTGGTAGCTGGTGAAAAGGCCCGCCAGTTCCGGCACGTTGTGGCTCTTGGCGATGATGTTCTGGGTTTCCTTGTACAGCGCCTCGTAGCCCAGGTTGCCACGGTCTTCGATCTGCAGACGGAAGCCGCCGATGGTGCCCAGGCCTTGTACCGGCGGTGGCGGGAAGATCGCGATGTAGGCGTCCTGGATGTCGGCGAACTGGGCATTCAGTGCAGCCGCGATGGCCGCCGCCGACTGGCTCGGGTCCTTGCGCTCGTCGAACGGCTTGAGCGGGGTGAACACGATGCCGCTGTTCGGGCTGTTGGTGAAACCGTTGATCGACAGGCCAGGGAAGGCTACCGAGTCGGCCACGCCAGGCTGCTTCAGGGCGATTTCGCTCATGCGCTTGATCACCGCTTCGGTGCGGTCGAGGCTGGCCGCGTCAGGCAGCTGGGCGAACGCCACCAGGTACTGCTTGTCCTGGGCCGGCACGAAACCGGTCGGGGTGGACGAGAAGCCGAGGTAGGTCAGGCCCATCAGGCCGGCATACACGAACAGGGCGATGCCGCTGGAGCGGATGACCCGACGCACGCCGCCGACGTAGCGGTTGGAAGCGCGGTCGAAGAAGCGGTTGAACGGGGCGAACAGCCAGCTGCCCAGCAGTTTTTCCAGGAACCGCGAGAAACGGTCCTTGGGCGCATGGTGGTCCTTCAGCAGCACGGCTGCCAGGGCCGGCGACAGGGTCAGCGAGTTGAATGCCGAGATGACCGTGGAAATGGCGATGGTCAGAGCGAACTGCTTGTAGAACTGCCCGGTCAGGCCGGAAATGAACGCAGCAGGTACGAACACCGCGCACAGCACCAGGGCGGTGGCGATGATCGGCCCGGTCACTTCGCCCATGGCCTTTTGCGTGGCTTCCAGCGGTTTCAGGCCCAGGCCGATGTTGCGCTCGACGTTCTCCACCACGACGATGGCATCGTCCACCACGATACCGATGGCCAGGACCAGGCCGAACAATGACAGCGCGTTGAGCGAGAAGCCGAACAGGTGCATCACGGCAAAGGTACCGATCAGCGATACCGGCACGGCCATCAGCGGGATGATCGAGGCACGCCAGGTCTGCAGGAACAGGATGACGACCAGCACCACCAGCACCAGCGCTTCGAACAGGGTGTGTACCACGGCTTCGATGGAACCACGGACGAACACGGTCGGGTCATAGACGATGCTGTAGTCCATGCCCTCGGGGAAGTCCTTCTTCAGCTCGGCCATTTTCGCCCGCACTTCGTCGGAGATCTCGATGGCGTTGGAGCCTGGGCGCTGGAAGATCGGAATGGCCACCGCCGGCTGGTTGTTCAGCAGCGAACGCAGGGCGTACTGGCTGGAACCGAGTTCGACCCGGGCGATGTCCTTCAGGCGGGTGATTTCGCCATCGGCACCGGCGCGGATGATGATGTTCTCGAACTCTTCCTCATTGACCAGACGACCCTGGGTGTTGATCGACAGCTGGAAGCTGGTCGAACCGGGGGCGGGTGGGGCGCCCAGCTGGCCGGCGGCCACCTGGCGGTTCTGCTCGCGGATTGCAGCCACCACATCACTGGCGGTGAGGTTGCGCGAAGCGGTCTTGTTCGGGTCCAGCCACACGCGCAGCGAGTAGTCGCCCATGCCGAACAGCTGCACATCGCCCACGCCGCCCAGGCGCGCCAGCTCATCCTTGATGTTGAGGATGGCGTAGTTGGACAGGTAGAGCATGTCGTAGCGGTTATCCGGCGAGGTCAGGTGCACGACCATGGTCAGGTCGGGCGAGGCCTTGTCGACCGTGATGCCTATGCGGGTCACTTCCTCGGGCAGCTTGGGCTGGGTACGCGTGACGCGGTTCTGCACCTGCACCTGGGCGTTGTCCAGGTCGGTGCCAAGGGCGAAGGTGATTGTCAGCGTCAGCTTGCCGTCAGCGGTGGACTGGGAGGACATGTACAGCATGTTCTCCACGCCGGTAATCGCCTGCTCCAGTGGCGCGGCGACGGTTTCGCCGATGACCTTGGGGTTGGCGCCGGGGAAGTTGGCGCGCACCACCACGGTGGGCGGCACCACTTCGGGGTATTCGCTGATCGGCAGCTGGAACAGCGAGATCGAACCCGCGATCAGCAGCACCAACGACAGCACCGCGGCGAAAATTGGCCGGGTAATGAAGAATTTCGAGAAGTTCATCGGTGTGGTCCCTTAACCGCGTGGCGCCTGGGCGCTGGCGACTTTCACGTTGTTGCCCGCCACCTTCGGCGCCGGGTTGCTGGCCTCCAGGGCCTGGCGCTGCTGGGCGAGGGCGGCGAGGGTCTGTTCGCTGGCCATCGGTGTCTCTTCCGGGGTGACCGGTGAGCCAGGGCGCACACGCTGCAGGCCCTTGACCACGATGCGGTCGTCCTTGCCCAGGCCGCTGCGCACGATGCGCAGGCCTTCCAGCTTCGGCCCCAGCTCCACGGCGCGGTAGGCGGCCTTGTTGTCCTTGTCCATGACCAGCACGAACTTCTTGCCAAGGTCGGTGCCCACGGCTTCGTCGTTGATCAGCACGGCCTGGTACTGGGCGCTGCCCACCAGCTTCAGGCGTGCATACAGGCCTGGGGTGAACTGGCCGTCGCTGTTGTCGAACACCGCACGGCCACGGATGGTGCCGGTGCGCGGGTTGACCTGGTTGTCGACGAAGTTCATCTGGCCCAGGTGCGGGTTGCCGGTTTCGTTGGTCAGGCCCAGGTACACCGGGGTGCTCTGGCCGCGCTGGCCTTCGCGGGCCAGCTGGGTGTACTTGAGGTACACGCGCTCGTCGGCGTCGAAGTAGGCGTAGACCTTGTCGGTGGAGACCACGCTGGTCAGCGGGGTGACATCGGCGGTGACGATGTTGCCGGCGGTGAACTGGGCGCGGCTGACACGGCCGCTGATGGGCGCGGTGACACGGGTGAAGCTGAGGTTCAGGCGTGCCAGGTCGAGCTGGGCCTGGATCGCGTCGACCCCGGCGCGGGCTTCGGCGGCGGCGCTGCTACGCGATTCGGCCAGTTCTGCGGAAATGGCGTTGCTGTCACGCAGGCGTTCGCCACGGCGGGCTTCGTTGGCGCTGCGAATGGCGGTGGCCTTGGCCTGCTGCAGTTGGGCTTCGAGGCGGCGGACCTCTGCCTGGAACGGGCGTGGATCGATCTGGAACAGCAGGTCGCCTTTCTTGACCTGGGCGCCTTCGGTGAAGGCTACCAGGTCGATCTGGCCGGAGACCCGTGGGCGTACCTCGACGGTTTCCGGCGCTTCGAGGCGGCCGGTGAACTCGTCCCATTCATTGATCGGTTGCTCGATCACCTTGGCCACGCTGACCTTCGGCGCGGTGGGAGCCTGCACTGCGTCTGGGGTTCGGCCACAAGCGCTGATCACCACCACTGCCAGGGCAGCGAGGGGGAAGCGCAAGGGTTTGAATGATTGTTCCATGGAGAACTCCGCCAATGTATTAGTAGTGGGCGGAGTGTGAGTGTCTTGCGCGTGAGGCACGAATCGAACGGGACGAAGGTTATTATCACGATGAATGATATGAGCAGATCATTCATCGATTGCAGACATGGCCAGCTCGGTCGTGGGCTTTCATCCTGGGTCAGAGATTTCAGTGAATGCTCGAGGCCAGTTCGAAGATCGGCATGTACATCAGGATCACGATCAGGCCGATCAGCAGGCCGATGAAGGTCATCAGCAGCGGTTCGAACAGCTTGACGAACCATTCCACCCAGCGGCCGATTTCCTGGTCATGGAAGTCGGCGCAGCGCTCCAGCATTTCGCCCAGGTTGCCGGACTGCTCGCCGGCGCGCAGCAGGCGCAACGACACCGGCGTCACCAGTTGCCCGGCCTCCAACGCATCGGACAGGGGCAACCCTTCGGCGACCCGCTGGCTGGCGTGCTCCAGGCCCTCGGCCGCCGCGCTGCCGAGCAGGCCGCGGGCCATGCCCATGGCGGTGAGGATGGGGATACCGCCTTGCAGCAGGATGCCCAATGAGCGATAGAAGCGCGCCAGTTCGTACATCATCAGGCGTTGGTGAAGTGCCGGCAGGCGCCGCAGCTGGCAGGCTGCCCAGCGCCGTACCCATGGCTGGCGGCGCAGCAGCCACAGCGCAGTGGCCGCACCGAGGGCGCCCAATGCCAGCGGTAGTTGCTGGGCATGCAGGAATAGCCCGATCTGCATCAGCAGCCGAGACAGCCAGGGCAACTCGGTGCCCATGCCCTCGAACACCTGGCTGAAACGCGGCACCACGTAGCCAAGCAGGAACAGCACCACGCCACCGCCCACCAGCAATAGCAGCATCGGGTAGACCGAGGCACCCACCAGCTTCTGCCGGACCAGGTCCAGGCGCTGGCGGTAGCTTATGTAGCGGGCGAGGGCGTCGCCGAGCGCGCCGGTACGCTCGCTGGACTGTACCAGCGCCACGTATAGCGGCGGGAACACCCGTGGCTGCTGGCCCAGGGCCTGGGACAGCGAGCGGCCTTCGTACAGTTGGCGGACCAGTTCGGCGAGCACTTTGCGCGCTGCGGCTGCGGGGGCCTTTTCCGCCAGGCTTTCCAGCGCGTCGATCAGCGGCAGGCCGGCGTTGAGCAGGGTCGAGAGTTCCTGGCTGAACAGCACCAGGTCAAAGCTTGCTTCGCGGCGCCAGGCCATGCCGCGCAAGGCGCCGCCGTGGCCATGCAGGCTGAGCACGCGCAAGCCCTGGTCCTCGACCTGGCGGCGGGCCTGGTCGGCGTCCTCGGCGTCGATCTGCAACTGCACCACACCCTGCCTGCCCAGGGCCTTGAGGCTGTAGCGCATGGCCGTTCTCCCTACTGCCAACTGGTGATTTCGGCGTTTTCCCCGTCGCCACCGGGCTGGCCGTCCTTGCCCATCGACAGCAGGTCGTACTCGCCGCCGTTCTCGCCGGGTTGCCGGTAGATGTATGCGCGGCCCCACGGGTCTTGCGGCACGGCCTTCTGCAGGTACGGGCCGGTCCAGCGCGCTTCGCCATTGGGGGCGACCACCAGGGCCTGCAGGCCCTGCTCACTGCTGGGGTAGTGGCCGACTTCCAGGCGGTACAGGTCCAGGGCCTTGCTCAGCCCCTCTATCTGCGCCCGCGCCACCTTGGCTTCGGAGCGGCCGAGCTGGCTGAAGTACTTGGGCGCGACGATACCGGCCAACAGGCCGAGCACCACCAGCACCACCAAAAGTTCGAGCAGGGTGAAGCCACGTTGAGGGTTGGTTCTGCGCTGCATGGTGAAGCCCTCCGCTGCATGGGGACAAGCTTTTGCTGGCTCCATGCAACAGCCGTGCACGCCTGCGCTGGCGCCTTGCACCATGCGGCACGCGAAGCGGCACAGTGCTTGCGTCGTGGTCATCGACACCGGGTTTTCCGGGGTATATCCCCCAACATCGGGGGAGACCACGAAGAGGCGACCGACATGCGTGGACTCATTCTCGGTTTGATCTGGCTGGTGGCAGGTGCTGCCCAGGCCGATGTGTACATTTCCATCGACGCCAAAGGCAGCTACATACTGACCAACGTCCATCGACCCGGGCGCCTCTATGAAACGGTGATCAGCGAGCCGAAGGCCCAGGCCGGCCCGGCCAACGCGCAGCTCATCACCGGCCGCCCCTACGCCAAGCTGGTCGCCGCCGCGGCGCGCACCCACGACGTACCCCCGGCGTTGCTGCATGCGGTGATCAAGGCCGAGTCCGGTTACAACCCCAAGGCGCGTTCGCCAGCGGGCGCGGTGGGGCTGATGCAATTGATGCCGGATACTGCCCGCGAGATGGGCGTGGAAAACCGCCTGGACCCGGAAGACAACGTGCAGGGAGGGGCCCGCTACCTCAAGCGCATGCTCAATTTGTTCGACAATGACATCACCCTGGCCGTGGCGGCCTACAACGCCGGCCCGGACGCGGTGCTGCGCCGTGGTGCGGTACCGCCGTTTGCCGAGACCCGGCGCTATGTACCGAATGTGCTGCGGGAGTACCGCCGCTTGCAGGGGTTGACGGGTGATTAGCCCCTGTAGCCCCTTTCAACGCTGGTGCGACCCCTGTGGGAGCGGCTTTAGCCGCGAAGAATCCAACGCGGTGCATGGCACCGGCTGCGCCGGTGTTCGCGGCTAAAGCCGCTCCCACAGGGGCCGTGTGAGCATCTGGATTTTTGCAAGGCAGGTGCGTTCAATACGGGAAACAAGACAATACCCTTCGGCGGATGCCACCAAGCTGACCCGATGGTTTCCCCAACTCTGGGCTATAACCTTCTGAAGGTGCTCAGTTGTGGAGTCCGCCATGGACATCGCCCCTTGTTCCGACGTTATTGAAGTACCCGCCGGTAACGAACTGGCCACCCGACGCAAGCCGTTCAATCTGCTGCGCTGGTACGCCTGGGTCAGCCTGGCCATCATCCTCTCGGTAGCGGTCGGGCTGGGGTTGATTTCCAGCCGCTTCATCGTCGACGAGAGCATCGAGCGCGATGCCTTGCTCACCGCGCAGTTCATCACCTCCATCGCCGATGCCGAAGTGCGCCATGTGTCGATCCCTAATGTGCGCACCATGGGTGAACTGCTTGACCCGCGCATCGACCGCGCCAACCTGCTCGATGTCGACCCGGACGCCCGGCGCAGGGCGCGTGGCGAGTTCCTGGACCACATTGCGCACCTGCCCGACATGCTGCTGGCCAACATCTATGCCCCGGACCGTACGGTGATCTGGTCCAGCAACCCGGCCCTGGTCGGCAAGCTGATAGAAGGCGATGAGGACCTGGAGCAGGCTTTCGAGTACAAGATGCGAGTCTCGGCCAGCTACCACAACTTCGAACAGGCCCGCGTCGAGCAGAAGTTCGTCATCCCACCCGAGCAGTTGTTCATCGAAAACTATATTCCGCTGTTCGATGCCGATGGCGAGCAGGTCACGGCGATGGTCGAGATCTACAAGGAGCCCCATGACCTGATCGTGCGCATCGAGCATGGGCTGATCCTGATCTGGCTGGCGATCACCATCGGTGCCGCGCTGGTCTACGTAGGCCTGTACGGCATCATGCACCGCGCCGCGCGCCTGCTGGCGGTGCAGCAGAAGCGGCTGATCAGCAACGAAACCTACGTGGCGCTGGGCGAGGTGTCCTCGGCGGTGGCCCATAGCCTGCGCAACCCGCTGGCCAGCATCCGTTCCAGTGCCGAGTTGGCCCAGGCGTTCGACGATGGCCCGGCGCAGCGCAACGTCAACGACATCATCAGCCAGGTCGACCGCATGTCGCAGTGGATCCGCCAGATGTTGCAGTCCTTGCGCCCGCTCAACGATGAGGCCGTGGCGGTGGATTTGCCGCTGGCATTGCAGGAAAGCCTGCAGACCTACGCAGTGCCGCTGGCGCGCGGCGGAGTGAGCCTTGACCTGCAACCGATACCGGCAGTGCAGGTGCTGGGGCATCCGGTGTTACTGCGGCAGATCTTCAGCAGCCTGATCGCCAATGCCCTGGAGTCGATGGAGCAGGGTGGGCGGTTGCGTGTCGAGGTGGTGCGCCATGACCGGCGTAACCTGACCCTGCGCCTGTCCGACAACGGCAAAGGCATGACCGAACAGCAGCAGCGCATGGCCTTCCGGCCGTTCTTCACCACCAAGCAGGGTGGGTTGGGCGTGGGTCTGGTGTTGGTGAAACGCATCATGGAACGCTTCGGGGGCAGTGTCCGCCTCAGCAGCAGTGAAGGCCATGGCACCCGGGTTTCGCTGAGTTTCCGGCTGGTCAATGGCTCCTGACTTACATTAATAAATGCTCGTATCTAATTGTTTATAAAGGATTTAATGTTTTTTGGGTGAAAACCCCCAAATGTGGGGGATAGCCCTCCAAGTTAATTTAAGATGTGTCTTCAACCTATTGATAATCAAAGATAATTTGAATTGGCATGTTGGCTGGCTGGGTTCTTGCAATGTGACAGGCAGAGCGCAACACACGACAAATGGCGGCTGCGGCTGCACGGGTGGAGTGCTATCAATTGGCTACTATTTGTCGCCTTGATGCATTTCTGAATGGACGCCCTGGGCGGGAAGCACGCGATGCAGATGCTGGATAAAGAAGTTCCTGACAAGGCCAGTACTACCGCCAACGGTGTGGCCGTGCCATTGCGCGAATTCAACCTGCTGCGCTGGTTTTCGGTCATAAGCCTGCTGATCATCGCCTCGGTGGCGGGCGGGCTGGGTTATGTGTCGACGCGTTTCGTGGTGCGCGACAGCGTCGAGCGCGATGCCATGCTCACCGCCCAGTTCATCCAGGCCATGGCCCAGGCCGAAGTACGTCATTCGCAGTTGCCGCCGGGCACCACCATGGGCGAGTTGCTTGACCCGCGCCTGGACCAGCAGCACTTGCAGTTCACCCCGGAGCTGGCCGAATCGACCCGGGTCGAGTTCCTCGACCATGTGGAGCACCTGCCGGACACCTTGCTGGCCAACGTCTATGCCCGCGACCGCACCATTGTCTGGTCGACCAACCGGGAGCTGATCGGCAAGCGAATCGAGGCCGATGGTGACCTGGACCGCGCCTTCCGCTCGCGCAAGACGGTATCGGCCAGCTACCACCAGGCCGAGGATGACCGCGAAGAGCAGAAGTTCCAGCGTGAACCGCGCTTCCTGTTCATCGAGAACTACATCCCGCTGTTCGACAGCCAGGGCGAACAGGTGCTGGCCATGGTGGAAATCTACAAGGAGCCGCAGGACCTGGTGTTACGCATCCAGCGCGGTTATGTGCTGATCTGGGCTTCTACCCTGGTGGGCGGGGCGCTGGTCTACTTCGGCCTGTTCTGGATCGTGCGCCGCGCCGCGCAGCTGCTGCACCTGCAGCAGGACCGGCTGGTGGCCAGTGAAACCTATGTGGCCCTGGGCGAGATGTCTTCGGCCGTGGCGCATAGCTTGCGCAACCCGCTGGCCAACATTCGCTCCAGCGCCGAACTGGCTCAGGAAATCGCCAACCCCGCGGCGCAGAAGAACATCACCGACATCATCAGCCAGGTCGACCGCATGTCGCGCTGGGTGCGTGACCTGCTGGTGTCGCTGCGCCCGACCAGTGACGATGCCGAGGCCGTGGACCTGGTGACGGCCATCGAGGACACCCACCTGGCCTTCGCCCAGCAGATCGAACGCAACGGTGTGTACTTCTGCTACGAAGGCCCCCGGTCGCAATGGGTGGCCAGCCAGCCGCTACAGCTCACGCAGATTCTCAACACCCTGTTCTCCAATGCCCTGGAAGCCATGCCTGAAGGTGGCATGCTGTGCGCCCAGGTCAATGTGCAGGATGGGCAGCGTGCCGAGTTCGTCCTTAGCGATACCGGCAAGGGCATGAGCCAACAGCAGGAACGGATGGTGTTCAAGCCGTTCTACACCACCAAGCAGGGCGGCCTGGGTGTAGGCCTGGCCCTGGTCAAACGCATCATGGAGCGTTTTGGCGGCTCGGTCAGCCTGAGCAGCCGTGAAGAGGAAGGAACCCGCGTCAGCCTCACATTCAATATCGCAGCGGGAGGGGACCATGGAGCAAAGCATCCTGGTAGTCGAGGATGATGAAATTCTCGCCGACAATATTCGCACCTACCTCGGCCTCAAGGGCTTCGAGGTCACCGTGTGCCACAGCGCGGAGCTGGCGCTGGAGCAGATAAAACGGGGCCAGCCCGATGCGGTGCTGACCGACAACTCGCTGCCGGGCATGAGCGGGCACGACCTGCTGCGTACCTTGGTGGCGCAGGTGCCGGACCTGAAAGTCATCATGATGACCGGCTATGGCAACGTGGAAGATGCCGTGCAGGCAATGAAGGAGGGCGCCTTCCATTACCTGACCAAGCCCGTGGTGCTGGCCGAGCTCAAGCTGACCCTGGACAAGGCGCTGGCTGCCGAGCGCATGGAGCGCACGTTGTCGTTCTACCAGGAGCGCGAGGCGCAGAAGTCCGGGTTGCAGGCATTGATCGGTGAATCACCGGCGATGCTCACCCTCAAGCACACCCTGCGCCAAGTGCTGGATGCAGAACGGCGCATGGCCAGCGACGACCTGCCACCGGTGCTGATCGAAGGCGAGACCGGTACCGGCAAGGAGCTGGTGGCCCGCGCCCTGCATTTCGATGGTTCGCGCAGCAAGGGGCCGTTCATCGAGTTCAACTGCGCCTCGATCCCGGCCAACCTGCTGGAGGCCGAGCTGTTTGGCCACGAGAAGGGCGCCTTTACCGATGCCAAGGAGCGCAGGGTGGGCCTGGTGGAGGCTGCCGATGGGGGCACCTTGTTCCTCGACGAGATTGGCGAGATGGACCTGGTGCTCCAGGCCAAGCTGCTGAAGTTGCTGGAAGACCGCAGTATCCGCCGGATCGGCGCGGTGAAGGAGCGCAAGGTCGACCTGCGGGTGATCAGCGCTACCAACTGCAACCTGGAGCAGATGGTGCAGCAGGGCAAGTTCCGCCGCGACCTGTTCTTCCGCCTGCGTATCATTGCCCTGAAGGTACCGCGCCTGTATGCCCGCGGGCAGGACGTGCTGCTGCTGGCGCGGCATTTCCTGGCCCATCATGGCCGGCGTTATGGCAAGCCGAACCTGCGCTTTTCCGCCGAGGCGGAAAGCCTGATGCTCGGTTACAGCTGGCCAGGCAACGTGCGCGAACTGCGCAACATGCTGGAGCAGACCGTGCTGCTGGCGCCGAACGAGGTGGTGCAGGCGCACCAGCTCAACCTGTGCATGACCTTGATCGACGAGCCGCTGGTGCAGCAGGCGGCGCCTGCGGTGTTCGAAATGCCTCGGCACGAACCGGAGCCCGGCACCAGCCTGCCGGACATGGAGCGCGACCTGGTGTGCAAGACCCTGGACCGCACGGACTGGAACGTGACCAAGTCGGCACGCATGCTCGGGCTGTCGCGGGATATGCTGCGGTACCGGATCGAGAAGCTGGGGCTGACCAGGCCGGACAAGCGCCAGTGGTGAGCATCGGATAATGGGCCGTACAGGGGCCCCTGTGGGAGCGGCTTTGGCCGCGACCACCGGCGCAGCCGGTGCCATCACCGTGTTGGATTCTTCGCGGCTAAAGCCGCTCCTACAGGGATTGCGGCAACTTTTGGAATTTGAGCAAGACAGTTGCATTCAGGGGCATTGATCAACGCTGATTATCGGCTGCTCCCTGCCGCCCGGTACCTTCCGAGCCACTGCCATCCATCCCTGGCAAATCCCGGTTGTCATTCTGTTCAGCTGGCGGGCTGTCCGGGTCGTTGCCCTTTATGCGTGGGTCTGTGTCCCGCGGCATGGGCTTTTCGATCGGGTTGAGGGTGCTGTCCGCGCCCGGCTTGGGCGCCGGGTTGTGCGGGTCGTCGGGGTAGGTGGGGCCGGTGCCGGCAGCAATGGCTAACGGCGCGGCGAGCAGGGCAATAAGCAGGATGCTTGAGCGGGGCATGGCAGGCTCCTTTGCTTCTGGTAGGGCTGATACTTCCCTTCGGCCCTACCCGAAGCTTCAAGGTGCCATTACCCCGATCAACGGTTACACCACCAGCGACAGCAACATGATGAAGATGATGCCGACGATCGACAGGATGGTCTCCATCATGCTCCAGGTCTTGAAGGTTTCCGCCACGGTCATGTTGAAGTACTGCTTCACCAGCCAGAAGCCGGCGTCGTTGACGTGGGACAGAATCAACGAGCCAGCGCCGGTGGCCAGCACCAGCAGTTCACGGTTGACCCCCGGCACCAGGTCGATCACCGGTGCAACGATGCCCGCACCGGTAATGGTGGCGACCGTGGCGGAACCGGTGGCGATACGGATTACCGCTGCTACCAGCCAGGCCAGCATGATGGGCGAAATCTCCGCCTGTACGGCCATCTGTCCGATCACGTTGCCCACGCCGGTGTCTACCAGCATCTGCTTGAAGCCACCGCCGGCACCCACGATCAGCACGATCGCCGCAGTCGGTGCCAGGCTCTGGTCGAGCATCTTCATGATCTGCTGACGGTTGAAGCCACGGGCCGAGCCAAAGGTATGGAAGGCCAGCAGCAGGGCAGCGAGCAGGGCGGTGATGGGGTGGCCGATCAGGTCCATCCACTGGCGCACGATGTGCTCGGCAGGCAGCACCACGTCGGCGAAGGTCTTCAGCAGCATCAGCACCACCGGCAGCAGCACGGTGACCAGGGTGATGGTGAAGCTCGGCAGATTGCCCTGGTCGGACTCCTTGGCGATCTGGTCCATCAGCTCCTGGGACGGGGTGCCCGGGATGTAGCGGGAAATGAAATTACCGAACAGCGGGCCGGCGATGATGGCGGTAGGCAGCGCCACGATCAGGCCATAGAAGATGGTCTTGCCGATGTCGGCATGGAAGATGCCGATCGCCAGCAGCGGGCCCGGGTGCGGGGGCACCAGGCCGTGCACCACCGACAGGCCGGCCAGCAGTGGAATGCCGATCTTGATCAGCGATACGCCGGAGCGTCGGGCGACGATGAACACCAGCGGGATCAGCAGCACGAAGCCGATCTCGAAGAACAGCGGGATACCCACCAGGAAGGCGGCGAACATCATCGCCCAGTGCACGTTCTTCTTGCCGAAGGCGCGGATGAGGGTTTGCGCGATCTGATCGGCCCCCCCGGAGTCGGCCATCAGCTTGCCAAGCATGGTGCCCAGGGCGAGCACGATGCCGACGAAGCCCAGAACACCGCCAAAACCGTCCTGGAACGATTTCATGACCTTGGCCACCGGCATGCCGGAGGTCAGGCCAAGGAAGCCGGCCGCGATGGTCAGTGCGACGAAGGGATGGACTTTGAAGTGGGTGATCAGCAGGATCAGCCCGACGATGGTAACCAGCGCGTCGAGCAGCAGGAAGGTATCAGTAGCCAGTCCGAACATGGTTTGAAGGCCTCGGTCTTATCGTTGTTTTGGCGTAGCTTTTTTGCAAATTTGCTTGCGCTTGAGGGGCAGGGTAGCGCTGTCTCGGTTGGGCCGGGAAAGCCGCCTGGGTCAGGCGGTTTGTGCCAGGCCCGGCTCACTGCGGCCCTTTAGCCAGCTGTCCACCGCTTCGGCAAGCGCTTCGATGGGCTGGGTGGCGTCGAGCGCCAGGGTCAGGGGTTCGCCGTGTGGCGGCTCCAGGGCAGCGAATTGGCTATCGATGAGGCTCGCCGGCATGAAATGCCCGGGGCGGGCCAGCACGCGTTTCTCCGCCTCGGCGGGTGACAGCTCGAGGAACACGAACACCAGCCCGGGCATGGCGTCGCGCAGGGAGTCGCGATAGCGGCGCTTGAGGGCCGAACAGGTCAGGATCGGACGTTCCCCGGCCTGGGTCGTGGCTTGCAGCTCCTGACCAAGACGCACCAGCCAACCGGCACGGTCGCTGTCGTCCAGGGGGATGCCAGCGCTCATCTTGCGGATGTTTTCGGCAGGGTGGAAAGCGTCACCTTCGATCAGGCGGCCGCCGCTTCTGGCAGCGATGGCAGCGCCGATGCAGCTTTTGCCGCAACCGGCCACGCCCATCACCACGATGGCGGACAGGGGAGAATTCATCAGTACCTCCTGCGGGTGAGATAGCGCTGTCTCGTTGTCGACGAACAGCCACCTCCCCGGTGTTATTGGTCTTGTCCCTACGCAGTATGGACGCTTGGCGGCGAGCGCGCGTTGGCTGCTACCAAAGATTACATTGCCTGCGTCCTGAGACAGCGCTACCTTAGTGGCCGTTCCCTTTCCTTGCAAGTAGTAAAATTACAACATCCATGTCCCGCACCGGCTCCCGTACCACAGGTCGTCCCACCTTGGCAGAAGTTGCCAGGCTTTCCGGGGTTTCCCCGATTACCGCCTCGCGCGCCCTGCGCGGGGTCAGCACGGTTGCGCCGGAGCTGGTGGAAAAGGTCGTTGCTGCCGCGGCGAGCCTCGGTTATGTCGCCAACCCGGCGGCCCGTGCCCTGGCTTCGGCGCGCAGCCAGTCGGTGGTGGTGTTGATCCCGTCGCTGTCCAACCAGCTGTTCATCGACACGCTGGAAGCCATTCATGAGGTCATGCGCCCGCGCGGGCTCGAGGTGCTGATTGGCAACTATCACTACGATCTTGCCGAAGAGGAGAACCTCATCCGCAACTACCTGGCCTATCAGCCCTGCGGCATGCTGCTGACCGGTTTCGAGCGCAGCGAGGCATCGCGGCAGATGCTGGCGGCCAGTGGCGTACCTTGTGTGCACATGATGGAACTGAATGGCGAAGCTGGTGCATTGTCCGTCGGCTTCTCGCAGCAGCAGGCCGGGCGCGCCGCCGCCCGCCACCTGATCGAGCGCGGGCGCAAGCGCCTGGGGTTCATTGCCGCACAGCTGGACCCACGAGTGATGCAGCGTGCCGAAGGGTTCCGCCAGGCGTTGGCCGAGGCCGGCTTGCAGGCGACCGAGCTTGAAGTGCTGACGCCGGAGCCTTCTTCCATTGCCTTGGGCAGCGAGTTGTTCAGCCAACTGATGCGGCAGGCGCCGGATGTCGACGGTATCTTCTTCTGCAACGACGACCTGGCCCAGGGCGCGGTGCTGCAGGCATTGCGCCAAGGGGTGGAGGTGCCGCGGCAGGTGGCGATGGTCGGTTTCAACGACCTGCCGGCTTCGGCGCACATGGTGCCGCGGCTGACCTCGATTCGCACGCCTCGCGCCGCTGTGGGGCGCGGTGCTGCGCAGGCGCTGCTGGCGTTGCTCGATGGCAAGCGGGTGCCGAATGCGCAGCAGGACCTGGGCTTCGAGTTGATGGTGCGGGAAAGTTCCTGAGGGCGGACGCTTGCCCATCCCGGTTAAGAATGGCGCTCCGTATTGCGAATGCAATAATTACAAGGTGATAGCACTGTGCTTGCATGGCGCTAACGGCGATCTATGCTCAGGACACCGCGCATACAGGAGCCCGGCGTCATGTTCGATTTCCACCGCAAGTCCGATCTGGTCGAAATCCAGCGCAGTCATCAGGCATTGGCCAGCTCGCAGGCCAAGCTGGCGGCGATCAGCCGCTCCATGGCAATGATCGAGTTCACCCCCGACGGTACGATCCTCGATGCCAATGAGCGCTTCTGCCAAGCCATGGGCTACAGCGCCGAGGAGTTGCGCGGCAAACATCATCGGCTGTTCTGCGACCCTGGCTACGCGAAAAGCGCCGAATACCAGCAATTGTGGCGTGAACTGGGGCAGGGCAAGGCCATCAGCGGTACCTTCGAGCGCATCGACAAGGCCGGCCGCGAAGTCTGGCTGGAAGCCAGCTACATGCCGGTACTGGACGAGCAGCGCCAGGTCACCAGCGTTATCAAGGTGGCATCCGACATCAGCCAGCGAGTGATGGAGGAGCACGAGAGCGAAAGCCTGCTCAAGGCCATCAGCCGCTCCATGGCGGTGATCGAATTCACCCCGCAAGGCCGGGTGATCAAGGCCAACCAGAACTTCCTCGACACCATGGGCTATCGCCTGGACGAGGTGGTCGGTCGCCATCACGGGCTGTTCTGCCTGGCGCATGAGCGCGAATCGGCCGAGTACCGCGAGTTCTGGGCATCGCTCAACCGCGGCGAATACCACTCGCACCGTTTCGAGCGTGTCGACAAACATGGCCAGACGGTCTACCTGGAGGCCTCCTACAACCCGATCTTCGACAGCAAGGGCCGCTTGTACAAGGTAGTGAAGTTCGCCAGCGACATCACCCGCCAGGTCAGCACCCAGCAAAGCGCGGCCGATGCTGCCCATGCCAGTTCGGTACAGACCGATGCCTGCGCGCGCAAGGGCACCGAAGTAGTACAGCTGGCGGTACAGGTGATCGAGCAGATTTCCCATGAACTCAACGACGCGGCACGCAGTATCGATGCGGTGAGCAGGCAGTCGGATGTGATCGGGCAGATAGTGCTGACAATCCGTGGCATTGCCGACCAGACCAACCTGTTGGCTTTGAACGCAGCCATCGAGGCGGCCCGCGCCGGCGAGCACGGGCGCGGTTTTGCCGTGGTGGCCGACGAGGTGCGCAGCCTGGCGGCGCGAACCAGCAAGGCTACACTGGAAATCGTCGACGTGGTGCGGCAGAACCACGACCTGTCGCTGTTGGCCGTGGCCAGCATGCAGTCGAGCCTGAAGCGTACCGGCCATGGTGTGGCGCTGGCCAACGAAGCCGGTACGGTGATCATGGAAATCCAGCAGGGTTCACGGCACGTGGTAAACGCTATCAGCCAGATCAGTTCGACGCTGCAATTGCACTGAGCACATCGCCCAGCTCGTCCAGCAGGGTCTCCAGGCTGGCCTGTAGTTGCAGGCGATGGTCAACCGTCGGCAGGCCTTGGTCGTGGGCCTGCTCGATGGCTTCGCAATCCTTGACCAGCGTGCGTACCTTGAGCATCTTCGCCCCACCTTTGATCCGGTGAGCCAAGGCGCGCAAAGTTTCGCCGGGGGCGTCTGCTGGCAACGCCCGCAAGGTGGCCAGGTCTTCGCTGACGCTTTGTGACAACTGCTGCAGCAAGTTCCGCGTCAGTTGTTCGTCGTCCTGGGTCAGGTGGCGCAGTTCGCCAAGGTTGAACCCGCTGGCGCGCCGTGCTGTCGGCTGCTGCCGGGGGTGGGCGTGGGGCAGGTGGGTCTTGAGCGTACGCAGGCCGATGGGTTTGAACAGGCATTCGTCCATGCCGCTGGCCAGGCAGCGGGCACGCTCCTCGGCCTGGGCGTTGGCGGTGACGCCGAGAATGCGGCATGCCGTCAGGCCGCGTTCGCCCTCCAGGCTGCGGATACGGCGGGTCAGTTCGTGGCCGTCCATGACCGGCATGCTGCAGTCGGTGATTACCAGGTCAAAGCGCGCAGCCTGCCAGCGTGCCAGCGCGATTTCCCCGTTTTCCGCCAGCGTGACCCGATGCCCCAGGGTATGCAGTTGCCGCTCCAGCAGCAGCAGGTTGGCTGGGTAGTCGTCGACCACCAGTACGTTCAAAGGGCCGCTGCTTGTTTCCAGCACAGGGTCGTGCTGATCGGCCTGCACCGGTGCAGCGCAGGCGGGCAGCTGCAGGCTGACCTGCACCTTGGTGCCAAGGCCTTCGACGCTCTGCAAGTTCAAGGTACCGCCCATCAACTCGGCCAGCGTGCGGCTGATGACCAGTCCCAGGCCGGCGCCCTGGCGTGCCCGGGGGCCGTCGGCCTGGACGAAGGTATTGAACAGCCGGGCCTGGTCGGCAGGGCTGATGCCGATGCCGGTGTCTCGCACACTCAGCTCTACTGCCAGGCTGTCAGTGTCGGTGGGCGAGGGCAGTAGCAGGCTGGCCTGGACTTCACCGCTGTCGGTGAACTTGATGGCGTTGCTGATAAGGTTGGACAAGACCTGCTTGAGGCGGAGTGGATCAGCCAGCACCCACACCGGCGCAGCGGGCAGTTCGCTGTGCAGGTGCAGGCCTTTGGCCCTTGCGTTGCCTTCGAACACCCGCACGGTGGCGCGTACCAGTTCTACCAGGTTGGTGGGCACTGGCTGCAGGGTGATATGCCCGGATTCGATACGGGAAATGTCGAGAATATCGCCGATCAGCTCAAGCAGGCCAATGGCCGAATCGTGGGCGGTCTGCAGGGTCTGGGTGTCGCAGCGGCCGCCGCGGCTGTCTTCCAGGGCCAACTCCAGCAGGCCGATCACGGCATTCATCGGGGTACGGATTTCATGGCTCATGGTGGCCAGGAAGGTGCTTTTGGTCTGGCTGGCCTGTTCGGCGTCGTCCTTGGCCTGGCGCAGCTGTTCAAGCAGGCCGCGGCTAAGCGCAAGTTGCGCTTGCAGGGCATGCTGGGCCTCGGTGCGCTGGTTGATCAGCTTGCGCAGGTAGCTGTTCCAGAACACCAC
Source organism: Pseudomonas sp. PNPG3 (assembly GCF_023093815.1). Lineage (NCBI taxonomy): Bacteria > Pseudomonadati > Pseudomonadota > Gammaproteobacteria > Pseudomonadales > Pseudomonadaceae > Pseudomonas > Pseudomonas sp. PNPG3. Next base: position 288,530 of record NZ_JALLKV010000002.1, read on the forward strand.
CCCGGCCAGCAGCAAGGCCGACAGCACCAGCACTTGCAAGACCAGCGTGCGGTAGTCGCGCCAGGGGCTGTCACTGACCAGGGTGGTGGTGCGCCAGCGGTTGATCAGCTGGTCCAGCTCTTCGGGTGGAATGCTCAGCAGCGCCTTGTCGAGGATTGCCTGCAGCTGTGGCTGGTCCGCGGCCACGGCGAAGGCGGCGATGGCCGGGTCATCGTCGAGCACGCTGGCAATGCGCAGGCGGTCCTTGAACACATGGCTGATGTAGTAGGCGGCATTGATATGGCTGCTCAGGGCGACGTCGGCGGCACCGTTGGCCACAGCCTCCATCAGGCCGAGCGGGTTGTCCACCTCGACCATCCTGGCCTGCGGATAGCGTTGTTGCAGCACGGCCCGTTGCGGCGAACCGCGTACCAGGGCGATGCGCATGCCATCCAGCGCCATCGCCTGCGGCGGTAATGCATTGTCGCCACGGGTGACCAGCACCCGTGGGCTGACCAGGTAGGGGCGGGTATAGCGCAGTTGTTTCGAACGGTCTGTGCTGTAACCCAATGCGCCGATCATCTGCGCATCCCCGCGCGCCAGGCGCTCGATCATTGCCTGCGCCGACGGGCTTTCGACCGGCTTGAAATGCAGCCCCGTGCGCAGCGAGATCTGCTTGAGCAGCTCGAGGGTGATGCCGCTGGGGCGGTGCTTGGTGTCGTTGAAGGTCAGTGGCGCCAGCGAAGTGTTGACCAGCACGCTGACGTTGGGGTTGGCAGCTATCCAGGCTTCTTCTTCGGCGGTCAGGGCGGTGAGGTGGCGCTGCAGCAGCAGGCTGGTGTTGCCACTGCTCCAGCGGCGCAGGATATTCAGGCGTTCGCTTTCGCTGATACGCGCCAGCGCCTTGTTGACCAACTGTTGCAGGCGCGGGTTGTCACTGGCCATGGCAAAGGCAAACGCGCCAGGGGCAACCTGGCAGAAGTGGTCGATCTTCAGTGTGCCCTGATAACTCTTGCCAATCGCGAAGTCGGTACTGATGGCATCGCCCAGGTAGGCGTCGGCCTCGCCCAGTTCGACGGCGGCCAACCCGGCCAGGGTCGAGCGATACAGGCTCAATTGTGCCTTGGGGTACAGGCTGCGGACGCTGCTGGCCGGCAGGTAATGATCGACCATGGCCAGGCGCAGGCCGGCGAGGTCGGGGGTGTTCTTCAGGCTGCGCCCCTCGCGGGTGACGATGACTGGCAGATCGTCGGCGTAGCTTGAACTGAGGCTGAGCTGGGCATCCGCTGCCTCGAAGGCGTTGGAGCTGCCCAGCAGGTCGATACGGCCGTCGCGTAGCGCAGCGATGGCTTGGTGGCGGCTGTCGAAGCGTCGTACTTCGATGGTGGTACCCAGCTGTTCTGCGATGATGCCAGCGTAATCGGCGCTGAGGCCTTCGTAGTCGTGCTGGCTGACATTGATCTCCAGCGGCGGGTAGTCGGGGCGCGAACTGCCAAGTACCAGGTGCTGGCGTTGCTGTAGCCAATGCCGCTCTTCGCTGGACAGCGCAAGCGGGGCCGCGGCGCTGACCGAGCGTGCCAGCAACTGGCGAGGTTCGCTGTTTGCCAGCAGCGCGCCGGAACCGGCCAGGCCGATGACCAGTAGGGCGCTTGCCAGCAGGCGCTTCATTGTCATCGAGCGCTCAGTAGACGCTGTTGCGCTTGGCCAGGTCGACCATTTCAACCAATGATTCGGTCTTGAGCTTTTCCATGATGCGGCCCCGGTAGGTGCTTATGGTCTTGGCGCTGAGGTTCATGCAGGTGCCGATATTCTTGTTGTTCTCGCCGCGCGCCAGGCGCCGCAGCACCTCCATTTCCCGGTTGGACAGGCTGGACAGGCGCATTGGCTCGCTTTCCAGCGAGTTGCTGTTGACCGACATCTGAGGGAAGGTCGAGTAGCCTTTGACCAGCGCTTTCAGGGCAAACAGCAACGCCTCGTGGTCTTCTTCCTTGGTGACAAAAGCGCCGATGCCAGCATCCAGGCAGCGCCGCACATACAGGTCGGTGGCCTGGCCGGTCAGCACCATGATCTTGGGCGCCGGCTCCAGGCATTGCAGGCGCTTTATCACTTCCATGCCGTCCAGGCCGGGCAGGCCGATGTCGAGAATTACCACATCCGGTCGCAGGTCGCGGGCCACCTGCGCCACCTCGCTGCCATTGCCGACCTCGCCGACAACACGGAAGCGCTCGCGTTCGAGCAACATGCGCAAGGACAGCCGGACGATGGGGTGGTCGTCGACGATCAGCACGGTAGTCATGAAGAAAACTCCTGTCAGGATGTGGTCCGCTTCCTGGATCACTCAGGAATACGTCTGCAAGTGGGGTTATCGGAAGCGCTGCACGATACGACCATTCCCGGAATTTGGTAATGCCGAGTATAGAAGTGTTGAAAGTCCACGTGCTTGTTGTTGAAAAGTCCTACAAAAAGTGGGAAAGACATCACCCTGGCAAAGCGGCGATGCCTGTTTTTGTAGTCGTCATGCGCAGGCGGAGTGTGATTTGCTCACGCGCTGGGTTGAGGCGGGGTTGTTGGCCAGTGCCTGGCCGACCCGTGTCGGGCGTGCCACCAACTGGCCGGTGCAGTTCGGGCAGCGGCCCTGGAAACGGGTTTCGGCGCAGGTGCGGCAGAAGGTGCATTCGAAGGAGCAGATCAGCGCATCGGGGCTGTCACCCGGCAGGTCGGTATCGCAGCACTCGCAGTTTGGGCGTAGGTCCAGCATGGGCGTGACTCCTGTTTGCAGGCGGGAAACCGGAGTCTGCTACGCCTGCGGCGAACCTGGCAATGCTCAGTCGCCAGGGCGATACAGGTGGGCGTGCCCGGCGCGATACAAGGCCGATTCGGCAAACGGTGTGTCGCCTAGCACATGGCCCACAAGGATCAGCGCCGTGCGTCGGAAATCCTTGGCCGCGACGCGTTCCACAATATCGCCGAGGGTACCGCGCACCCAGTCCTGGTCCGGCCAGGTGGCACGATGCACCACCGCCACCGGGCAGTGCGTGCCGTAGTGCGGCAGCAGTTCTTCGACGATACGCGACAGGTGCTTGACCCCCAGGTGAATCGCCAGGGTGCTGCCATGGCGCGCCAGGTCGCCCAGCTGCTCGCCGGGCGGCATCGGCGAGCTGTCACCATAGCGGGTGAGGATAACGGTCTGAGCTACCTGGGGCAGGGTCAGTTCGCAGCCGAGCAGGGCGGCGCTGGCCGCTGTAGCGGTGACCCCGGGGATGATCTGGTAATCGATGCCCAGCGTTTGCAGATGGCGGATCTGCTCGCCGATGGCGCCGTACAGGCTGGGGTCGCCACTGTGTACCCGAGCCACATCCTGGCCTTGCTCATGCGCACTGCGCATGGCGGCGATGATCTGCTCCAGGTGCAGTTCGGCACTGTTGATCACGGTCTCGGCCTGGTGGCCCTCGAGCACGGCGGCCGGCACCAGCGAGCCGGCATAGATGATCACCGGGCACTGGCGGATCAGCCGTTGGCCCTTGACCGTGATCAGTTCCGGGTCGCCGGGGCCGGCGCCGATGAAGTAGACCGTCATGGAAAGTCCTTGCAGGAAAGAAGGGAAGCGTTCAACAGGCCAGGGCGAGGGTAGCCGGGCCCAGTACCTTGCGCGTCAGCAGCAACCTGGCGGTGCCAACCCGCTGGCTGGCCAGGGCCAGTGCCGCACTCTCCGCCACGCCCCAGCAGCCACAGTGGGCATGGGCAGCGGCGGAACGGTGGCTGAGTCGGGGTTCGTAGGGTTGCAACTGCGCGGTATCGTACAACACCAAAGGCAGACCGAGGCGTTCGGCCAGTTGCTGCAAGCCGGGCTCGTCGGCCTTCAGGCTGATGCTGGCGATGCCTTGCAGGTCGGCCAACGCCAGGCCCTGGTTGCCCAGGGCCTGGCGTAGCAAGATTTCCAGCGTATCCGCCGGGCAACCCCGACGACAGCCTAAGCCGGCGTAGAAGGCAGGCATCAGGCCTGGCTGGAGCGCCGGAACAGCCAGGCGCTGAGCAGGCCCAGGGCCAGCCAGAATGCGGCGTTGGTCAGCCAGGAGGCCACTTTGAACTGGGTTTCCAAGGCGGCGGGGGCCAGGCTCTCGTGCACCTCGGGTTGCGGCGCACCGATCACATGGGGAATGACCAGCAGCACAGCGCCCAGCGCCTTCAGCAACCAGTGGCGAGCGAACACCAGCAGGGCCAGGCCCAGCGCGGTGGCACTGGCGGTGCCGATCCACCAAGCCTGGCGTTGCCCCAGGTCGGCTGCGGCAGTACCTGGCAGTTCCGGCGGCAGGCCCAGGGTCGGGGCCAGGCAGAACACGGCGAAGCCGGCCAGGCCCCAGAGTGCGCCGGTGCCGGCTCGCTTGGGTTCACGCAGGCTGTACAGGGCGGTGAGAATCAGGGCGAAGCCGACCGCGACCACCAGGTTGCCGCCGGTGGTGGACAGCACTCGCTGCCAGCCGTCCTCAGGTGCCCAGGCTTCGGCGCTGTGCTCATGCGCTGCCACTTCGCCAGCATGCTCGTGCTCGGCGATGGGGGCCGAGGATTCGTAGGTTTCTGCTTCGAGAATCAGAGGGGCGACCCAAAAGCTCTGCAGCAGGGTCAGCAGCAAGGCCGCCAGCAACCCGCTGAAGCCCGCGGTGCGGGCAATGCGTGTGATCATCGGGCGTACTCAGTGGCAGGGGAATGCGGCGCTGTGGCGGGTGTCGTGGGCGGCGTTGTGCACGGCCTCGATGTGCGAAAAGCCGGCGAAGTACACCAGGCACAGGCCCAGCAGGCTGGCGCCGATGGCGATGACGACACGCTGGCTGAGGGTGACGGGGGTGGTAATGCTGTGTTGCTTGGCGCTGGTGACGGGCATGACGCGTTCCTCTGCTTTTTGTGGGCAACGGGCAAGCGCGGCAGCCCCGAGCGTGGCAGCCCAGGGGAATGCAACAGCGCCCGCCCACCGCGGGGTGTTCATGAACGCCAGGCCGGTCTCCGGGCTTGCGAGGAGGAGCCAGGCTCCTGGAAAGCGTCACCTTCCCATGCCGGGGATCAGGCACAGTGGTACAGACGCTTCGCTCGCTTACCGTTGCGGGGGCAGCACCGGCCTTGTCCGGCCCTGCTGGAGGGCCTGTGACGCACCGGTTTCCCGTTTCACCCCCATCGGGGGCACCTGAACGCGAGGCATAAGGAGACCATGGGGCGGGGCTGCCGTCAATTGCCAGAATCGAGTTTGCCGGCACCTCGGGTACTCTGTGCATGGCACCGGCTGCGCCAGTGTTCGCGGCTCAAGCCTACACAGGGATTGCGAAGCGCTCCCGGTCAGCCCCGGGCAAACGCCACCAGCTTGTCCCCGTCCAGTCGGTAGCGCACCCACTCATCCTGCGCTTCGGCCCCCAGCTTCTGATAGAAGCCGATAGCCGGCTCGTTCCAGTCCAGAACGCTCCATTCCAGCCGTCCGCAATTCTTCGCCACCGCCTCGCGGGCGATGTGCCGCAGCAATTGCCGCCCGGCACCGTCGCCGCGCTGCTCGGGCGTTATGTACAGGTCTTCCAGGTAGATGCCGTTGCGCCCGAGCCAGGTCGAGTAGCTATAGAAATACACGGCAAAGCCGATTGCCCGGCCATCGCGCTCGCACATCAGGCTATGCACGGTGCTGCCCTCGCCAAAAAGGCTGTGCTCGATATCGGCAACGCTCGCGATCACCTCGTGGCGGGCGCGTTCGTACTCTGCCAGCTCGGTGATGAAGGCAAGTATCTGCTCGGCGTCGGCGCGAACGGCAGGACGGATGGTGAGGCTCATGGGGCGGCTTCCTTGATCTGATGGTAACGGTACAGAGATGTGTATCTATACAATTTCGTTAAACTGTGCCGGTCGCAGAGGAGGGCGACTCCGTTAGTGTGACAGCACCCATAAAAAAAGTGGATTGCCTGCCATGCTTGCCTCTGCCGACCTGCTGACCGCCTTCGTGCTGTTCGCCTTCGTGTCTTCCATCACTCCTGGCCCCAACAACACCATGCTGCTTGCCTCTGGGGTGAATTTCGGTGTGCGTCGCTCGATCCCCCACGCCCTGGGCATCAGTGTCGGTTTCATGGTGATGGTGCTGGCTGTCGGCCTGGGCCTGGGCGAGGTGTTCAAGGCCTGGCCGGCGCTGTATACGGTATTGCGTTATACCGGTGCCGCCTACCTGCTGTACCTGGCCTGGAAGATCGCCACCTCCGGGCCGGTTGGCACAGCTTCGTCCAGTGCCCGCAAACCGCTGGGCTTCTGGGGAGCAGCGGCATTCCAGTGGGTCAACCCCAAGGCCTGGGTGATGGCAGTCGGGGCAATCACCACCTACACGCCGGCGCAGGGCTATGTGACCAACGTCATTGTCATTGCCGCCTTGTTCGCCTTGGTCAACCTGCCGAGCGCCGGGGTGTGGGTGATGTTCGGCAGCGCCCTGCGCAACTTGTTGCAGAACCCGCGCTGGCTGATGCTGTTCAATGTCCTGATGGCCTTGTTGCTGGTGATTTCACTGTACCCGCTGCTGTTTGTAGAATCAGCGTTTTCCTGACCCCGCGAGTACAGTAAGCCGATGCAGTTGATCCCCTGGTCTCACGAATGCGCCGAAGGCTTCACCCTGCGGGGCTGGCGAACCCCGGCCAGTGGCAAGCCGTTACTGCATTTTCTGCACGGCAACGGCTTCTGCTGCCTGGCCTACCAGCCATTGCTGATGCGCCTGGGCGAACATTTCGACCTGTGGCTCAGCGATGTGCAGGGCCATGGTGACAGCGACCATGGCGGGGTGTTCCGTGGCTGGAACCGGACCGCTGCGTTGGCGGTGGAGGCTTTTGCAGCCGGGCGAGGCGAGTATGGTGACGTACCGCGCTTTGCCGTCGGGCACAGCTTCGGTGGCGTGCTCACCGGCCTGATCCTGGCCAGTGAACCGCAACTGTTCGCGCGTGCCGTGCTGCTCGACCCGGTACTGTTCAGCCGGCGCATGCTGGGCGTGATGGGGATGGCAGCCCTGGTCGGCTTGCACCAGCGCCATGCCCTGGCGCGCAAGGCTGCCAGCCGTCGCAGCCACTGGCCCGACCGCGAGGCAGCCCTGGCTTCGCTGCATGGGCGGGGTATCTTCAAGGGGTGGACCGATGCGGCGCTGCGGGCCTACGTGGAGCATGCCATTGGCGACTGTGGCGAAGCGGTGGTGCTCAAGTGCCGGCCCAGCCGCGAAGTGGAAATATTCAGTTCGTTCCCCAAGCGCATGTGGGCGAGCCTGGCGGCAATCCGTACGCCCACGCGGGTGCTGTACGGCGAGCACACCTACCCCTTCGTACCGCATTCGGTAAATCGCCTGGTGGCGCTCAACCCTAAGGTCAGCGGCAGGCAGGTTGCAGGTGGGCACTGCTTCATGCAGGAGCATCCTGAGGCGTGTGCCGAAGAAGTGCAGGCCTTCCTGCTGCAGGGACCGGCGGGATAGTTTTTCCAGACAGCACCGGGCGCAAAGGCGTGAGTAATCTTGGGCTTTGCCCGAGCGTACGAACATGACCAGCAAGACCCTGCTACAGCCATCGTATCTGCAAAAACGCTACGACTACTCCTGCAAGTCAATCGAGTCACTCAGGCAGGCCCTGTACAGCACGCTTGCACCGCTGGCGGGGCGTTCACCTCTGGCTGTGGTCAGCGTGGGCTCCTATGGCCGATGCGAGGTTTCGCCTGTTTCGGACATCGACTTCTTCATCGTGCATGACACCAGTTTGCCGGCGGATCGTCTGGACGACATATTGTGCCAGGTCAGCGACCTTGTCCGGCCCATCAGCCATCCGGGAGAAAGCGACGAGGCGAAATTCGGCCGAGGGGCGTTGGCGCTGTACTCAGACGTTAGCGAACACATAGGCTGGAAATGCGAAGACAATACGGCGCTGACCAGGCGAATGCTGATGTTGCTCGAGGGCCGCGCCCTCTTCGGGCATAAGGCCTTTGCCTGGTGGCAGAATGACCTGCTGCGCCGTTATATTCCTGATGATCATGGAAGCGGGCTTGCCAGGTTCCTGCTTAACGACCTGATCCGCTACTACCGCACCCTCATGGCGAATTTCGAGGAAAAGAGGGCCGAAGGCAAGGCGTGGGGAGTACGCAACATCAAACTGCAATTTTCGCGAAAACTGCTTTTTGCAGGCGGTATCGTGGCGATTGCCGAAGTCCACGGCCTCGCTGCGCCGTCGAAGATCATGCGACTTCAACAATTGCTGGCCCTCACCCCTCTGCAACGCCTGGCATTGCTCGGTGACTCCAACCCCTACAGCGCTTCTCTGTTCGAAGACTACGCAGTGTTCCTCAAGTTGATATCCTCGGTGGAAAATCGCCGCCATCTGGATAGTCTGACCCCCGGCCAGGCCATGGCGGATCCGGTCTATCGGGAACTCAGGGGGCGGGGACAAGCCTTTTCGTTGAAGCTGGAGCATTGGTTGAGGTCGCAGTACGCGGGGCATCCGATACTTCACGCCGTCTTTTTTTGATTGTCCTTTAAATGAGACGATGCATGCCATTTTAGCCGGCTATTGCCTGATTGGTCTCACTGGTAAGGTTATCTCAACCAAGAGAGGAGCCTTCTCATGAAAACGATTCTGGGTATTCACCGCAGCCCCCACGCCCACTGGGTAGGTGATGGTTTCCCGGTGCGCAGCCTGTTCACCTACGACAACCTGGCCAGCAAGATCAGCCCGTTCCTGCTGCTGGACTATGCCGGCCCTCATGACTTCACCCCGACCAGTGCGCGGCGCGGCGTTGGCCAGCACCCGCACCGCGGCTTCGAGACCGTGACTATCGTCTACCAAGGCGAACTGGAACACCGTGACTCCACCGGCGCTGGCGGCTTGATCGGCCCTGGCGACGTGCAGTGGATGACTGCTGCCAATGGCATCATCCACGAAGAGTTCCATTCCCCAGGTTTCGCCCGTACTGGCGGTACGCTGGAGATGGTACAGCTGTGGGTCAACCTGCCGGCGCGGGACAAGCGCGCAGCGGCCGGCTACCAGACGCTGCTGGCCCAGGACATCCCGGTGGTGACGCTGGACGGCGAGGGCGGCAGCCTGCGAGTGATTGCCGGTGACTATCGTGGGCATTCGGGGCCGGCGCGGACCTTTACTGCGATGGATGTCTGGGACCTGCGCCTGAATGCCGGTGCAGCCTTGCAGCTACCGGTTGCCACCGGGCGCAATGCGGCGCTGGTGGTGTTGCGCGGCAACGTGCGGATCAACGGCGAGCGAGAAGCCGGCCCATCCAGCCTGGTGCTGTTTGACCGGGGCGGCGAGGATGTCGCGGTGGAAGCGCTGGAAGGTGCCAGCTTGCTGCTGCTAAGCGGTGAACCGATCGATGAGCCGATCGTGGGCTATGGCCCGTTCGTGATGAACAGCCAGGCGGAAATTGCCGAGTCGTTCGACGACTTCCATGCCGGGCGGTTCGGGCAGATGCAGGAAGCGCGGGACGGTGCGGCGCATTGATCCTGGTTGATTGAATGGCTTGTCCGGCCCTATCGCCGGCAAGCCAGCTCCCACAGGTACAGCGATGCTCCCGAGATTGTCGCTGTACCTGTGGGAGATTCTATGGTTTTAGGGAAGTTTTTTAAGCGGCTTTTGACCGAT
>NZ_JALLKV010000299.1:0-248 GCF_023093815.1 Pseudomonas sp. PNPG3
CTGGTGACGAGCTGCTCGTGACAATTCGATGGGGAGGCGAGGCTGCAGAGCACGGCAATGATCTTGATCATGCGAGGTTGCCCCTGTCGCTCTGGCGCGCTTTGGCTTCGCTCGATTGTTCGCCGGCCGGGTCCGCCGGCGGGAAGATGCTGTCATAGATCGCGCGTGCCTCCTGGATGAGGCGAAGACGCTCGCGTTCGGATTTCGAAACAAACTGAATAATCTGGCCCATATCGCCTCCAATAGAT
>NZ_JALLKV010000300.1:0-248 GCF_023093815.1 Pseudomonas sp. PNPG3
GGGTGTTGAACAAGCAAAAGCCGCCGGTAAGGCGATCAAGGAACACGGGCTGGAATTTGATTACGCCTACACTTCTGTTTTGAAGCGGGCAATCAAGACCCTCCACTACGCACTGGAAGAATCCGACCAAATGTGGATCCCAGAATTCAAGACTTGGCGCTTGAACGAACGTCACTACGGGGCATTGCAAGGCAAGAACAAGGCCGACGCCGCTGAAAAGTACGGTGACGAACAAGTGCACATTTGGC
>NZ_JALLKV010000301.1:0-248 GCF_023093815.1 Pseudomonas sp. PNPG3
GTGTGCGCGTGTTGAAGATTTTTCCGAAAAGGAAATCCGCCGCGAGTTTCGCACTCTCCGCATCATCTTCCGAGCGGCGATACTGTTCCTTGCGCAGGAGCACATTGCCTCGCACTTCCCCACAGGAGCGCGCAAGGAATCGCCCGCGCGGACTGAAAAAGCAAAGCCCGATTTTCGCTTGGGCGCACGCGCCCATCAAGGCAGGGCTCGCGCCCTTATAGGTGAAGCAAAGGATATTTTCCAAAGTG
>NZ_JALLKV010000302.1:0-248 GCF_023093815.1 Pseudomonas sp. PNPG3
GAGCAATGATTATATTATGATGATCATTTTGCTCATTGCTCAGGGTTTGGGATATGCCTCTGGTTGGCACCAGGTCCTGTCAGGCATCTTTTGTAAAACTGCATAGACTTGTGCTGTCCGGATAAATCAATTACTCCCTTAGCCACACTGTCTGGCACTAGACTGGCACAAACTTATTAATATCATATCATTAATATCATATTGATGACTATGTGCTCCTCCTAATTGTGCTGGTCCAAGTGTCTTTG
>NZ_JALLKV010000303.1:0-247 GCF_023093815.1 Pseudomonas sp. PNPG3
TAGAGTGAATTTTTGCGCTTTCTTAATTCCGTTTTAAAGGAAAAACTGCTCCAGGGGGTTTGACCAGAATAGACTTCTTTTTCCAAAACCAATAAGTCCGGAATATTTTCATCTGAAGCTAGCATTACCTGTAGACGATTATTCCCTACTGTCGTGACAAAAGGAGTAAAATCCATCGAGATTTGATTACTTTCCGGATGAAAGAATTGGTTTAATGTTTTAAACTTCTTCAACATAATCACTATCT
>NZ_JALLKV010000304.1:0-247 GCF_023093815.1 Pseudomonas sp. PNPG3
TTGTCTTCGCGCCCGAGTCCGACCGCGACAGCGTGCTGAACGCCGCGTTCGCGGCGGGCGGCGGCAGGATTGGCGACTACCGCGAATGCTCGTTCGGCACCGAGGGTACGGGCACGTTTTTCGGAGAAGCGTCGACGAACCCTACGATCGGTCAGGCAGGCCGTCGCGAGTCGGTGCACGAGTGGCAGCTCGAGATACTGGCGGAGGAAGACGTACTTGCTGCCGTACTCGCCAGCGTTCGCAAGGC
>NZ_JALLKV010000305.1:0-247 GCF_023093815.1 Pseudomonas sp. PNPG3
GCGCGGAGGCGGCCTCCGCGACGGCGCGGCCGAGGTCCGCGGCGAGCGCCGCGGAGGGACCGAAGGGGTTCTCGTTGACGGTCAGGAGGTGCGGGACGTCGATCTGCGGAGCGCCGTAGGGCTCGACGCCGGCCAGGTCGGACCGACGTGCGGGCAGGCCGGGGCGGCGGGCCGCTCCGGTCTCGAGAGGGCTGGGATCGGGCATGCCCCCATCGTAGAGGTCCGCGCCTGCGTGCGATCGCGCGCC
>NZ_JALLKV010000306.1:0-246 GCF_023093815.1 Pseudomonas sp. PNPG3
CTCCTGCAACCAACGCACAGGCCCTGCACGCGGCCTGGCTGAAGCTTGCCCGTGAGGTGGTCCGGCAGACCGAGGATGTCGGATCCGCATTTGCCGAGGAAGCGCGGCGCATCCACCACGGCGAAGCGCCCGAGCGAGGCATCCGCGGCCAGGCCACCGTTCAAGAGACGCTGGCTTTGGTCGAAGAGGGGATTCCTGTGCTGCCATTGCCTTTGCCTGCGGCAGCCAAAGAGACTTTGCAGTAAG
>NZ_JALLKV010000307.1:0-246 GCF_023093815.1 Pseudomonas sp. PNPG3
TTGAGGTTGAGGGCCATGGGGGTTGGATTAATCTCATCCAACAGTCTATTTACACTTGTTATTTTCCATGAACTGTGGTTCTCGTCTGGGCAGATATGTGTCTGTCTACCACAGAGCAAAGATTCCTGTCTTATTCAGGCGAGAACTTTTGCAGATGAAAACCTTGCATATTAAATCGGTTCTGAGAGTATCACCCTTAAACCAAGGAACAAATACACTTGGCTATAATTCCTCATATCCCCCTGT
>NZ_JALLKV010000308.1:0-245 GCF_023093815.1 Pseudomonas sp. PNPG3
CGGTGTCAGTATTCTGAACTACATCCGTGAAGTGGAATTTGACACCTTGCTGTTTTTCTTAGGGGTGTTGTTATTAGTCGGCATCCTGAAAGAAATTGGCGTGCTGAACGCCATCCCTCAGCTGTACCAATACCTGGACCCGACGCAGGCCAATTACCTGATGGGCATGACATCTGCGCTGATTGATAACGTGCCATTGACCGCTGCGCTGCTGAAATCCGGTGTGGAAATGTCACCAGCCCAGT
>NZ_JALLKV010000030.1:0-67634 GCF_023093815.1 Pseudomonas sp. PNPG3
AGCTGGCTTTGTCCCTCCTCCTCCCTTCAAGTCTAACCATACAAGCTGGCTTGCCTGCGATGGAGCGCGAAGCGGTCCCAAGGATATCAGGCCGGGCGCAGCCGCAAGCTCCGCCACAAAGCCGCCGTCATCAGCACACTCACCCCGGCCCACCCCCAGGCCTGTTGGTTCTCCAACCCTTCCACAAACAACTGCGGCGCCACCCCGGCACCGACGATGAACGCCAGTAACGCCACCTCCGCACGCCGCGCCCGCACCGGCCACACTGCAAACACCAACGCTGGCAACGCCAACGCTGCGCTGGGGAAGCTGCGGTAGCGTGGGTCGAACACCATCGCCAGCATGCTCACCGCCGCGGCAAAACCCGCCGCCAGCAACAGCCAGCCGACCCGCGCCTGCAACCAGGCGTACAGGCGTTCGCGCCAGCCCGCGCGCCGTGCCAGGGCCAGCACGGCATGGGCCAGCACCAGCAGGTTCAGCCCTGCCAGCAGCACCGCCCACAGCCACTCCCCGGCAAAACGCGCATGGGTGCGCATCAGCTCGCCCCAGAGCCCCAGGCAGCCTGCCCCAAACGCTGCCAGCAACGGCAGCAGCATGGCTGCCGTCGGGGTGGCGGGGCGCCCGGCAATCATCAGCATCACCACCGTCAGCACGGCACTGGCCAGCAACCACTGCGGCCAGTAAGGCAGGTTGCTCACCGGCCCTTCGAGTATGCCCTTGTCCTGCCGGTTGGCATCGTAAAGCCCCCAGTAACCACCAACCGCCCCCTCATTGGCGCGCTTCCATGGCTGGTCGAACGCCTCGATCAGGTTGTAGTGCCAGCCGTTGCTTTCGGCCATGGCCACGAACCCGCGAATGAAGCGCGCCTCGTTGACCCGGCTGGGCTGTGCGGTTTCGCGCTGGCGGCCTTCGCTGGGCCAGCCGGTTTCGCCGATCAGGATGTCCTTCGGCGCGAAGCGCGTGCCGAACACCCGGCGCACATCGGCGACGTGGGCCAGGGCTTCGTCGATGCCCCGCGGGTCGTCTTCCCAGTAAGGCAGCAAGTGAATAGTCAGGAAGTCCACCGCAGGCGCTACCTGCGGGTGCTGCAACCAGAATTCCCACACATCGGCGTAGGTTACCGGCACCTTGACCTGGCTTTTCACCCGGGCGATCAGCGTGGCCAGGTGCGCGCCGGTCACCTCCTTGCGCAGCAGCGTCTCGTTGCCGACGATCACCGCGCTGACCACGTCGGGGTTGGCATTGGCGGCGGCGATCAGTAGCTCGATTTCTTTCTCTGTGTCGGCCGGGTGGGCGTTGACCCAGGCACCCAGCATCACCTTCAGGCCATGCTTGCGTGCCAGCGCCGGGATTGCCTCAAGACCGGTCTGGGAATAGGTACGGATGCACTGGAAACGCTCGGCCAGCAACGCCAGGTCGGCATCCATGCGCGCCGGGCGCAGGCGCAACGGCTGGTCGTAGGGCGACTGGTCCTTGTCGAACGGGGTGTACGAGGCGCATTGCAGCTTGTGCGTCGGGCTGGCCGCGTCGGGCAGTTGCACCGGCTTGCCAAGCCCGTACCAGAGCCCTCCGAGCCCGAGCAGGGCGAGCAGGGCGAGCAGGCAGGCAAGCAGGTACAACGGCAGCAGCAGGCGGGTAGAACTGGGCATCGGGCGGTCCATCGTCAGGCGCAAAAGGGTAGATAGTAGCCCGGCGCCAAACTTTTGGCATGCAAGGATCGCGCAGGGCGGCATAGGCCGATGGCGCTAATGGCATAGTGCTGTCGCATATGGGGCGGATATAGGTCGTAGCTGGAGCAGGTCGACTATTGTTGCAGGACGATGATGCAAATTCCGAGACCTGACGAGGGGATGCTTTGATGGCTGCTAATACAAAAATGCGACGTTTCCTGGGTGTGGGCACCGCCATGGTACTGGCCATGGGCGCGGCACAGGCAATGGCCAAAGAAGTCAGCATTGGTTACGTGGATGGTTGGGCTGACAGCGTGGCGACCACCAACGTGGCCGCCGAAGTGATCAAGCAGAAACTCGGCTACGACGTGAAGTTGCAGGCCGTGGCCACCGGGATCATGTGGCAGGGCGTGGCAACCGGCAAGCTCGACGCCATGTTGTCGGCGTGGTTGCCGGTAACCCATGGCGAGTACTGGGCCAAGAACAAGGACAACGTGGTCGACTACGGCCCGAACTTCAAGGACGCCAAGATTGGCCTGATCGTCCCTGAGTACGTCAAGGCGGTGAGCATCGCCGACCTCAAGACCGATGACACCTTCAAGCAGAAGATCGTCGGCATCGACGCCGGCTCCGGCGTAATGCTCAAGACCGACCAGGCCATCAAGGACTACGACCTGACCGGTTACAAGCTGCAGGCCAGTTCCGGCGCAGCGATGACAGCAGAACTGGGCCGTGCCTATGCCAAGCAGCAGTCGATTGCGGTGACCGGCTGGGTACCGCACTGGATGTTCGCCAAGTGGAAGCTGAAGTTCCTCGAAGACCCGAAAGGCGTGTATGGCGCCGCGGAAACCGTGAACAGCATCGGCAGCAAGGAACTGGCGACCAAGGCCCCGGAAGTGGCGGAGTTCCTGAAGAAGTTCAACTGGCAGTCGAAGGACGAGATCGGCGAAGTGATGCTGGCTATCCAGGAAGGCGCCAAGCCTGAAGCGGCGGCCAAGGACTGGGTGGCCAAGCACCCTGATCGCGTGAAGGAGTGGACTGGCAAATAACAACCTGTCAGGGCCAGTTTTGCTGCTTCGCGGGTGAACCCGCTCCTACAGGGATATCACTGCCTTCCGGGCTAGTGATGCCCCTGTGGGAGCGGGCGTGCCCGCGAATGGGCCATCACTTTGTTACGCAACCGGTAAAACACCGTTGCATCTAAGACTAAGGTCGTCTGGTTGGCGTCCGATAGCCGCATAAAGTAAGGGTCGTGGGTTCCACCCCTATCTGTGCTGCTAGGACAAAAACAATGAACGACAGCATTTACCTCTCGATACAAAACAGCCCCCGCTTCAAGGAGCTGGTCACCAAACGCGAACGGTTCGCCTGGATTCTCTCGGCGATCATGCTCGGCCTTTACTGCGCCTTCATCCTCCTGATCGCCTACGGTCCTCAGATCCTGGGCACCAAGCTCAGCCCTGAGTCGTCGATTACCTGGGGCATCCCCCTGGGCGTCGGCCTGATCGTCTCGGCATTCGTCCTGACCGCCATCTACGTACGCCGCGCCAACGGCGAATTCGATGAGCTGAACAAGGCCATCCTGAAGGAGGCGCAACAATGATTCGCCACGCCAAAGCCCTGGCCGTACTGGCCTGCGGAGCCTTCGCACCCGCCGTGTGGGCCGCCGAAGCCCTGACCGGCGAGGTGCAGAAGCAACCGCTGAACGTCTCCGCGATCGCCATGTTCGTGGCCTTCGTCGCCTTCACCCTCGGTATCACCTACTGGGCCTCCAAGCGCAACAAGTCGGCGTCGGACTACTACGCCGCCGGGGGCAAGATCACCGGCTTCCAGAACGGCTTGGCGATTGCCGGTGACTACATGTCGGCCGCCTCGTTCCTGGGTATTTCCGCACTTGTGTTCACCTCTGGCTACGACGGCCTGATCTATTCGATCGGCTTCCTGGTCGGCTGGCCGATCATCCTCTTCCTGATCGCCGAACGCCTGCGCAACCTGGGCAAGTACACCTTCGCCGACGTGGCCTCGTACCGCCTTGGGCAGAAGGAGATCCGCACCCTGTCGGCCTCCGGTTCGCTGGTGGTGGTGGCGTTCTACCTGATCGCGCAAATGGTCGGTGCCGGCAAGCTGATCGAGCTGCTGTTCGGCCTGGACTACCACGTGGCGGTGATCCTGGTGGGTATCCTGATGTGCCTGTACGTGCTGTTTGGCGGCATGCTGGCCACCACCTGGGTACAGATCATCAAGGCCGTGTTGCTGCTGTCCGGTGCCAGCTTCATGGCGCTGATGGTAATGAAGCACGTGGGCTTCGACTTCAACACCCTGTTCTCCGAGGCAATCAAGGTGCACGCCAAGGGCGAGGCGATCATGAGCCCGGGCGGCCTGGTCAAGGACCCGATCTCGGCATTCTCTCTGGGCCTGGCGTTGATGTTCGGTACCGCCGGCCTGCCGCACATCCTGATGCGCTTCTTCACCGTCAGTGACGCCAAGGAAGCGCGCAAGAGCGTGCTGTACGCCACCGGCTTCATCGGCTACTTCTACATCCTCACCTTCATTATCGGCTTTGGCGCCATCCTGCTGGTCAGCACCAACCCGGACTTCAAGGACGCCGCTGGCGCCCTGCTGGGTGGCAACAACATGGCAGCGGTGCACCTGGCCAACGCCGTGGGTGGCAGCGTGTTCCTCGGCTTCATCTCGGCTGTTGCCTTCGCCACCATCCTGGCGGTGGTCGCCGGCCTGACCCTGGCCGGTGCCTCGGCGGTGTCCCACGACCTGTACGCCAGTGTATGGCGCAAGGGCAAGGCCAACGACAAGGACGAGATCCGCGTGTCGAAGATCACCACCGTCGCCCTGGGCGTACTGGCGATCGGCCTGGGCATCCTGTTCGAGAAGCAGAACATCGCCTTCATGGTCGGCCTGGCGTTCTCCATCGCGGCCAGCTGCAACTTCCCGGTACTGCTGCTCTCGATGTACTGGAAGAAGCTGACCACCCGCGGTGCCATGATCGGCGGCTGGCTGGGCCTGGTGAGCGCGGTGACGCTGATGATCCTCGGCCCGACCATCTGGGTGCAGATCCTCGGCCACGAGAAGCCGATCTACCCGTACGAGTACCCGGCGCTGTTCTCGATGCTGATCGCCTTCGTCGGTATCTGGTTCTTCTCGGTCACCGACAAGTCCAAGGCTGCCGAAGACGAACGTGCGCTGTTCTTCCCGCAATTCGTGCGTTCGCAGACTGGCCTGGGCGCTTCGGGTGCTGTTTCGCACTGATCCTTCCGGCAATGAAAAAACCGCGCTTCGGCGCGGTTTTTTTGTGTTTTCGCTGCTAGATCATGCCTAGTAGCAACAAAACCAGCAGAACTACCAGCACCACGCCGATGATGCCGGACGGGCCATAGCCCCAACTGCGCGAGTGCGGGAAGACCGGTAAGCCACCAATCAGCAGAAGGATCAGGATGATGATGAGAATCGTGGTCATGACGGAGTCCTTGCGTGGTTGAGGGTCAAGGGCCTCGGACTGCTGGCCTCTTGTAAATAAGGACCGGTGGTGAGTGTTAAAGATTCCATTTGAATGGTTGCCAGTACCGGCCTCTTCGCGGGTAAACCCGCTCCCACAGGGACAGCGCAACCCTCAGGCTTGTGATGATCCTGTGGGAGCGGGTTTACCCGCGAAGAGGCCGGTACTGACCACACAGTCATGCCCCTCCATTCACTACCTTGATGAACCCTGCCTGCCCATCAGGCCTTGATTAGACTGGTTGCACAACCCATCAGAACAAGGCCAGCCACCATGCAAAACCGCATCATGATCACCGGCGCCGGGTCCGGCCTCGGTCGCGAGATCGCCCTGCGCTGGGCGCGCGAGGGCTGGCGCCTGGCGCTGGCCGATGTCAACGAAGCCGGCCTGCGCGAAACCCTGGAGCTGGCCCGCGCAGCCGGTGGCGATGGCTTTGCCCAGCGTTGCGACGTGCGCGACTACAGCCAGCTCACCGCCCTGGCCCAGGCCTGCACCGAGCAGTTCGGTGGTATCGATGTGATCGTCAACAACGCCGGCGTTGCTTCGGGCGGGTTCTTCGCCGAACTGTCGCTGGAGGACTGGGACTGGCAGGTCGCAGTCAACCTGATGGGCGTGGTCAAGGGCTGCAAGGCCTTTCTGCCGCTGCTGGAGCGCAGCAAGGGGCGGATCATCAACATCGCCTCGATGGCTGCGCTGATGCAGGGGCCGGGCATGAGCAACTACAACGTGGCCAAGGCCGGCGTACTGGCCCTGTCGGAAAGCCTGCTGGTCGAGCTACGCGAACTGGAAGTGGCGGTGCACGTGGTGTGCCCGTCTTTCTTCCAGACCAACCTGCTGGACTCGTTCCGCGGGCCGAACCCGGCGATGAAAGCCCAGGTTGGCAAGCTGCTTGAAGGCTCGCCGATCAATGCGGCGGAGATCGCCGAATACATCCACCGGCAGGTTGCCGCTGGTGAGTTCCTGATCCTGCCCCATGAAGCCGGGCGCCAGGCCTGGCAACTGAAGCGTCAGGCACCTGAGCGGCTGTATGACGAGATGGCTGAGATGGCGGTGAAAATGCGGGCCAAGGCTCGGTCGCGATGATTCGTCTGTAAGGAAAGTTACCGGCAGATGTAGGGTGCTTCTGAATCACGGCAGAACTATTGAGTAGCCCTATGCCGTCAAGGCAGGCTCCGGTTTTCCCTTTCGCTGGAGGAACGGAGCATGCTGGTAATAGGGCGCGAAGTGGGAGAGATCATCGTGATTGGTGATGACATTCGGATCATGGTCGTGGAAACGCGGGACGGGATGGTGCGCTTTGGCGTGGATGCACCGCGGCAGGTACCGGTGCATCGGGCCGAGGTGTACAAGCGCATCAACGAAGGGCAGCAGGCCAAAGCCCGCAGGGTTTGATGTTGCCTGTGTCCGCCTCTTCGCGGGCACGCCCGCTCCCACGGGTACTGCACCGCCCTCAAGACTTGTGAAATTCCTGTGGGAGCGGGCGAGCCCGCGAAGAGGTCAGACCTGTTAGTCGAGCAGCTCGCGGGGCACATCATGCTTGGCCAGCAACTGGCACTGCTGGCTTTCCGGGTCGAACAGGATGAACGCCTGGCCCTTGGTCAATGCCTGGCGCACCCGCAGCACGCGGGTTTCCAGCGGGGTGTCGTCGCCGTTGTCGGTACCGTCGCGGGTGACGAAGTCCTCGATCAGGCGGGTCAGGGTTTCGGCTTGCAGTTGGTCGTAGGGGATCAGCATGTTGGGCGTTGCCTAGGGTGTTGGTGGGGGCATGCTACGCGAAACATTCGGGATTTTGGGGCTGCAACGCAGCCCCCAGGGCCTCAAGCCTTGTTGCCAACCAGGCTATCCACCGCCGGCACCCGCGTATCGCTCTCCATCTGTGCATCATGTTCCAGCTGGTGGCTGAAGCGCTCCAACGACGCATTGGCCGGCTGCGAATCACTGGCAAACACCGGCGGGCTCAGCAGGTACGCCGACAACAAGCGGCTCAACGCCGCCAGGCTGTCGATGTGTGTTCGCTCGTAGCCATGGGTGGCATCGCAACCAAAGGCTACCAGCGCGGTACGAATATCATGCCCCGCCGTCACTGCCGAATGGGCATCGCTGAAGTAGTAGCGGAACAGATCGCGCCGCACCGGCAGGTCGTGGTCGCCGGCCAGTTTCAGCAGGTGCCGGGACAGGTGGTAGTCGTAAGGCCCCGACGAGTCCTGCATGGCCACGCTCACCGCATGCTCGCTGGAGGCCTGCCCGGGCGCCACCGGGGCGATGTCGATGCCGACGAACTCGCTGACGTCCCAGGGCAGGGCGCCAGCCGCTCCCGAGCCGGTCTCTTCGGTGATGGTGAACAGCGGGTGGCAGTCGATCAACGGTTGGCGGCCGCTTTCCACCACGGCTTTCAGCGCCGCCAGCAGCGCTGCCACGCCGGCCTTGTCGTCCAGGTGGCGGGCGCTGATGTGGCCGCTTTCGGTGAATTCGGGCAGCGGGTCGAAGGCAACGAAATCACCGATGCTTACACCCAGCGCCTCGCAGTCGGCGCGGGTGGCGCAGTAGGCGTCCAGGCGTACCTCAACGTGCTCCCAGCTGACCGGCATCTGGTCGATGGCGGTGTTGAAAGCATGCCCGCTGGCCATCAGCGGCAGCACGCTGCCCCGGTATACGCCGGTGTCGGTGAATACGCTGACCCGGCTGCCTTCGGCGAAGCGGCTGGACCAGCAACCGACCGGCGCCAGGGCCAGGCGGCCGTTGTCCTGCAACTGGCGCACGCTGGCGCCGATGGTGTCCAGGTGAGCGGACACGGCGCGGTCGGGCGAGGTTTGCCGGCCCTTGAGGGTGGCGCGGATGGTGCCGCGGCGGGTCAGCTCGAAAGGGATGCCCAGTTCGTCCAGGCGCTCGGCCACGTAGCGCACGATGGTGTCGGTGAAACCGGTGGGGCTGGGGATGGCGAGCATCTCCAGCAGCACGCGCTTGAGGTAGTCGAGATCGGGTTCGGGATGTCGGTCGGACATGGTTGGGGACTCCTTTACTCCTGTGCCGGCCTCTTCGCGGGTAAACCCGCTCCCACAGGGCCCCCACAGAGCCCGAGTGCAGCACCGTACCTGTAGGAGCGGGTTTACCCGCGAAGAGGCCAGCAGCGGTTACGCCAAAGGCCGACTATGCGGAAACAGCAGGTCGATAAAACGCTCGGCGGTCGGTTGCGGTTCATGGTTGGCCAAGCCGGCACGCTCGTTGGCCTCGATGATCACGTACTCCGGTTGCCCGGCATCACGCACCATGAAGTCCAGCCCCACCACCGGGATCTCCAGCGCCCGTGCAGCGCGCACGGCGGCGTCGGACAGCACCGGGTGCAGGCGTTCGGTCACGTCTTCCAGGGTGCCGCCGGTGTGCAGGTTGGCGGTACGTCGCACGGCCAGGCGCTGGCCGGCGGGCAACACGTCCTCGTAGCCAAAGCCCGCCGCGCGCAGGGTGCGCTCGGTTTCGTCATCCAGTGGAATGCGGCTTTCGCCACCGGTTGCGGCCTGGCGCCGACGGCTCTGGGCATCGATCAGCTCGCGGATGCTGTGCTTGCCATCGCCCAGCACTTGCGCTGGGTGGCGGATGGCTGCCGCCACCACTTCGTAGCCGATCACCACGATGCGCAGGTCATGCCCGGCATGGAAACTTTCCAGCAACACGCGGCTGTCGAACTGGCGGGCATGCGCTACGGCGTGGGTGATGTCGTCGATGCAGGTGAGGTTCACTGCCACGCCCTGGCCTTGCTCGCCATCGACCGGCTTGACCACCACCGCGCCATGCTCTTCGAGAAACGCCAGGTTGTCGTCGGCATTGCCGGCCAGCTGCTGCGCCGGCACCTGCAGCCCGGCATTGTGCAAGGCATGTTGGGTAAGGCGCTTGTCCTGGCACAGGGTCATGGTCACGGCGCTGGTCAGGTCGCTGAGCGACTCACGGCAGCGAATGCGGCGCCCGCCCAGGCTGAGGGTGAACAGGCCGCCGGCGGCATCGTCGACTTGAACCTCGATGCCTCGACGCAGCGCTTCGTCGACGATGATGCGTGCGTAGGGGTTGAGGTCGGCTTGAGGCCCCGGCCCCAGAAACAGCTGTTCGTTGATGCCGTTCTTGCGCTTGACCGCGAAGGTCGGCAGGTTGCGAAAACCCAGCTTCTGGTAAAGGCGCTTGGCCTGGCGGTTGTCGTGCAGCACCGACAGGTCCAGATAGGCCAGGCCGCGGCTCATGAAGTGTTCGATCAGATGGCGCACCAGCACCTCGCCCACGCCGGGGCGGGTGCAGTGCGGGTCTACCGCCAGGCACCAGAGGCTGCTGCCGTGCTCGGGGTCGTCGAACGCCTTGGCATGGTTCAGGCCCATGACGCTGCCGATCACCGCGCCGCTGTCTTCGTCCTCGGCCAGCCAGTACGCCGGGCCGCCCAGGTGCAGAGGCGTAAGCAGCTCGGCGTCCACCGGCAACATGCCGCGCGCCTGGTACAGGGTGTTGATCGCCTGCCAGTCGCCCGGGTTCTGTGCCCGGCGCACACGAAAGCCGCGGAACACCCGCTGCGCCGGGCGGTAGTCGGTGAACCACAAGCGCAGGGTGTCGGACGGGTCGAGGAACAGTTGCTGCGGGGCCTGGGCCAGCAGCTGCTGCGGCGCGGCCACGTACAGGGCGATATCGCGCTCGCCGGGGCGTTCTTCCAGCAGGTCGGCGGCCAGGTCGGCTGGGTTGGGGTAGGTGTGGCCGATCAGCAGCCGGCCCCAGCCGCAATGTACGGCGCGCGGCTGGTCGTGGGGCTGGCTGCCATCGCCGGCCAGGCGCGCCTGCAGGCGCTCGTAGGACGGCGCCTGGCCGCGCAGCAGGCGCTGACCGTAAGCGATTTCATGGGCTTTCATCGGTCAGATTCCTTGTTCGCTCAGCCACAGGTTCAGCGCCGCCAACTGCCACAGCTTGGAGCCGCGTAGCGGTGTCAGCTGGCCGTGCGGGTTGCTCAGCAGGCGGTCGAGCATGGCCGGATTGAACAGCCCGCGGTCCTGGCTGGGGTCGGTCAGCAGTTCGCGTACCCAGCCGAGGGTGGCGCCTTCCAGGTGCTTCAGGCCCGGCACCGGGAAGTAGCCCTTCTTGCGGTCGATCACCTCGTGCGGGATCACCCGCCGCGCCGCCTGCTTGAGCACCTGCTTGCCGCCGTCGGGCAGCTTGAAGCGTGCCGGAATGCGTGCCGAAAGCTCCACCAGGCGGTAGTCGAGGAATGGCGTGCGCGCCTCCAGGCCCCAGGCCATGGTCATGTTGTCGACCCGTTTGACCGGGTCGTCGACCAGCATCACCGTGCTGTCCAGGCGCAGCGCCTTGTCCACCGCATCGGGGGCGCCAGGGCGGGCGAAATGTTCACGGACGAAGTGGCCCGCTGCGTCGCTTTCCAGCAGCCAGGGTGCCTGCACGGTGTCGCGGTACTCGGCGTGGCTGCGATCGAAGAAGGCTTCGCGGTAGGCGGTAAAGGCATCCTCTGCGCCGTCCACCTGCGGGTACCAGTGGTAACCGGCGAACAGCTCGTCGGCGCCCTGGCCGCTTTGCACGCCCTTGCAGTGCCTGGCCACTTCCCGCGACAGCAGGTAGAAGGCGATGCAGTCATGGCTGACCATGGGTTCGCTCATGGCGCGGAAGGCGGCTGGCAGCTGGTCGATGATTTCGTGCTCGGCAATGCGCAGCTGGTGGTGACGGGTGCCGTAGTGCTTGGCGATCAGGTCGGAGTACTGGAACTCGTCGCCGCGTTCGCCACCGGCATCCTCGAAACCGATGGAGAAGGTCGACAGGTCATCCACGCCCACTTCGCGCAGCAGGCCGACCAGCAGGCTGGAATCGACCCCGCCAGACAGCAGTACACCTACGTCCACTGCTGCCCGTTGGCGAATGGCCACGGCGTCGCGGGTGGCGTCGAGCACGCGGGTGGTCCAGCCTTCCAGGTCCAGCTCACGTTCATCGGGGTTGGCGCCGTAGTGCAGCTGCCACCAGGTCTGGCGTTTCACTTCGCCATGACGATCGATGCGCATCCAGGTACCGGGTTCCAGCTTTTGCACGTTGGCCAGCAGGGTGCGTGGCGCCGGCACCACGGCGTGGAAATTCAGGTAGTGGTTGAGTGCCACCGGGTCGAGCATCGGGTCGATGTCACCACCCTTGAGCAGCGCTGGCAGGGTCGAGGCGAAGCGCAGGCGCTCGCCGTTGCGCGACAGGTACAAGGGCTTTACGCCCAGGCGGTCGCGGGCGAGGAACAGGCGCTGGTTGTCGCGTTCCCAGATGGCCAGGGCGAACATGCCATTGAGCTTGGGCAGCAGGGCTGCGCCCCAGGCGTGGTAGCCCTTCAGCAATACCTCGGTGTCGCCGTCGGACCAGAAGCTGTAGCCCAGGGCCTGCAGCTCCTGGCGCAGTTCGGGGAAGTTGTAGATGGCGCCGTTGAAAGCCAGCGACAGGCCCAGGGTGTTGTCGACCATCGGCTGGGCAGAGCCGTCGGACAGGTCCATGATTTTCAGGCGCCGGTGGCCGAGGGCGATCGGGCCTTGGCTATGGAAGCCCCAGGCATCCGGGCCGCGGGGCGCCAGGTGGTGGGTTATGCGCTCTACCGCAGCCAGGTCGGCTGGGCGAGGGGCTTGGTCGATGGGTGTAAAACGCAACTCTCCTGCTAATCCGCACATAGGTCCTTACCGGTTTTTCCGTTGGGGAGGGGGTGCCCCGGATTAGGGCACCTTAAGGAACTGACCCATGTGGTTTGCGAGAGTTTTAGATCGATCTGTTATATGGAGCTGCTGCGCAGCCCTTCGCGGGCTCGCCCGCGAAGGGCCGCACAGCGGCCCCAATCCCCTATTTCCCGCGAATCAACCTGCGCAAGGCAAACCGATTCGGGTGGCACGCCTCCGCCACCGCCCGTGGCAACGGCAGCGGTTCCCCGCACACCCACGCCGCCACCAGTTCGCCGCTCAACGGCGCCGTGATCAACCCGCGCGAGCCGTGCCCGCTGTTCACATACAACCCATCCAGCCAGGGGCAGGCCACATCCGGCACCTGGCGCGCATCCCGGCCCAGCACTGCATATGCCTGGGCGAACGCCTGCGCATCCGCCACCGGCCCAACGATCGGCAGGTAATCCGGGCTGGTGCAACGGAACGCTGCACGCCCCTGCAATTGCCCGGGGTCCAGTTCGGTGGTGCCCAGGCGCTGGGCCAGATCGACCGAAATCTCGTCCAGCAATGCCAGGTTGCCCTGGTGCTCGGCCACCGTCGGCGCCAGGTCTGTGCTGTGGAAGTCGAAGCTCGCGCCCAAGGTGTGTTCATCGCCGCGCGGCGGCGCTACATAGCCTTCCGCACACACCACGGTGCGCAGCGCGCGGCTGCTGGGGGTGGCCGGCAGGCGGGTGATCTGCCCGCGGATGCGCTTGAGCGGCAGCTGCGCGCATGGTTCGAAGCGCAGTACGTCGGCGGCACCGGCCAGCACCACCACCGGCGCGCTGGCCAGCAAACGTTCTCCAGCCCAGGCTTGCCACTGCCCGTCGACCTTGCGCAGCTCGAGCACCTCCTGGTGCGTCAGCAGGCGAATACCCGGGTGCTGCAACTGCTGCTGGCACAGCGCCGGCGGGTGCACCCAGCCACCTTCGGGATAGAACAGCCCGCCAGCCGGCAAGGCCACACCTGCGATGGCTTCGGCTTCTGCACGTTCCAGCGAGTGCAGCAGGCCATGTTCGAAGGCCCCAGCCAGTTTGCCCTGGCGTTCGGCTTCCTTGCTGTCGAAGGCCAATTGCAGCACGCCGCAGGCATCCCAGTCGTGGCCACGTTGCAGGCGCTGCAGCTGGCGCCGGGTGTAACCGAAACCGGCCAGGATCATCTGCGACAACGCCGTGCCATGGGCGGACAGCTTGAGGTACAGCACCCCTTGCGGGTTACCCGAAGCTTCCCGAGCCGGCGTGTCGTGGCGTTCCAGCACGGTAACCTGCCAGCCACGCCGTGCCAGGCTGGCGGCGGTGGTGCTGCCGGCGAGCCCGGCGCCTATCACCAGCGCTTCACGCGGCCCCGCAACGGCAGCCGGGCGCGCATACCATGGCGCACCGGGGCTGGGCACAGGGCCGACATAGGCGCCGCTCATCACTTCCCATTTCTTGCCGATGCCCGGCACCTTCTTCATGGCGAAGCCGGCATCGACCAGGCTGCGGCGTACCCAGCCGGTGGTGGTGAAGGTGCCTAGCACCGTGCCCGGGTGTGACAGCCGTGCCAGTTGCGCGAACAGCTCCGGGGTCCACATGTCGGGGTTCTTGGCCGGCGCGAAGCCGTCGAGGAACCACACATCGATCTGCGCATCGAGTTGCGGCAGCTGCTCCAGTACGTCGCCTATCAGCAGGGTGAGGGTGACCCGGCCGTTGTCGAAGGTGAACTGCTGGAAGCCAGGGTGCACCGCCACGTACTGCTCCAGCAGGGGCTGGCTGTAGGCCGCCAGTTCCGGCCACAGGCGTATGGCGCGGGCCAGGTCGTCGCGACCGAGGGGGTATTTTTCGACGCTGACGAAATGCAGGCGGGCCTCGGCATGGGCGTGCTGCTCGAACAGTTGCCAGGCGCAGTAGAAATTCATGCCGGTGCCGAACCCGGTTTCGCCGATCACCACGCAGGCGTGCGGGGCGAGGTTGGCAAAGCGCTCGGCCAGACGGGTTTGCCCGAGAAACACGTGCCTGGTTTCTTCGATGCCTTCGTTGACTGCGAAATAGACGTCGTCGTATTGCCGCGAATGGGGGCGGCCCTGGTCGTCCCAGTCGATCTGGGCGTGCTGGAGGAGGGTGGACATGGTTGGCTCGGTTGCAGCGGATGGGCGGATTTTATGCCATCTGAGGATTTTGCGCTGGCTGTGCCGGCCCTATCGCCGGCACGCCCGCTCCCACAGGTACTGCACAAGCCTTCAAATCCGCTAGTCTTGCTTATCCATTGAAGGAGCCAGTGCATGTTCGAATCCGCAGAAATCGGCCACAGCATCGACAAGGAGGCTTACGACGCCGAGGTACCCGCTTTGCGCGAGGCCCTGCTCGAAGCCCAGTACGAACTCAAGCAGCAGGCGCGCTTCCCGGTAATCGTGCTGATCAACGGTATCGAAGGCGCCGGCAAGGGCGAGACGGTCAAACTGCTGAACGAGTGGATGGACCCGCGCATGATCGATGTGCTCACCTTCGACCAGCAGACCGACGAAGAGCTGGCCCGCCCGCCGGCCTGGCGCTACTGGCGGGCCCTGCCACCCAAGGGGCGGATGGGCGTGTTCTTCGGCAACTGGTACAGCCAGATGCTGCAGGGGCGGGTGCACGGGGTGTTCAAGGATGCCGTGCTCGACCAGGCCATCACCGGCGCCGAACGCCTGGAAGAGATGCTGTGCGACGAAGGTGCGTTGATCATCAAGTTCTGGTTCCACCTGTCCAAGAAGCAGATGAAGGCGCGGCTGAAATCGCTCAAGGACGACCCGCTGCACAGCTGGAAGATCAGCCCGCTGGACTGGCAGCAGTCGGAAACCTACGACCGTTTCGTGCGCTTTGGTGAGCGCGTGCTGCGCCGCACCAGCCGCGACTACGCGCCATGGCATGTCATCGAGGGCGTCGACCCGAACTACCGCAGCCTGGCGGTAGGGCGCATCCTGCTGGAAAGCCTGCAGGCGGCACTGGACAACAACCCCAAAGGCAAGCATCAGGGCAACGTCGCCCCGCTGGGCCGCAGCATCGACCAGCGCAGCCTGCTCGGCGCGCTGGACATGACCCTGCGCCTGGACAAGTCCGACTATCAGGAGCAACTGGTCACCGAGCAGGCCCGCCTGGCCGGCCTGCTGCGCCACAAGCACATGCGCCGACATGCCTTGGTGGCGGTG
This sequence comes from Pseudomonas sp. PNPG3, assembly GCF_023093815.1. Lineage (NCBI taxonomy): Bacteria > Pseudomonadati > Pseudomonadota > Gammaproteobacteria > Pseudomonadales > Pseudomonadaceae > Pseudomonas > Pseudomonas sp. PNPG3. The sequence continues at coordinate 15,040 of NZ_JALLKV010000030.1, forward strand.
TTCGAAGGCAACGACGCTGCCGGCAAGGGCGGTGCCATCCGCCGCGTGGCCGCCGCGCTGGACCCGCGCCAGTACCGCATCGTGCCCATTGCGGCACCCACTGAAGAAGAACGCGCGCAGCCATACCTGTGGCGGTTCTGGCGGCACATTCCGGCGCGTGGCAAGTTCACCATCTTCGACCGTTCCTGGTATGGCCGGGTGCTGGTGGAACGTGTGGAAGGCTTCTGCAGCCCGGCGGACTGGATGCGTGCCTACAGCGAGATCAACGATTTCGAGGAACAGCTGGTGAATGCCGGCACGGTGGTGGTCAAGTTCTGGTTGGCGATCGACCAGCAAACCCAGCTGGAGCGTTTCGAAGAGCGCGAGCAGATCCCGTTCAAGCGTTACAAGATCACCGAGGATGACTGGCGCAACCGCGACAAGTGGGACGACTATGTCCAGGCGGTGGGCGACATGGTCGACCGCACCAGCACCGAAATTGCGCCGTGGACGCTGGTGGAGGCCAACGACAAGCGCTGGGCGCGGGTGAAGGTGTTGCGCACCATCAACCAGGCGCTTGAGGCGGCGTTTGCCAAGGACAAGAAATAGCCAGGCTTGTTGGTTGCCTGTTCTGGCCTCTTCGCGGGCACGCCCGCTCCCACAGGATTCGCACACACTCTGAATCTTGTGGGGGCCCTGTGGGAGCGGGCGTGCCCGCGAAAGGGCCAGAACAGGCAGCACACCCGCCAAGCCATGCCACAGAAGAATGACCTGATGAATTCTTTTCCCGGCACCCGCCACCGTCCCCGCCCTTCAAGCCCGTAGAATTCAACCACCCCCACCACGGGCTCGATCGAGGATTTTATGCACACCATTACCGGCCGCTGGGGCTATGGCCTTTTCCTGGCACTTTTGACGGCGTTGCTCTGGGGCATCCTGCCGATCAAGCTCAAGCAGGTGCTGCAAGTGGTCGACCCGGTCACCGTCACCTGGTACCGCCTGCTGGTCTCCGGCGGCCTGCTGTTCGCCTGGCTGGCCGCCAAGCGCAGGCTGCCTTCCTTCAGCAAGCTGACGCCCAAGGGCAAAGGCCTGGTGTTAGTGGCCGTGCTCGGCCTGATGGGCAACTACGTGCTGTACCTGATTGGCCTGAACCTGCTCAGCCCGGGCACCGCGCAACTGGTCGTGCAGATCGGCCCGGTGCTGTTGCTGGTGGCCAGCGTGTTCGTGTTTCGCGAGCGCTTCAGCCTGGGGCAGGGCGTGGGTCTGCTGATCCTGCTGGCGGGGTTCGGGCTGTTTTTCAACCAGCGCCTGGAAGAGCTGCTGACCTCGCTCGGCACCTATACCACCGGCGTGTTGACCATCCTGTTGGCCACCAGCGTCTGGGTGTTCTATGCGCTCAGCCAGAAGCAGTTGCTGACGGTGTGGCATTCGCAGCAGGTAATGATGGTGATCTACCTCAGTTGCGCCGCGCTGCTGATACCCTGGGCCCACCCGTTGGAGGCGTTGCAGCTGACCTCGGTGCAAGGCTGGCTGTTGCTGGCCTGTTGCCTGAACACCCTGGTGGCCTATGGCGCGTTCGCCGAGGCGCTGGCGCACTGGGAGGCGTCGCGGGTGAGTGCCACGCTGGCGCTGACCCCGCTGGTGACCTTTGTCGCGGTGGCACTGGCGGCGTTGGTCTGGCCTGATTATGTGCACGCCGAGGATATCAATGCCCTGGGCTATGTGGGGGCGGTGACCGTGGTGCTAGGCTCTGCGCTGGTGGCACTGGGGCCTTCGCTGGTGGCCGGGTGGCGCGCCCGCAGGGCGCGGTTGGCCCAGGCTCAATGATCGCCTGTACCGGCGCTTTTGCGGGCTTGCCCGCTCCCACAGGTACTGCACCAATCTGCAAGACTGTGGAGATCCTGTGGGAGCGGGCAAGCCCGCGAAGAGGCCGGTACAGGCGACAGGTGATCTAGCCCTTGCCCCCCGGAGCCAGCATGTTCTCCGGCCTCACCCACTGGTCGAACTGCTCATTGGTCAGGTACTTCAACTCCAGTGCCGCCTCGCGCAAGGTCTTGCCTTCGCCATAGGCCTTCTTGGCAATTTCCGCTGCCTTGTCATAGCCAATATGCGGGTTCAACGCCGTCACCAGCATCAGCCCCCGTTCCAGGTGCGCCGCCATCTGCTCGGCATCCGGCTCGATGCCCGCCACGCAGTGCTGCTGGAAGTTGCGGCAGCCGTCAGACAGCAATTCGATCGACTGCAGCAGGTTGTGGATGATCACCGGCTTGAACACGTTCAGTTGCAAATGCCCCTGGCTGGCGGCAAAGCCGATCGCCGCGTCGTTGCCCAGCACCTGACAGGCCAGCATCGACAGCGCCTCGCACTGGGTAGGGTTGACCTTGCCTGGCATGATCGAGCTGCCCGGCTCGTTGGCCGGCAGGCGTACTTCGGCCAACCCGGCGCGCGGGCCGGAACCCAGCAGGCGCAGGTCATTGGCGATTTTCATCAGGGCCACGGCCAGGGTCTTCAGGGCGCCGGCCAGGCTGGTCAGCGGCTCGTGGCCGGCGAGGGCAGCGAACTTGTTCGGCGCAGTGACGAACGGCAGGCCGGACAGCGCCGCCAGCTCGGCGGCGATGGCTTCGGCAAAACCATGCGGGGCGTTGAGCCCGGTACCCACGGCAGTGCCACCCTGGGCCAGTTCGCACACCGCCGGCAGGGTGGCGCGGATGGCACGCTGGGCGTAGTCGAGCTGCGCGACGAAGGCCGAGACCTCCTGGCCGAAGGTGATCGGCGTGGCGTCCATCATGTGCGTGCGGCCGGTCTTTACCAGCTTGTGGTGGCGTGCCGACAGCTCGGCCAGCCCCGAGGACAGCTCGGCGATGGCCGGCAGCAGCTTGTCGTGCACCGCCTGCGCCGCAGCGATGTGCATGGCGGTGGGGAAGCAGTCGTTGGAGCTCTGCGAGCGGTTGACGTGGTCGTTGGGGTGCACGGGCGCCTTGCCGCCACGGCCCTTGCCGGCCAGTTCATTGGCCCGACCGGCGATCACTTCGTTGACGTTCATGTTGCTCTGGGTGCCGCTGCCGGTCTGCCAGACCACCAGCGGGAACTGGTCGTCATGCTCGCCGCCCAGCACTTCGTCGGCGGCCTGTTCGATCAGCCGGGCGATGTCGGCCGGCAAGTCGCCGTTGCGGTCGTTGACGCGTGCCGCGGCCTTCTTGATCAGCGCCAGGGCATGCAGCACCGCGATGGGCATGCGTTCCTTGCCAATGGCGAAGTTGATCAGCGAACGCTGGGTCTGCGCACCCCAGTAGGCGTCCTCAGGAACTTCGACCGGGCCCAGGCTGTCTGTCTCGATACGGCTCATTCTGTACTCACTCCCTTGTAGTTCGAATTCGCAGTTTAGGCCCTGATTCGACCGAGCGGTTCCGTCGCTCGTCGTGCCACTTGAGCACATCGCCACCACGGCGCAGAATGCTCTACTCTGAGGTACCCGCCTCCCTCTCTTCTGAAGGAAATGCAATGACCCGTCTCCGTGTCCTTTGTGCCGCCGTTGCCCTGGCTTGCGCCAGCGGCCAGGTACTCGCTGCCACCGCCAGCCACAACGCTGCTGCCGAGAAATTCCTGACCCTGGCCAACGCCGACAAGCTGGGCACCCCGGTGTACATGCAGGTCCAGCAGATGTTCGCCCAGCGTTTCGCCCAGACCAAGGCCCCGGCCACCAAGCAGCCGGTGCTGGAAAGCTACCAGGCCAAGGCCAACGCCGCGCTGGACAACGCCATCGGCTGGAACAAGCTGAAGCCGAAGATGGTCGACCTGTACACCCAGACCTTCACCGAGCAGGAGCTCAAGGACCTGGTCAAGTTCTACGAATCGCCGCTGGGCAAGAAAGTGCTGCGCGAAATGCCCAAGGTCACCCAGCAGTCGGCCCAGCTGACCCAGCAGAGCCTGGAGCCAGCGGTACCGGTGGTTAACAAGCTGCTGGACGACATGACCAAGGAACTGGACCCGAACGCTGGCAAGGCCGCCGCCCCGGCGAAGAAGTGAGTACGCCGCGATGACCATGCAACAGCGTATCGAACAGCAGCTGGCCGCCCTGGCGCCGCAACACCTGCAAGTGCTCAATGAAAGCCACATGCACAGTCGTGGTCAGGAGACCCACTACAAGGCAGTGATCGTCAGCGAGCAGTTTGCCGGGTTGAACAGCGTCAAGCGCCACCAGAAGGTGTACGCCACCATGGGTGAGCTGATGGGCGAGATCCATGCCCTGGCCATCCACACCTACACCGCCGAAGAGTGGGCCAAGGTCGGCGTTGCACCGGCCTCGCCGGTGTGCGCGGGCGGCGGGCACTGAAACCTTGTTGTTGTTCTGGTAGAATCCGCAACATCCCAAAAGGGGGCTGCTGTGCAGCCCATCGCCGGCAAGCCGGCTCCCACAGGTAAAGTGCCCTTCTTGAGTGTGGCGCAATACATGTGGGAGCTGGCTTGCCGGCGATGGGGCGCGCAGCGGCCCCCTGTTTCTTGTGTAACCCGGTCCGCCCCTTACGAGGGCAACCACTGGAGATCCTGCTTCATGTCCCAACCCATCGTCGTCGCGGCGCTGTACAAGTTCATCACCCTGGAAGACTACGTCGAGCTACGTGAGCCGCTGCTCAAGACCATGCTCGACAACAACGTCAAGGGCACCCTGCTGCTGGCCCACGAGGGCATCAACGGCACCGTGTCGGCCACCCGCGAAGGCATCGACGGCCTGCTGGCCTGGCTGCGCAACGACCCACGCCTGGCCGATGTCGACCACAAGGAATCGTACTGCGACGAACAGCCGTTCTACCGCACCAAGGTCAAGCTCAAGAAAGAGATCGTAACCCTCGGCGTACCGGGCGTGGACCCGAACCAGGCGGTCGGCACCTACGTCGAGCCCAAGGACTGGAACGCGCTGATCAGCGACCCGGAAGTGCTGCTGATCGACACCCGCAACGACTACGAAGTGGCCATCGGCACCTTCAAGGGCGCCATCGACCCGAAGACCGAAACCTTCCGCGAGTTCCCCGACTACATCAAGGCCAACTTCGACCCCAGCAAGCACAAGAAGGTTGCCATGTTCTGTACTGGCGGTATCCGTTGCGAAAAAGCCTCCAGCTACATGCTCGGTGAAGGCTTCGAGGAGGTCTATCATCTTAAGGGCGGCATCCTGAAATACTTCGAGGAAGTGCCTCAGGAAGAAAGCCTGTGGGACGGCGACTGCTTCGTCTTCGACAACCGCGTCACGGTGCGCCATGACCTGAGCGAAGGCGAGTACGACCAGTGCCACGCCTGCCGCCACCCGATCAACGCAGAGGAGCGCGCGTCCGAGCACTATTCGCCAGGGGTCAGCTGCCCGCACTGCTGGGACACCCTGAGCGAGAAGACCCGGCGTAGCGCCATCGACCGGCAGAAGCAGATCGAGCTGGCCAAGGCCCGCAACCTGCCGCACCCGATCGGTTACAACTACAAAGCCGAGGCTTGATGCATGTCTGCACGCCTGATCTATGTGATGGACCCGATGTGCTCGTGGTGCTGGGGTTTCGCACCCGTGGCAGCGGCCCTGATCGCCCAGGCGCGTGACGCAGGCGTGCCTACCCGCCTGGTGCCGGGCGGGCTGCGTACCGGCGGCAGTGCCCTGGACAGCTCTACCCGCAAGTACATCCTTGAACACTGGCAGGCGGTGGCCGACGCCACCGGCCAGCCGTTCCGCTTCGAGGGGGCCATGCCCGACGGCTTCGTCTACGACACCGAGCCGGCCTGCCGTGCCCTGGTCACCGCCCGCGAGCTGGACGCCGAACGCGTCTGGCCGCTGCTGGCGCTGATCCAGCGTTCGTTCTACGAGCAGGGCGTGGACGTCACCATTGCGCCGCATCTGGTCGACCTGGCCGAACAGGCAGGCTTCGACCGCACCGTGTTCGCCGAGGCCTTCGCCTGTGCCGACACTCGCGCCGCCACTGCAGCCGATTTCAGCTGGGCCCAGGACCTGGGCATCGCCGGTTTCCCGACCTTGCTGGCCGAACGCAATGGCCAACTGGCCCTGCTGACCAACGGCTATCAGCCGCTGGAGCGCCTGCAACCCTTGCTCGGCCGCTGGCTGCAGCAGGCCGCCTGTGCTTGATGTGCCTGGGTCACCCGACCCGGTGCCGGGCAAGCCTCACACTGTGGCCGATCGACTGAGCTGGGCGGAAATCCGCCGCCTGGCCCTGCATCACAAGAAAAACCTCTGGTCCGCCAACTTCATCGCCGTATTGGCGGCCTGCTGCAGCGTGCCCATCCCGCTGTTGCTGCCGCTGCTGGTGGACGAAGTGCTGCTGGGCCATGGCGATGCCGCGCTGAAGTGGATGAACCACCTGCTGCCATCCAGCTGGCAGGTGGCGGCGGGCTACATAGGCCTGATGTTGCTGCTGACCCTGTGCCTGCGCCTGGCCGCGCTGGCGTTCAACGTGATCCAGGCCAAGCTGTTCGCCGGCCTGGCCAAGGACATCGTCTATCGCCTGCGCATTCGCCTGATAGAGCGGCTCAAGCGCATCTCGCTTAAGGAATACGAAAGCCTGGGTAGCGGCACGGTAACCACCCATCTGGTCACCGACCTGGACACCCTCGACAAGTTCGTCGGCGAAACCCTGAGCCGCTTCCTGGTGGCCATGCTGACCCTCACCGGCACGGCGGCCATCCTGATCTGGATGCACTGGCAGCTGGCCATGCTGATATTGCTGTTCAACCCGCTGGTGATCTATTTCACCGTGCAGTTGGGCAAGCGCGTCAAGCACCTGAAAAAGCTCGAGAACGACAGCACCGCACGCTTTACCCAGGCGCTGGCGGAAACCCTCGACGCCATTCAGGAAATCCGTGCCGGTAACCGCCAGGGCTACTTCCTCGGTCGCCTTGGCCTGCGCGCCCGCGAAGTGCGGGACTACGCCGTGGACTCGCAGTGGAAGAGCGATGCCAGCGGCCGCGCCAGTGGCCTGCTGTTCCAGTTCGGCATCGATATCTTCCGCGCCGCGGCCATGCTCACCGTGCTGTTCTCCGACCTGTCGATCGGCCAGATGCTGGCGGTATTCAGCTACCTGTGGTTCATGATCGGCCCGGTGGAGCAGCTGCTAAACCTGCAATACGCCTACTACGCCGCCGGCGGTGCATTGAGCCGCCTCAACGAACTGCTGGCACGCGCCGACGAGCCGCAGTATCCGGCGGCCAGCGACCCGTTCGCCGGCCGCGAGACGGTAGGTATCGAAGTACGCGACCTGCGCTTTGCCTATGCCGACGAGCCGGTGCTCGAGCACCTCGACCTGTCCATCGCCCCGGGCGAGAAGGTGGCGATAGTCGGCGCCAGCGGTGGCGGCAAGAGCACCCTGGTGCAGCTGTTGCTGGGGCTTTACAGCGCCCAGGCCGGCACCATCCGCTTTGGCGGTGCCAGCCTGCAGGAAATCGGCCTGGAAACCCTGCGTGAAAACGTCGCGGTGGTGTTGCAGCACCCGTCGTTGTTCAACGACACCGTGCGCGCCAACCTGACCATGGGCCGTGACTGCAGTGATGAGGCCTGCTGGCAGGCACTGCGCATCGCTCAGCTGGATGCCACCATCGCCGCCTTGCCGCAGGGTTTGGACAGTGTGGTGGGGCGCTCCGGCGTGCGCTTGTCCGGTGGCCAGCGCCAGCGCCTGGCCATTGCCCGCATGGTGCTGGCCGAACCCAAGGTGGTGATCCTCGACGAAGCCACCTCGGCCCTGGATGCCGCCACCGAATACAACCTGCACCAGGCCCTGGCGCGCTTCCTCAGTGGCCGTACCACACTGATCATCGCCCACCGCCTGTCGGCGGTGAAACAGGCCGACCGGGTGCTGGTGTTCGACGGCGGGCATGTGGCCGAGGATGGCGACCACCAGCAGCTGATTGCCGAGGGTGGGTTGTATGCCAAGCTTTACGGGCACCTGCAGCAGAGCTGAATTTGTGGCTGCCTGTGCGGGCCCCTGTGGGAGCGGCCTTGCGTCGCGAAAGGGCCGCAAAGCGGCCCCAGACAATCAAGGCAGATGCAGAAATTGCCGGGGCTGCTTTGCAGCCCTTTCGCGACGCAAGGCCGCTCCCACAGTGCCAGTTCAGGCCATATGCAAATCACCCCCCTTTCCTGCCATAAAAACCCAACCACCGGGATGGCAAATGGCCTACGCTGTGCTTTGTCTGGGTTGATTTGCGCCTTATCTGCTCTGTGACAGGGACTCCATGAAGGGACATCGCACTCTAGAAGCGCCAAAGTTGCTCGGCATCACCTGGCCCTTCATCGCCGTTGTGGTCTTCCAGGTAGCCTTGGGCAGCCTGAGCCTTTATACGCTCTCGGCCGTGCGTGCCTACGTCGCGGGCGAAAGCCTGTGGTCCAAGGCGCAGAAAGACGCCATCTACTACCTCAACCTGTACGCCGAAACCCGCGACGACAGCACCTATCAGCGCTATCGCCAGGCCATCACCGTGCCCCAGGGCGACCACCAACTGCGCGAAGTGATGGACCAGCCCAGCCCCGACCTGGATGCCGCACGCCAGGCCGTGCTGCAAGGCGGTAACCACCCCGACGATGTCGAGCGGATCATCTGGTTCTACCGTAACTTTCGCAACGTAAGCTACATGCAGACGGCCATCGACTACTGGGACATCGGCGACGACTACCTGGGCAAGCTGGATATGCTGGCCGTGGAAATGCGCAGCAGCTTTGCTGCTGGCCCGGTCGACGCCCGCACGCTCAGCGACTGGAAGGCGCGCATCGTCACCATCAACGAAGGGGTAACCCCGGCCGCCAAGGCGTTCAGCGATGCCTTGGGCGAGGGTTCGCGCATGCTGCTGCGGGTGCTGCTGATCACCAACCTGCTGACCGCGATGTTCCTGATTGCCATTGCCTGGCGCCGCTCCAGCAAGCTGCTGGCCCAGCGCCAGGCCTTTGCCAGCGCCCTGCAAGAAGAAAAGGAGCGGGCGCAGATTACCCTGCAGGCCATTGGCGATGCGGTGATTACCACCGATGTGGAGGGCAGTATCGGCTACATGAACCCGGCCGCCGAACAACTGACCCACTGGCAGGCCGGCCAAGCCCAGGGCCTGCCGTTGTCGGCGCTGTTCAGCCTGGTGGACGAGCAGGCAGAGGAAGACGGCCGCAGCCTGGTCGAGCAGGTGCTCAGCGGCAGCCTCAAGGGCGGCGCCGAGCATGCCCGGCTGATCCAGCGCCTGGACGGCAGCACTGTGTCGGTCAACCTGGTCGGCTCGCCGATCGTCAATGACGGCCAGGTCAGCGGTATCGTGTTGGTGCTGCACGACATGACCCAGGAGCGCCAGTACATCGCCAACCTGTCCTGGCAGGCGACCCATGACGCCCTGACCGGCCTGGCCAACCGCCGCGAGTTCGAATACCGCCTGGAGCAGGCGCTCAATGACCTGGCGCGCCAGGCCGGGCGGCATTCGCTGATGTTCCTGGACCTCGACCAGTTCAAGCTGGTCAACGATACCTGCGGGCATGCCGCCGGCGACGAGCTGCTGCGGCACATCTGCGCCGTGCTGCAGTCCGGCCTGCGCGAGGGCGATACCCTGGCCCGGCTGGGTGGTGACGAATTCGGCGTGCTGCTGGAAAACTGCCCGCCCGACCAGGCCGAGCGCATTGCCGAGCAGCTGCGCCAGCTGGTGCAGAGCCTGCATTTCGTGTGGAAAGGGCGGCCGTTCGTCACCACCGTCAGTGTCGGCCTTGTGCACATGGCCCAGTCCCCCGGCACCCTCGAAACCTCGCTGCGCGCCGCCGACATGGCTTGCTACATGGCCAAGGAAAAGGGCCGCAACCGCGTGCAGGTGTACCATGCCGACGACAGCGAGCTGTCCATGCGCTTTGGTGAAATGGCCTGGATCCAGCGCTTGCACGTGGCCCTGGAAGAAAACCGCTTCTGCCTGTACGCCCAGGAAATCGCCCCGCTGAAAACCTTCGAAGGCCCCGGCCATATCGAGATCCTGCTGCGCCTGCACGACGAAAGCGGGCGCACCATCCTGCCCAGCAGTTTCATCCCGGCGGCCGAGCGCTACGGCCTGATGACCGCGCTGGACCGCTGGGTGGTGCGCAATGTGTTCCTGGTCATCCGCCAGTGCCTGGATGAAGGGCGCGAGGGGCCGCTGTCGATCTGTGCGATCAACCTGTCGGGGTCGAGCATTGGCGATGACAAGTTCCTCGAATACCTGCAACGCCTGTTCGTCGAATACGCCATTCCGCCGCGGATGATCTGTTTCGAAATCACCGAAACCAGCGCCATAGCCAACCTTGGCAGCGCCATCCGTTTCATCAACGAGTTGAAGGGGCTGGGTTGTCGCTTCTCGCTCGATGATTTCTGCGCCGGCATGTCGTCGTTCGCCTATCTCAAGCATTTGCCCGTGGATTACCTGAAGATCGACGGAAGTTTCGTCAAGGACATGCTCGACGACCCGGTCAACCGGGCCATGGTCGAGGTCATCAACCACATCGGTCACGTAATGGGCAAGCGCACCATTGCCGAATTCGTCGAAACACCCTTGATCGAGCAGGCCTTGCAGGAAATTGGCGTGGATTATGCCCAGGGCTACCTCATCGAACGCCCCCAGGTGTTCACCTGTGACAGTCTGCAGCGCCAACGGATCGCCGCCCGGCCTCTGTTGCAGCGGGCACCTGGCACGTTTCGCTAGCTAGAAATCACAAGGATCAAGGAGCTGAAAGTGATTGACGCATTCGTTCGTATCGGGCCTTTGATGGATCCCGCCAGCTACCCCCAATGGGCCCAGCAACTGATTGAAGACTGCCGCGAGAGCAAGCGCCGGGTAGTCGAGCATGAGTTCTACGCGCGCCTGCGCGATGGCCAGTTGAAGCAATCTACCATTCGCCAGTACCTGATCGGTGGCTGGCCGGTGGTGGAGCAGTTTTCGCTTTACATGGCCCACAACCTGACCAAGACCCGCTATGGCCGGCACCAGGGCGAAGACATGGCGCGGCGCTGGCTGATGCGCAACATCCGTGTCGAGCTCAACCACGCCGACTATTGGGTGAACTGGTGCCAGGCGCATGGCGTGCACCTGCACGAGCTGCAGGCCCAGGAAGTGCCGCCTGAACTGAACGGCCTGAACGACTGGTGCTGGCGCGTGTGCGCCACCGAGAACCTGGCTATTTCCATGGCGGCGACCAACTACGCCATCGAAGGTGCGACCGGTGAATGGTCGGCGGTGGTGTGCTCCACCGACACCTATGCGCTGGGCTTCCCGGAAGACCAGCGCAAGCGGGCGATGAAGTGGCTGAAGATGCATGCCCAGTATGACGACGCGCACCCGTGGGAGGCGCTGGAGATCATCTGCACCCTGGCGGGCGAGAACCCGACCCTGGGGCTGCGCAATGAACTGCGCAAGGCGATTTGCAAGAGCTACGACTGCATGTACCTGTTCCTGGAACGGTGCATGCAGCTGGAAGGGCGCCAGCAGGGGCGCATGCGCCCGGTGTTGGCAGCAGGCTGATCGCTCTCCTGTCCCGGCCTCTTCGCGGGTAAACCCGCTCCCACAAGTACTGCGCTGCCCTCATGGGCGGTGAATAACCCTGTGGGAGCGGGTTCACCCGCGAAAGGGCCGGTACAGGCAAATGGCTTACTGGGCGTTGAACGCCTGCCCATTCACCCCTTTGCTGTCCGGCCCCATCAGGTACAGGTACACCGGCATGATCTCTTCCGGCAGCGGGTTGTTCTGCGGGTTTTCGCTAGGGTAGGCCTGTGCCCGCATCGCCGTGCGCGTGGCACCCGGGTTGATGCTGTTGGAGCGCACCGGTGCCACGCCTTCCAGTTCATCGGCCAGGGTTTGCATCAGGCCCTCGGTGGCGAACTTGGACACGCCATAGGCGCCCCAGTAGGCCCGGCCCTTGCGCCCGACGCTGCTGCTGGTGAACACCACCGAAGCGTCTTCCGACAGCTTCAGCAGCGGCAGCAGGGTGCTGGTGAGCATGAAGGTGGCATTGACGTTGATGTGCATCACCCGCATGAAGTTGTCACCCGACAGCTGCTCCAGCGGCGTACGCGGGCCGATGATCGAAGCGTTGTTCAGCAGGCCGTCGAGGCGGCCGAACTGGTCTTCGATCATCACCGCCAGTTCGTCGTACTGGTGGGGCAGGGCGGTTTCCAGGTTGAACGGGATCACTACCGGTTGCGGGTGCCCGGCGGCTTCGATCTGGTCGTAGACCTCGTTGAGGTTGGCCTCGGTCTTGCCCAGCAGCAGCACGGTAGCGCCCAGCGCAGCGTAGGCCTTGGCGGCAGCGGCGCCGATGCCGCGGCCGGCACCGGTAACCAGGATGACCCGGCCTTGCAGCAGGTCGGGACGGGCGGTGTAGTCGAACATGGTAGGTCCTTCGAGTTCGTTGGCGCGGCACCGTCCCCTGTGGGAGCGGGTTTACCCGCGAATGCGTACTATCAGACGCTGGTATCGCCTGGGCTGGCGCATTCGCGGGTGAACCCGCTCCCACAGGGGCTGTGCTGCGGTCTAGACGGGGTTCAGCAGCCGCACAGCGCGCTGTCGATCACCTTGCGCAGTTCCAGCGGGTGGTCCACCACCACATCGGCGCCCCAGTTGTTGGGGTTGTCCTCTGGATGAATATAGCCGTAGCGCACTGCCGCCGTGCGAGTACCGGCGTCGCGGCCAGACTCGATGTCGCGCAGGTCGTCGCCGACGAACAGTACGCTGGCCGGGTCCAGGCCGAGGGTCTTGCAGGCGAGGATCAGCGGCTCGGGGTCGGGCTTGCTGTTCTTGACGTGGTCCGGGCAGATCAGCAGCGCCGAACGCTCGGCCAGGCCCAGTTGCTGCATGATCGGCTCGGCGAAGCGCACCGGTTTGTTGGTGACCACGCCCCACAGCAGGTTGCCTTTCTCGATGTCGGCCAGCAGCTCGGCCATGCCGTCGAACAGCTTGCTGTGCACCGCGCAGTCACGCTGGTAGCGCTCGAGGAACTCAAGGCGCAGGGCTTCGAAGCCCTCGGCCTCCGGGCTGATGGCGAAGGTCGCGGCGACCATCGCGCGGGCACCGCCGGAGATCACGTCGCGGATCACCTTGTCATCGACGGCCGGCAGGCCGCGCTCGGCGAGCATGGCCTGGCAGATGGCGATGAAGTCCGGCGCCGTGTCGAGCAAGGTGCCGTCCATGTCGAAGAGTACTGCTCGCAAACTCATGTTTATTCCTCGCGCAGGGTCTGGACCATGTAGTTGACGTCGACGTCGCTGCTGAGCTTGTAGTGCTTGGTCAGTGGGTTGTAGGTCAGGCCGATGATGTCTTTCACCTGAAGGCCGGCAACGCGGCTCCAGGCGCCCAGCTCGGACGGGCGGATGAACTTCTTGAAGTCGTGGGTGCCGCGCGGCAGCATCTTCAGGATGTACTCGGCGCCGACGATGGCCAGCAGGTAGGCCTTGGGGTTGCGGTTGATGGTGGAGAAGAACACCTGGCCGCCAGGCTTGACCATGCGGTAGCAGGCGCGGATGACCGAAGACGGGTCGGGCACGTGCTCGAGCATTTCCAGGCAGGTGACCACGTCGAACTGTTCGGGCATTTCCTCGGCCAGGGCTTCGGCGGTGATCTGCCGGTATTCCACCTGCACGCCCGACTCCAGCTGGTGCAGCTGGGCCACGGCCAGTGGCGCCTCGCCCATGTCGATGCCGGTGACCGTGGCGCCGCGCAGGGCCATCGCCTCGCTGAGGATGCCGCCGCCGCAACCCACGTCCAGCACCTTCTTGCCGGCGAGGCTGACGCGCTCGTCGATCCAGTTGACGCGCAGCGGGTTGATTTCGTGCAGCGGCTTGAACTCGCTTTCGCGGTCCCACCAGCGGTGGGCCAGCGCTTCGAACTTGGCGATTTCGGCGCGGTCGACGTTGCTCATTAGAACAGTCCTCTGAAACTTCGCAAAATTGCGCCGGAGTATACCCGAGCGCTCGGCCCCGAGGGTCGCTATAATCGCCGGCTTTTGATATCCGAACGACGGGGAGAGGCGATGCGCGAGCGACTTTTGGCGGCGGAGAAGGTGACCGGGATCCGCTGGCAGGGCGGCGTCCTGCACCTGCTCGACCAGCGCCTGCTGCCGTCGGAAGAGCGCTGGCTGGCCTGCGACAATGTCGCGCAGGTTGCAGCGGCGATCCGCGACATGGCCGTGCGCGGCGCCTCGGCCATCGGCATTGCCGCGGCCTATGGCCTGGTGCTGGCCCTTGAGGAGCGGCTGGCCGAGGGCGGCGACTGGGAAATGGACCTGGAGGAAGACTTCCTTGTCCTGGCTGAAGCGCGCCCTACCGCCGCCAACCTGTTCTGGGCGCTGAACCGCATGCGTGAGCGCCTGCAGCGCCTGCGTCCGGACGAAGACGTGCTGGCGGCACTGGAGGCCGAGGCGGTGGCCATCCACGAGAGCGATCGCGAGGCCAACCTGACCATGGCCCAGTACGGTATCGAGCTGATTCGTCGCCACCAGGGCAACGCCCAGACCCTGCTCACCTATGGCAATGCCGGTGCTCTGGCCTGTGGTGGTTTCGGTACCGCGCTGGGGGTGATCCGTGCCGGTTACCTGGAGGGCATGGTCGAGCGTGTATACGCCGGCGAGACCCGCCCTTGGCTGCATGGTTCGCGCCTGACTGCCTGGGAACTGGCCAACGAAGGCATCCCGGTGACCCTGTGCGCCGACTCGGCGCTGGCCCACCTGATGAAAAGCAAGGGCATCACCTGGGTGGTGGTGGGCGCGGACTGCATCGCCGCCAACGGTGACGTGGCCAGCAAGATCGGCACCTATCAGCTGGCGGTCAGCGCCATGCACCACGGCGTACGTTTCATGGTGGTGGCGCCGAGCACCAGCATCGACCTGAACCTGGCCACGGGCGAGGACATCCCGCTGGAAGAGCGCGCTGCCGACGAGTTGCTGGACATTGGCGGCACCCGCGTGGCGCCGGATGTCGAGGTGTTCAACCCGGTATTCGACGTGACCCCTGCCGACCTGATCGACGTGATCGTGACCGAGCGCGGCATCGTCGAGCGGCCGGATGCCGCCAAGCTGGCGCAATTGATCTGCCGCAAGCGCCTGCACTGACCGGAAACCTCGCTGGCTTCTTCGCGGGCGCGCCCGCTCCCACAGGGACACCACCACTCTCGAGTGTTGCGAGATCCCTGTGGGAGCGGGCGTGCCCGCGAAGAAGCCAGTGAAAATCCGAAGATTCAACCTCGTGTGAGGCCACCTGCCACATCTCCCCACCGCCCCTGCCTTTGTGATAACATCCGGCAGTTTCCAAGACCGCCCACCACGGCGGCCTTCATTGCGCAGATCCATGGCACAACTCATTGATTTGTCGTAAGTCGTCGCACCCTTATGCGCTGCGGCGGCGAGCTTCGTTCGGCCCTTGATGGAGCTGCGAAGTTTCACCAGAAAAAGGAATCAGGCTTCTCATGGGCGAACTGGCCAAAGAAATCCTCCCGGTCAATATCGAAGACGAACTGAGACAGTCTTACCTCGACTACGCGATGAGCGTGATTGTCGGGCGAGCGCTGCCCGATGCGCGTGACGGCTTGAAGCCCGTGCATCGTCGCGTTCTCTATGCGATGAGCGAACTGGGCAACGACTGGAACAAGCCGTACAAGAAATCCGCCCGTGTGGTCGGTGACGTGATCGGTAAGTACCACCCGCACGGCGACACCGCGGTCTACGACACCATCGTGCGTATGGCCCAGCCGTTCTCGCTGCGCTACCTGCTGGTCGACGGCCAGGGCAACTTCGGTTCGGTGGACGGCGACAACGCCGCAGCCATGCGATACACCGAAGTGCGCATGGCCAAGCTGGCCCACGAGCTGCTGGCCGACCTGCACAAGGAGACCGTCGACTGGGTGCCCAACTACGACGGCACCGAGCAGATCCCGGCGGTCATGCCGACCCGTATTCCCAACCTGCTGGTCAACGGTTCCAGCGGTATCGCCGTGGGCATGGCGACCAACATCCCGCCGCACAACCTCGGCGAGGTGATCGATGGCTGCCTGGCACTCATCGACAACCCCGAAGTCACCATCGATGAGCTGATGCAGCACATCCCTGGCCCGGACTTCCCGACTGCCGGCCTGATCAACGGCCGCCAGGGCATCATCGAGGCCTATCGTACCGGTCGTGGTCGCATCTACATGCGCGCCCGTTCCGAGATCGAAGACATCGACAAGGTCGGTGGTCGCCAGCAGATCGTGGTTACCGAGCTGCCGTACCAGCTGAACAAGGCTCGCCTGATCGAAAAGATCGCCGAGCTGGTCAAAGAGAAGAAGATCGAAGGCATCACCGAGCTGCGCGACGAGTCCGACAAGGACGGCATGCGCATCGTCATCGAGCTGCGTCGCGGCGAGGTGCCGGAAGTGGTGCTCAACAACCTCTACCAGCAAACCCAGCTGCAGAGCGTATTCGGTATCAACGTGGTGGCCCTGGTCGACGGCCGTCCGCGTCTGCTCAACCTCAAGGACCTGCTCGAAGCGTTCGTGCGTCACCGCCGTGAAGTGGTAACCCGCCGTACCGTGTTCGAGCTGCGCAAGGCCCGCGAACGCGGCCATATCCTCGAAGGCCAGGCGGTCGCGCTGTCCAACATCGACCCGGTCATCGCCCTGATCAAGGCCTCGCCGACCCCGTCCGAGGCCAAGGAAGCCCTGATCTCCACTGCCTGGGAATCCAGTGCCGTGCAGGTCATGGTCGAGCGCGCTGGCGCCGATTCCTGCCGCCCCGAGGACCTGCCGGAGCAGTACGGCCTGCGTGAAGGCAAGTACTACCTGTCGCCGGAACAGGCCCAGGCCATTCTCGACCTGCGCCTGCACCGCCTGACCGGCCTGGAGCACGAGAAGCTGCTGGCCGAGTACCAGGAAATCCTCGAGCAGATCGGCGAACTGATCCGCATCCTCAGCAGCGCCGAGCGCCTGATGGAAGTGATCCGCGAAGAGCTGGAAGCCATCCGCGCCGAATATGGCGATGCCCGCCGTACCGAAATCCTCGATGCGCGCCACGATCTCAACTACGGCGACATGATCCCGGAAGAAGAGCGCGTGGTGACCATCTCCCACGGCGGCTACGCCAAGACCCAGCCGCTGTCCGCCTACCAGGCCCAGCGCCGTGGCGGCAAAGGCAAGTCGGCTACCGGGGTGAAGGACGAGGACTACGTCGAGCACCTGCTGGTTGCCAACAGCCATGCCACCCTGCTGTTGTTCTCCAGCAAGGGCAAGGTGTACTGGCTGAAGACCTACGACATCCCTGAAGCGTCCCGCGCCGCCCGCGGCCGTCCGCTGGTCAACCTGTTGCCGCTGGAGGAAGGTGAGCGCATTACCGCCATGCTGCAGATCGACCTCGAGGCCCTGCAGCAGAACGCTGACGCCGACGAAGAGCTGGAGGACGCGGAAGACACCGTGCTCGAAGGCGAAGTGGTCGAGGCCGAGGAGGTGGACGAGGAAGACGGCGACACCCCTGAATGGGTGGCCGAGCCGACCGGCGCCTACATCTTCATGGCCACCGCTTCGGGTACTGTGAAGAAGACCCCGCTGGTGCAGTTCGCCCGTCCGCGCTCCAACGGCCTGATCGCCCTGAAGCTCAAGGAAGGTGACACCCTGATCGCCGCGGCCATCACCGACGGCGCCAAGGAAGTCATGATGTTCTCCGACGCCGGCAAGGTGATCCGCTTCGCTGAAAGCGTGGTGCGCGAGATGGGCCGTAACGCCCGTGGCGTGCGCGGCATGAAGCTGGGCAAGGGCCAGCAGATCATCTCCATGCTGATCCCGGAATCTGGCGCGCAGATTCTCACTGCCTCCGAGCGTGGCTTCGGCAAGCGCACTCCGCTGTCCAAGTTCCCGCGTCGCGGCCGTGGTGGCCAGGGTGTGATCGCCATGGGCACCAAGGGGCGCAACGGTCTGCTGATCGGTGCCATCCAGGTGCAGGAAGGCGAGGAGATCATGCTGATCTCCGACCAGGGCACGCTGGTGCGTACCCGCGTTGGCGAGGTGTCCAGCCTGGGTCGTAACACTCAGGGTGTGACCTTGATCAAGCTGGCTACCGACGAGACGCTGGTGGGCCTGGAGCGTATCCAGGAGCCTTCCGAGGACGAACTCGATGATGTGATCGAGGCGGACGAAGAGGGCGTCGAGGCTGAAGCGCCAGACAACGAAGAAGCTGCTGGTGCCGAAGAGGCCCCGCAGGAGTAAGCAAGCGTAAAACCCGAACGGGGCGACCAAGGTCGCCCCGTTTGACTGATCAGGCCAGGTCATTGGGGCCGCTGTGCGGCCCATCGCCGGCAAGCCGGGCTCCCACAGGTTCAGCGCGAGCTTCGGGGTTTGCGCAGTCCCTGTGGGAGCTGGCTTGCCGGCGATGGCCTGCAAGGCAGGCCCATGACAGGCGACACAGTTTTAGTTAGTCAGCACCGAATTACGATTTTGTACCATTTGGCAGAGCGAGAGTGGATGTGAGCAAACGAGCCTTTAACTTCTGCGCAGGCCCTGCCGCGCTTCCAGATGCTGTTCTGCAGCGCGCCCAGGCCGAGATGATGGATTGGCGTGGCAAGGGCTTGTCGGTGATGGAAATGAGCCATCGTAGCGACGATTACGTGGCCATCGCCGAAAAGGCCGAGCAGGACTTGCGTGACCTGCTGTCCGTCCCCTCCAACTACAAGGTGCTGTTCCTGCAGGGCGGCGCCAGCCAGCAGTTCGCCGAAATCCCGCTGAACCTGCTGCCGGAAAACGGCACCGCCGACTACATCGAGACCGGCATCTGGTCGAAAAAGGCCATCGAGGAAGGGCGCCGCTTCGGCAGCGTCAACGTCGCCGCCAGCGCCAAGCCCTACGACTACCTGGCCATCCCGGGCCAGAACGAGTGGAAGCTGACCAAGAACGCTGCCTACGTGCACTATGCGTCCAACGAGACCATTGGTGGGCTGCAGTTCGACTGGGTGCCGGAAACCGGTGACGTGCCACTGGTGGTCGACATGTCGTCCGACATCCTCTCGCGCCCGATCGACGTGTCGCAGTACGGCCTGATCTACGCCGGCGCGCAGAAGAACATCGGCCCGAGCGGCCTGGTAGTGGTGATCGTGCGCGAAGACCTGCTGGGCCGCGCCCGCAGCAGCTGCCCGACCATGCTCGACTACAAGGTATCGGCCGACAACGGCTCGATGTACAACACCCCGGCCACCTACTCCTGGTACCTCTCGGGCCTGGTGTTCGAGTGGCTGAAAGAGCAGGGTGGCGTCGATGCCATGGAACAGCGCAACCGCGCCAAGAAAGACCGCCTGTACGGTTTCATCGACAGCAGCGAGTTCTACACCAACCCGATCAGCCACAACGCCCGTTCGTGGATGAACGTGCCGTTCCGCCTGGCTGACGAGCGCCTGGACAAGGCCTTCCTCGCCGGCGCCGATGCCCGTGGCCTGCTCAACCTCAAGGGCCACCGTTCGGTAGGCGGCATGCGCGCCTCCATCTACAACGCCCTGGGCCTTGAAGCGGTCGAAGCCCTGGTGGCCTACATGGCCGAATTCGAGAAGGAGCACGGCTGATGTCCGAGCACGAACTGAAGGCGTTGCGCGTTCGCATCGACAGCCTCGACGAGAAGATCCTCGAGCTGATCAGCGAGCGCGCCCGGTGCGCCCAGGAAGTGGCCAAGGTCAAGACCGCCTCGCTGGCGGAAGGCGAAAAACCGGTGTTCTACCGCCCTGAGCGTGAAGCCGCAGTGCTCAAGCGCGTGATGGAGCGCAACAAGGGGCCGCTGGACAACGAAGAGATGGCGCGGCTGTTCCGCGAAATCATGTCGTCGTGCCTGGCCCTGGAAGAGCCGCTGAAAATCGCCTACCTCGGCCCTGAAGGCACCTTCACCCAGGCTGCGGCCATGAAGCACTTCGGCCACGCGGTGATCAGCCGGCCGATGGCGGCCATCGACGAAGTGTTCCGCGAAGTGGCGGCCGGTGCCGTCAACTTCGGCGTGGTGCCGGTGGAAAACTCCACCGAAGGCGCGGTCAGCCACACCCTGGACAGCTTCCTCGAACACGACATGGTGATTTGCGGTGAGGTCGAGCTGCGCATCCACCACCACCTGCTGGTGGGCGAGAACACCAAGACCGACAGTATCACCCGCATCTACTCTCACGCCCAGTCGCTGGCCCAGTGCCGCAAGTGGCTGGACGCGCACTACCCGAACGTGGAGCGCGTGGCCGTGTCTAGCAATGCCGAGGCCGCCAAGCGGGTCAAGGGCGAGTGGAATTCGGCGGCGATCGCCGGCGACATGGCGGCCAACCTGTACGGGTTGACTCGCCTGGCCGAGAAGATCGAAGACCGCCCGGACAACTCCACGCGCTTCCTGATGATCGGTAACCAGGAAGTGCCGCCGACCGGCGACGACAAGACCTCGATCATCGTTTCGATGAGCAACAAGCCGGGTGCCTTGCACGAGCTGTTGGTACCGTTCCACCAGAACGGCATCGACCTGACTCGCATCGAGACTCGCCCGTCGCGTAGCGGCAAGTGGACCTACGTGTTCTTCATCGACTTCGTCGGCCACCACCGCGACCCGCTGATCAAGGCGGTGCTCGAGCAGATCAGCCAGGAGGCTGTGGCGCTGAAGGTGCTGGGTTCGTATCCGAAGGCGGTGCTTTGATTCAAGGCCTTTGGGGCTGCTTTGCAGCCCTTCGCGGGCACGCCCGCTCCCACAGTGACAGCGTGATGTCGAACTCTGTGGGAGCGGGCGTGCCCGCGAAGGGCCGCACAGCGGCCCCAATGGGCCCCGCAGGCTGTCTAGATTTCTGAACAGGGTTCGCACCAGTGGTAAAAGCAGTAACAACCAAACCCGCGCCAATCATCAACCGCCTGGTCGTGGTCGGCCTCGGCCTGATCGGTGGCTCGTTCGCCAAGGGCCTGCGTGAAAGCGGCCTGTGCCGCGAAGTGGTCGGTGTCGACCTGGACGCCCCCTCGCGCAAGCAGGCCGTGGCCCTGGGCGTGGTCGATCGCTGCGAAGAAGACCTTGCCGCCGCCTGTGTCGGTGCCGATGTCATCCAGTTGGCCGTGCCGATCCTGGCCATGGAAAAAGTCCTGGCCCGCCTGGCCAAGCTCGACCTTGGCGCTGCCGTCATCACCGACGTCGGCAGCGCCAAGGGCAACGTCGTGCGTGAGGCGCGGGTGGTCTTTGGGGAGCGCTTGCCGCGCTTCGTCCCCGGCCACCCCATCGCCGGCTCCGAGCAGAGCGGGGTAGAGGCCTCCAATGCTGCCCTGTTCCGCCGACACAAGGTCATCCTCACGCCGCTGGCCGAAACCGACCCGGCCGCCCTGGCCCTGGTCGACCGCCTGTGGCGCGCGCTGGATGCCGATGTGGAGCACATGTCGGTCGAACGCCACGACGAAGTGCTGGCCGCCACCAGTCATCTGCCGCATCTGCTGGCCTTCGGCCTGGTCGATTCACTGGCCAAGCGCAATGAAAACCTCGAGATCTTCCGGTACGCTGCGGGAGGCTTCCGCGATTTCACGAGAATCGCCGGCAGCGACCCGACCATGTGGCACGACATCTTTCTCGCCAACCGCGACGCTGTCCTGCGCACGCTTGATACATATCGCAGCGATCTCGACGCCTTGCGCGACGCGATCGCTGAAGGGGACGGGCACCAGCTGCTGGGTGTATTCACCCGCGCACGCGTTGCCCGCGAGCATTTCAGTAAAATCCTGGCCCGCCGGGCCTATGTGGACGCTATGAACGCCAACGATCTGATTTTCCTGGCCCAACCGGGTGGCCGCCTGTCCGGGCGAATCCGCGTACCGGGCGACAAGTCGATTTCCCACCGCTCGATCATGCTCGGCTCGCTGGCCGAAGGCACCACCGAGGTCGAAGGCTTCCTCGAAGGTGAGGACGCGCTGGCGACCCTGCAGGCATTCCGTGACATGGGTGTGGTCATCGAAGGCCCGAACCACGGTCGCGTGACCATTCATGGTGTCGGCCTGCACGGCCTCAAGCCACCACCCGGGCCGCTGTATGTGGGCAACTCGGGTACCTCGATGCGCCTGCTGTCGGGCCTGCTGGCCGGCCAGCCGTTCGACGTGACCATGACCGGCGACGCTTCGCTGTCCAAGCGCCCGATGAACCGCGTGGCCAACCCGCTGCGCGAAATGGGTGCCGTGGTCGAGACTGGCCCTGAAGGCCGCCCGCCGCTGACCATCCGTGGTGGCCACAAGCTCAAGGCGCTGACCTACACGCTGCCGATGGCCAGTGCCCAGGTCAAATCCTGCCTGCTGCTGGCCGGCCTGTACGCCGAAGGCAAGACCACCGTCACCGAGCCTGCACCAACCCGTGACCACACCGAGCGCATGCTGCGCGGCTTTGGCTACAGCGTCGAAAGCAACGGCCCGGTGGCCTCACTGCAGTCCGGCGGCAAGCTCACTGCTACCCGTATCGAAGTGCCGGCCGACATCTCCTCGGCGGCGTTCTTCCTGGTGGCAGCGTCCATTGCCGAAGGTTCCGAGCTGGTGCTGGAGCACGTTGGCATCAACCCGACCCGTACCGGCGTGATCGACATCCTGCGCCTGATGGGTGGCGACATCACTCTGGAAAACCAGCGTGAAGTCGGCGGCGAACCGGTAGCCGACCTGCGTGTGCGCGGCGCCAAGCTGAAGGGTATCGACATTCCTGAAGAGCTGGTGCCACTGGCCATCGACGAGTTCCCGGTGCTGTTCGTCGCCGCTGCCTGCGCCGAAGGGCGTACCGTGCTGCGTGGAGCCGAAGAGCTGCGGGTGAAGGAATCCGACCGTATCCAGGTCATGGCCGACGGCCTGATCACCCTTGGCATCAAGTGCGAGCCGACCCCGGACGGCATCATCATTGATGGCGGCCAGTTGGGCGGCGGCGAAGTGCATGGCCACGGTGACCACCGTATCGCCATGGCCTTCAGTGTTGCCTCGCTGCGCGCCAGCGCGCCGATCCGCATCCACGATTGCGCCAACGTCGCAACCTCGTTCCCCAACTTCCTGGCGCTGTGCGCCGAAGTGGGCATCCGCGTGGCGGAAGAGGGCAAGTCGTGAGTGCCCTGACGCCGGTTATCACCATCGATGGGCCAAGCGGTTCGGGCAAGGGTACGGTCGCCGGGCTGCTGGCCCGCGAGCTGGGCTGGAAGTTGCTGGACTCTGGCGCGCTGTACCGTCTGCTGGCGTTCAACGCCAGCAACCATGGCGTCGATCTGACCAACGAAGAGCTGCTGACCAAGCTTGCCGCCCATCTGGATGTGCAGTTCATTGCCGCCGAGCCCGGTAAGCTGCAACAGATCATCCTCGAGGGCGAGGACGTCAGCAACATCATCCGCACCGAGACCGTTGGTGCCGGTGCCTCGATGGTTGCTTCGCTGCCAGCCGTGCGTGATGCGTTGTTGGTGCGTCAGCGCGAATTCCGCGAGGCGCCTGGCCTGATAGCCGACGGCCGCGACATGGGCACCGTGGTGTTCCCGGATGCGCCGTTGAAAGTCTTCCTCACCGCCAGCGCGGAGGAGCGAGCGCGTCGCCGCTACCTGCAGTTGAAGGGCAAGGGTGAAGATGTTAGTCTGTCGAGTCTGCTGGATGAGATTCGTGCGCGTGATGAGCGCGACACCCAACGTGCAGTGGCCCCGCTGAAGCCAGCGGTCGATGCCATTCAGTTGGACTCTACCGAGTTGTCCATCGAGCAGGTGTTGCAACGTATCAGGAGCGAGATCGCACTGCGCGACCTTCTCTGATAGCCAGGAAAGCAGGCAGGGGCACCAGTCAACGTCCTGCCGGCTTTCCTTTACTTAAAACAAACCCACATTGTCTGGAATGTGGCTATGGGCGTCTGTTTCGCCCGAATCTACAGGAATTAAAATGAGCGAAAGCTTTGCAGAACTCTTTGAAGAAAGCCTGAAAACCCTCAATCTTCAGCCGGGTGCCATCATCACCGGTATCGTTGTCGACATCGACGGCGACTGGGTTACCGTACACGCTGGCCTGAAGTCCGAGGGCGTCATCCCGCTCGAGCAGTTCTACAACGAAGCTGGCGAGCTGACCATCAAGGTCGGTGACGAAGTTCACGTTGCGCTGGACGCGGTCGAAGACGGCTTTGGCGAAACCAAGCTGTCCCGTGAAAAAGCCAAGCGCGCCGAGTGCTGGATTGTTCTGGAAGCAGCTTTCGCCGCCGAAGAAGTGGTCAAGGGCGTTATCAACGGTAAGGTTAAGGGCGGCTTCACTGTCGACGTTAACGGCATCCGTGCGTTCCTGCCGGGCTCCCTGGTTGATGTCCGCCCTGTGCGCGACACCACCCACCTGGAAGGCAAAGAGCTGGAATTCAAGGTCATCAAGCTGGACCAGAAGCGCAACAACGTTGTCGTTTCCCGTCGCAGCGTGCTGGAAGCCGAGAACAGCGCCGAGCGCGAAGCCCTGCTGGAAACCCTGCAGGAAGGCCAACAAGTCAAAGGTATCGTCAAGAACCTCACCGACTACGGCGCCTTCGTGGACCTGGGCGGTATCGACGGCCTGCTGCACATCACCGACATGGCTTGGAAGCGCATCAAGCACCCATCGGAAATCGTTAACGTTGGCGACGAAGTCGACGTGCGCGTTCTGAAGTTCGACCGCGAGCGCAACCGCGTTTCGCTGGGTCTGAAGCAGATGGGCGAAGATCCGTGGGTAGCTATCACTGCCCGTTACCCAGAAGGTACTCGCGTACAGGCTCGCGTTACCAACCTGACCGACTACGGCTGCTTCGCTGAGCTGGAAGAAGGCGTTGAAGGTCTGGTACACGTTTCCGAAATGGACTGGACCAACAAGAACATCCACCCGTCGAAAGTCGTTCAGGTTGGCGACGAAGTGGAAGTCATGGTTCTGGACATCGACGAAGAGCGTCGTCGTATCTCCCTGGGCATCAAGCAGTGCAAGTCCAACCCATGGGAAGACTTCTCCGGCCAGTTCAACAAGGGTGACAAGATCACCGGTACCATCAAGTCGATCACCGACTTCGGTATCTTCATTGGTCTGGACGGCGGCATCGACGGTCTGGTTCACCTGTCCGACATCTCCTGGAACGAAACCGGCGAAGAAGCCGTGCGTCGTTTCAAGAAGGGCGACGAGCTGGAAACCGTCATCCTGTCGGTCGACCCAGAGCGCGAGCGCATCTCCCTGGGCATCAAGCAGCTGGAAGACGATCCGTTCTCCAACTTCGTTGCTGTCAATGACAAGGGCGCTATCGTCAAGGGCATCGTGAAAGAAGTTGACGCCAAAGGCGCCATCGTCACTCTGGCCGACGACATCGAAGCTACTCTGAAAGCTTCCGAAATCAGCCGTGACCGCGTTGAAGACGCGCGTAACGTCCTGAAGGAAGGCGAAGAGATCGAAGCCAAGATCATCAGCGTTGACCGCAAGTCCCGCGTTATCAGCCTGTCCATCAAGTCGAAGGACGATGCTGAAGAGCGCGAAGCCATCCAGAGCCTGAAAAACGCTCCGGAAGCGGCTGCCGACACCACCATGGCTGCGCTGCTGCGCGAAGCAATGGCCAAGCAGAACTGAGTTCTGTTTGATCGGTAAAAAAGGGCGACCCTCGGGTCGCCTTTTTTTATGCCTGTCGCGCAAGATGCAAGGTCCGAGAGGGTGTCGCATTACCTGTGGGAGCGGGTGGCGCAGGCATACAAGGCATGCACGATCCCTGTAGGAGATCCCCTAGCTCTTTAGGCTGCGCTGTCACGCAAAGAACAAAGTCTGTAAGCGCGCCGCGGACCCTGTGGGAGCGGGTTTACCCGCGAAGCAGGCGCCGCGGTGTATGGCACCGGCTGCGCCGGTGTTCGCGGGTAAACCCGCTCCCACCTGGGTGGCGCAGGCATACAAGGCATGCACGATCCCTGTAGGAGATCCCCTAGCTCTTTAGGCTGCGCTGTCACGCAAAGAACAAAGTCTGTAAGCGCGCCGCGGACCCTGTGGGAGCGGGTTTACCCGCGAAGCAGGCGCCGCGGTGTATGGCACCGGCTGCGCCGGTGTTCGCGGGTAAACCCGCTCCCACCTGAGTGGCGCAGACATGGAACGCATGTGGCATCTCTGCGGTGCAGCGCTCTTGCCCAGGCTTCCAAAAAGCTTACACGATACCTGTGGCAGCCGGCTTGCCGGCGATGAGGCCGGCCCTGCCAACCCAATCCAGCTAGACCATTCTTGAAAAACTTCAATCTTGAATTTTTTTATTAAGTCAAGAACCGCCCTGTTCAAATCCTTCCCAGCGTGCTACAAACTGGTTAAGCAATGATCTAGCTGCTTGATAACGAAGGGAAAAATATGACGAAGTCGGAGCTGATCGAACGTATTGTCACCCATCAGGGGCTGCTCTCGTCCAAGGACGTGGAGCTGGCCATCAAGACCATGCTTGAGCAGATGTCACAATGCCTTGCCACTGGCGATCGCATCGAGATCCGCGGTTTTGGCAGCTTCTCGCTGCACTATCGCGCACCGCGTGTCGGCCGTAACCCGAAGACCGGCCAGTCGGTCAGCCTCGAAGGCAAGTTCGTGCCGCACTTCAAGCCCGGCAAGGAGTTGCGCGACCGGGTCAATGAAGAAGATGAGGTCCACACCTGATTCCACAAGGAGCAATCTGATGCGTAACCTCAAGCGCGCCCTGGCGGCGGTATTCGTGCTGCTGTTGGCGGCTGTGGTGCTGTTCTTCGTGCTGGAGAACCAGCAAGCCGTCTCGTTGGTCCTGTTCGGCTGGGCCGCACCGGCCATGCCGGTCGCAGTACTGGTGCTGGCCGCCCTGGTCATTGGCCTGGCAGTCGGGCCGTTGCTGGGTGCCTACGGCGTGCAGCGCAGCAAACGCAAGATCAGGGCTTCTGCCCGCCAGGCAGCACTGAGCGGTAATTAAGGGCTTTTCCTACAGCTGCTTGGGAAAGTCTCACCTATGCTTGCGTCGGTGGCCATGGAGTAATAGCGCACTTCATTTTCGGCTCAGACGAGTGAGTGCAGCATGGAATATCCCAGCCTTTCCCATCACGGTGGTACCCGCGGCGTTACCGGGTCCTGCCACCAACTGCACCTCGACCCGTCCACCAGCCTGTTGGTCGACTGCGGCCTGGAGCAGGGCGCCGATGCAGCGCCAGGTGCGGAGTCCGCGCCGCTCGGCTTCGACGTGCAGGGCATCCAGGCCCTGGTCATCACCCATGTGCATCTCGACCACGTCGGCCGTATCCCGGCCCTGCTGGCCGCCGGCTACCGCGGCCCCATCCTGTGCAGCGAGCCGTCTGCCAGGTTGCTGCCGCTGGTACTGGAAGACGCCTACAAGCTGAGCATCAGCAGCGAGCCCGCCCATGTGGCGAGGTGCCTCGATTTCATACGCGGCCTTATCGTGCCCCTGCCGTTCGAGCAGTGGCATTCGCTGGTCGAGCGTCCCGGTCTCGCCTGCCCCATTCGCCTGCAGCGCGCCGGCCATCTACTGGGTTCGGCCTATGTCGAATGCGACGTGCGGCATGAGCAAGCCAATACCCGCTACGTCTTCTCCGGCGACCTGGGCGCTTGTGGCAACCCCTTGCTGCGCCCGTTGCAGCCCCCGGAACGTGCCGACGTGCTGGTGCTGGAAAGCACCTACGGGGACCGCCTGCACCCCCATGCCGGCGACCGTCGGCAGCGCCTGGAAGACGCTATCGATCGCGCCCTGGCCGATAAGGGCACTATCCTCATTCCCGCGTTCAGCCTTGGCCGCACCCAGGAACTGCTGTACGAGCTCGAAGACATTCTTCACCGCAAGGCTTTGCTGAACAAACCCGGCCCAGCCCCTGATGGCGACCCGCTTGACTGGTCGCAATTGCCCATCATCCTCGACTCACCCCTGGCCCAGCGCATCACCACGGTGTATCGGGAGTTGCATGATTACTGGAATGCCGAGGCCAGGGCCCGCCTTGCCGAAGGGCGTGACCCGCTCGGTTTCAGTCAACTGATCAGCGTGGACACCCACGCCCGCCATCAGCAGGTGGTCAATTACCTCAAGAGCACCGGGCGGCCAGCGATCGTCATTGCCGGCAACGGCATGTGCTCGGGCGGGCGTATCGTCAATTACCTCAAGGCCATGCTGGGGGATCCGCGGCATGAGGTGATGTTTGTGGGGTATCAGGCAAAAGGCACGCCGGGGGCGGTGATTCAGGCTTGCGAAGGGGCGGAAGGGTTTGTGCAGGTTGATTTGGATGGGCAGATGTATGACATCAGGGCTAAGGTGCTTACCCTGGCTGGCTATTCCGCTCATGCCGATCAGGCGGGCTTGATCACATTCGCTACTGGCATGCCTCAGGCACCAAAAAGCATTGTGCTGGTGCATGGCGAACGGGGTGCCAAGGCCGAATTGGCAAATGCCCTGAAGCGGCGGTTTGAAGGCTTGCAGTGGACGACGCAGATCCGTGTGCCGGTATAAAAGTTGTCTTTTATTGAACGTTGCCAATCTTCATTGTCTTATGCCCGCAATGATGTGTTTCTCGGTGCCTGCAGGTGTGGTGATCCACCTCAATTCAACGGTGGGCGCCATAGTGCCTGCAGCTGGCCGGCAAGCTACGAAGAAAAATCTCTGGTATTCTACAGCGTGAAGCTTGCGTCTTGTGCCTATGGATGGCCAGGGATTTACACACGCTGGGCGCTTAAATTTTAGCGCCGTTGCGCTTCATCGCGACGGTGATCAGAAATAAGACACATGCCGGTTTCTTGAAGTTAATAACTTCGAGTGACCGTTAAGGATCCGAATATGGAATTGATCCCGGTAATTCTATCCGGTGGCGTTGGTAGCCGTTTGTGGCCAGTATCTCGTGAGGCTCATCCGAAGCCATTTATGACCTTGCCCGACGGGCAGAACCTTATCCAAAAGACCTTCCTTCGTGCTGCCCAGCTGGAGGGTGTGGTCGAAGTCCTCACCGTCACCAACCGCGAGTTGCTGTTCAAAACCGAAGACGAATATCGCACGATCAATACCAAGGGCCATTCGCAGGGCTATATTCTTGAGCCATTCGGCCGTAACACGGCTGCTGCCGTGGCCGCTGCTGCGCTGCAACTGCACCAGACTCACGGCCCGGAAGCGCACATGCTGGTTCTGGCTGCCGACCACCTTATCCAGAACGAAGTGGCCTTTGCTGAAGCCGTTGGCAAGGCGATGCACCTCGCGGCGCAAGGCTGGCTGGTAACGTTCGGCATCAAGCCCCAGTATCCCGAAACCGGGTTCGGTTACATCGAGGCTGCTGCAGGTGGTGGGCTTGATGGGGGGCTGAAGGTCGAGCGTTTTGTCGAAAAGCCTAATGCCAAGACTGCCGAGTCCTATGTTGCGGCCGGTAACTACTTCTGGAATGCCGGTATGTTCTGCTTCCAGGTCGGCGCGGTAATCGAAGAGTTCAAAACCCACGCACCTGACGTGCTGGAGGCCGTAGCCGCTACCTTGGCCGCGTCTCGTTGCTCGATTTCTGAGGGCTACAGCTGTCTCGCGCTGGATGCCGACAGCTTCGCTAAAGTTCCTGATATTTCCATTGACTACGCCCTAATGGAGCGTTCGCGCAAGGTCGCTACCATTCCGTGTGACATCGGCTGGAGCGACATCGGGTCGTGGAATGCGGTCAGCGAACTGACGCCGCCGGATGAGCACGGCAACCGTTTCGAGGGTGAAGTGATGGCCTACGGAGCAAGCAACAACTACGTCAGCACCGAAGATCGCCTGGCTGCCCTGGTCGGGGTGCAGGACCTGCTGGTGGTTGATACGCCGGATGCATTGTTGATTGCTCACAAGGACCATGCCCAGGACGTCAAGCACATTGTCAAACGTCTCAAGAGCGACGGCCACGCCGCGCACCTGTTGCACCAGACAGTGCATCGCCCATGGGGGACGTACACCACACTGGAAGATGGCGAGCGCTTCAAGATCAAGCGTATCGTGGTCAAGCCCAAGGCTTCGTTGTCGCTGCAGATGCACCATCATCGCAGCGAGCACTGGATCGTGGTCAGCGGCATGGCCCTGGTGGTCAACGATGACCAGGAACTGATGCTCAATACCAACGAATCCACCTTCATTCGTGCCGGCCATAAGCATCGATTGCAGAATCCAGGTGTCATAGACCTGGTGCTGATCGAAGTGCAGAGCGGTGACTACCTCGGCGAAGACGACATCGTTCGTTTCGAGGACAAGTACGGTCGTTGCGACGCCTGAATCCAGGCCTTTCCCGTCGGCCCGTGCCTTGCCTTGCCGAGGCGGCCGGTCCGGTCTTCGGTGGTAACCCACCGCCGGCTATCCCCTGAAGTCGGTGCCCGTTCGCGGCACCGCATCGAGTGAGATGTATGTACGCACCTATCCAGACCCGCTGCTTCAAAGCCTACGACATTCGTGGCCAAGTGCCCGCCGACCTCAATGATGATATTGCCTACCGGATTGGTCGTGCCTTGGTGGCCGAGCTGGGGGGGAAGTGCTATGTCGTGGGGCGTGATATGCGCCTGGAAAGCCCGGGCCTGTCTCGCGCGCTGATGAAGGGGCTGACCGAAGGTGGTGCAGAGGTAATCGACATCGGCCTGTGTGGTACGGAAGAAGTCTACTTTGCGACCAGCCATTACCAGGCTGATGGCGGCATCATGGTGACTGCCAGCCATAACCCCAAGGGTTACAACGGCATGAAACTGGTGCGCGAGCAGTCCCGCCCGATCAGCGGTGATACCGGCCTGAACGATATCCGCCAGCGGGTCGAAGCTGGCAATCTCGGCACCCCGGGCATAACTCCAGGCGTTGTTCGTGAAGCGTTCGACAAGAGCGCCTACATTGACCACCTGCTGACCTACGTCGACGTGTCTGCGCTCAAGCCCCTGAAAGTATTGGCCGACCCAGGCAATGGCGCTGTCGGCCCGGTGCTCGAGCTGCTGAAAGCACGCTTGCCACTGGACATCACGATCATCAATGGTGAGCCGGATGGCAACTTCCCCAATGGTATTCCCAACCCGTTGTTGCCTGAAAACCGCGACCTGACCCGCCAGGCAGTACTCGACACGGGTGCTGACATGGGGATTGCTTTCGACGGTGATTTCGACCGCTGCTTCTTCTTCGATAACCAGGGCCGCTTCATTGAGGGTTACTACGTTGTTGGCCTTCTGGCTGAAATGCTGCTGGCCAAGAACCCCGGTAGCAAGATCATCCACGACCCGCGCCTGACCTGGAACACCATCGAACAGGTTGAGGCCGCAGGCGGTATCGCCATCCAGAGCAAGACCGGTCACGCCTTCATCAAGGAACGCATGCGTGCCGAAGATGCCGTGTATGGCGGCGAAATGAGTGCCCACCATTACTTCCGCGACTTCGCCTACTGCGACAGTGGCAACATCCCATGGTTGCTGGTCGCCGAGCTGATGAGCACGACCGGCAAGAGCCTGGCGCAACTGGTGGACGAGCGTATCGCGGCCTTCCCGTGCAGCGGCGAGATCAATTACGAAGTTGCCGACGTGAAGGCTACTATCGAGAACATCCTCGCCTTCTACCTGCCGCATAACCCTGAGGTCGACCGTACCGATGGCATCAGCGTAGCGTTCGCCGATTGGCGTTTCAGCTTGCGCGGGTCGAATACCGAGCCACTATTGCGGCTGAACGTCGAAAGCCGGGCTGACAGCACGTTGGTCGAGCGCCGCGTTAATGAGATCGCGCGCTTGATCAGGAGCTGACTCGTTACATGAAGCTTTTGCTCAATACCGAATCGCTCGTTCCGCCGTTGACTGGGATCGGCAACTATACCTTCAACCTTCTCGAGCAACTGCTGGTGGTTGAGGAGTTGGGGGTGATCGATTGCTTCCAGGGAGCCAATTTCTTCAGCGCCGAAAGCGCATTGGCCCATTGCATGGCCGCCAGTGCGCAGTATGTGAAGCCAGGTGGTGAATGCGCAAAACCCAGCGCGCGGCAAGCGCTCGAAGCACACGTGCGGAGCATTCTGAAGCGTTGGACGTTCACTTACCGCGCGCGGGAAGTGTTGCTCAATGCCCGGCGCTACTCTCGGGCGGGTGAACGCCGGCATTACGTCTATCACGAGCCGAATTTTATCCTCAAGCCTCACGCAGGCCCGTGCGTGGCCACCATTCATGACCTTTCCTTCCTGCATTTTCCGCAGTTCCATCCGCGTAAACGCGTGGAGTGGCTAACCTCCAAGCTGCCCCAGACGTTGAAGCGAGCGGACTTCCTGATCACGGATTCGGATGTGATTCGGGATGAGCTGGTGGGTGACTTCGGGGTAAGTGGCGACAGGGTGAAAACGGTGTACCTGGGTGCGTCCCAGGCGTACCAGCCTCAAACGGCCGAACAGACCTGCCTGCCTCTGCAGCGGTATGGCCTGCGGCATGGGCGCTATGTACTGTTCGTCGGTACACTGGAGCCACGCAAGGGTGTCGACACCCTCATCGAGGCTTGGTGTCGCCTGCCGCGAGCCATTCGTGATGAGTACCCGCTGGTTCTGGCTGGTGCGCCTGGCTGGCACAACCAGGCCCTTGGCGATCGCATCAAGGCGCTGGAACTCAGCCACGGTTTGCGCCAACTTTCCTTTGTGCCGGGCAGTGACCTGCCGGCGCTTTATGCAGGGGCGTCGGTCTTTGCCTACCCGTCGCTGTATGAAGGTTTCGGCCTGCCTGTGCTGGAGGCCATGCAATGCGGCGTGCCAGTAATCTGCACAGCAGGCACGTCCATGGCCGAGTTCACCCAAGGCAGCGCGCTGCTGGTGGAGGCTGGCAATATCGAACAATTGAGTGCGCAGCTCAGCGATGTGCTGGGTGACCTCGCGGGGCGCTCCGCCCTGGCCGATGCCGGCTTGCTGCGTGCCGCCGAATTTTCCTGGAGGCGTTGTGCCCAGGAGACGCTAGAGGTCTACCGTGCAGTCGGTTCGTAGCTGGGGGCATTACTGCCTGCCTTGGCCCGCACGGCCCACGCCGTACATTACACATGGGGTGCTAGTGCCTTACATACAGGAAGTCTTATGAATATGGTGAGTCGAGTACAATGAATACGCCGCTGTCTTTGGTAAAAGACGTACTGCGCTATCGTGGTCTGATCTTCGCGATCACCCTGCGGGAGATCAAGAGCCGTTATGCGGGCTCTACCTTCGGCGCCCTGTGGTTGGTGGTGCCGCCCATTTTCATGGTGTTTATCTATACCGTGATCTTCTCGCGCCTGATGCAGGCGCGGATGCCAGGTATCGAGCACCAGTATGCCTACAGTATCTACCTGTGTGCCGGGCTGATTACCTGGAACCTGCTGCTGGAACTGGTTCAGCGGGGTAAGGGAGTGTTTCTTGAACACGCCAACCTGATCAAGAAGTCCAGCTTTCCCAAGTTCATCCTGTTCATTCCGGTCATCGCGACGGCGGCACTCAACAGCTTGATTCTGCTGGTGCTGGTGGTCATGTTCATGCTGGTGTCGGGCTTCCCGATCATGCCCACGGCGCTGGTGTTGATTCCGGTGCTGGCCACCACCGTGTTGCTGGGGATTGCCGTGGGTGCCTTGCTGGCGACCTTGAACGTGTTTTTCCGCGATATTGGCCAGTTGAGCGATGTGTTCTTTCAGGCGCTGTTCTGGGCGACGCCAATCGTCTATCCGCTGAGCATTCTGTCTGAACATGTTCAGTCGTTGCTCTCGTGGAACCCGGTTTTCCCCATGGTGCTCACGGCGCAGAAAGCGTTGTTGGGCGAACCCGTAGGGATGTCCCAGTTGGCTTATCCGCTTGGCTTCGCGGTCATCGTTTTCATCCTGGCTGTTGTGTTGTACCAGCGCAGCTACAACGACCTGCTCGATCAGATCTGATATGACAATTCAAGTAAACCAGGTAGGCAAGGCCTATCCAAAACTCAAAGGTCGCTGGCACGCACTCGGTACTTGGCTCGGGCTGTGCAAACGCGATCAGAACTGGATCATCCGCGATGTCAGCTTCAATGTGGGGCAGGGCGAGTCGGTAGGCATCATTGGCGTCAACGGCGCTGGCAAGAGTACCTTGCTGAAGATGATCACCGGCACTGCGATGCCAACCGAGGGTTCGATCACCACCACCGGCCGCATTGCCGCGCTGCTGGAGCTGGGCATGGGCTTCCATCCCGAGTTCACCGGCCGGCAGAATGTCGCGCTGGCCGGGCGCATGCAAGGGCTTGAACGCGCCGAAATCATTGCGCTGATGCCGGAAATTGAAGCGTTCGCCGAAATTGGCCACTACTTCGACATGCCTGTCCGGACCTATTCGTCGGGTATGTTCGTGCGCCTGGCGTTCAGTGTGGCAACTGCGGTACGCCCCGAAGTGCTCATCGTTGACGAAGCATTGGCGGTGGGCGATGCCTACTTCCAGCACAAGTCGTTCGCGCGCATTCGAGAATTCCGCGAGCAGGGTACGACTTTGCTGTTCGTTTCCCACGATCCGGGTGCCATCAAGAGCCTGTGCGACCGTGCGATCCTGTTGGGTGACCACAAGATGCTCATGGATGGCCGCCCCGACGAGGTGCTGGATTACTACAACGCGCTGATTGCCCGTAAGGAAGAAGGCTCGCTGCAGGCACAGGCTGTGAATGCGCCGTATGCAGGGCGCTCGGGCAATGGCAAGGCACGTATCGAAGAGCTTACGCTCAGCAGCAATGGCCGTGCGGCCACCATGCTCGAGGTAGGCGCACCGCTGACACTGAGCCTGAAGATCCGCTCCAACGAGCCAATCTACGACTTGTCGTTGGGCTTCATGTTCAAGGACCGCACTGGGTATGACATCTTCGGTACCAACACCTGGTTGCGTGGAGAGCTGCGTGACCTTGGTGTCGAGGCTGGCAAGGAACAGAGCCTGACCGTGACCATCCCGGCCTTCAACGTCGGGCCCGGCAGTTACAGCCTGACCCTGGCCTTGCATGGGGGCGCCGACCACATCGAGGACAACTTCGATTGGTGGGACAAAGCCGTGGTGTTCAATGTCATTGGCAATAGCAGTTACAAACACTTCGCCGGGGTGTGCGCCATGCAGGCGGAGTTCAAGCTCGACTGAGGCGCTGGAGGGGTGTTACCCGTTTGCATGAAGGTCGCCAACTTCGTCGTTTTGCCAGGTTTTTGCCGGCAACGACGGCCTTCCAGGCGGCTGGCACCCCGGGGCGCTTGCTCGACGATAGCAAGGCGACCTGCGTAGAATGACGGCCTCTAGTGTTCCCGTAGCGTACGTAGCTAGTGCCATACACTCATCCGCATACACTGGCCACTCAACCAGTTTTGAACACAAATAATGACTATCGATCTTAAAAAACTGCAAAAAACCATTCAGGCTGAAGTCAATCGCCGGGAGTACGAGCGAGTTACTGCCAGTGCCGATAGTGCAAAGCTGCCCAGTAACGTACCCAACGACATCGTGCGCACCTTTGAGCTGATGGACCTCGAAGGCTACCTGCCGCCCAGGCCGGAAGTACCGGCGCAACCTGAGGTAGTGGTCACCGCAGCTGCCAACGACGATGCCCCGCAAGCCCAGACGCCACCGCCGAGCCTGTATCGCAGGCTGCGCGGGCTACCGGTAGTCGGCAAGCTCTTCAGCCACCCGCGTATCATGAATTTCCTCACCCGAGTGCGCCAGCGCCCAGGTGGCGCCACGCTGAAAAACCTGTTCATCGTGCTGGCCCGTGCGGTGATCGTGCGTATCCCGGGTGCATTACGCATGCTGCAGGTGCTTGCCGTGGCACGTCATCTGCCCGAGCGGTTGGGCGCGCTGGAGTGGCACATCGCCGATGGCAATGCACGCTTGCGTAATGTTGGCGTGCAAGTGCAGAACCAGACCAATCAGAGCCTGTACACCCACGGCTTGGCGATTCAGCAGAACGAGCAGTATCTGATCGAGCGTATGCGTCGGCTGGAGCAACTGCTGCGCGAGCAGACCATGACCATTGCCGAGCTTCAGGCGTCGCGACCACGGGGCGAAGCCGGTGATCAGGTATTGCCGGCAGTGGTAGACGAACCTGGCATGCCGGCAGAGCTCTACCTGGAGTTCGAGGCCAGCTTCCGCGGATCGCCCGAAATGATCCGCGAACGGCTGAAGCGAAACCTTGACTACTTCCGCGTTGATCCGGAGCTGGTTCCGTTGCCGGTGCTGGACTTAGGCTGTGGTCGCGGCGAATGGCTGCAACTGCTCAAAGAGGAGGGCATCCCGGCAATTGGCGTTGACTCGAACAGCGCGATGATCGAAAACTGCAAGCAGGCTGGCCTTGAAGTGTACATGGGCGACGCACTGCAGTACCTGGCAGCTATGCCTGCCAACAGCCTGGGGGGGCTGACTGCCTTCCACATCATCGAACATTTGCCATTGAACGTGCTGGTCCGCCTGATCGACGAAGCTCGCCGTGTGGTTTGCCCTGGTGGCGTGGTGCTGTTTGAAACGCCGAACCCGGAAAACCTCATTACCGGGGCCTGCAACTTCTATGTCGACCCGACGCACCGTAACCCGTTGCCGCCAGCGCTGGTTGCGTTCTTGCTTAAAGCGCGTGGTTTCGAGCGAGTTGAAATCGATCGCCGACACCCGGGTGATCCATCGCTGTTGCTGCAAGGCAACGACGAAGCAATCACCGGCCCTCTCAATCGATTGCTGTTTGGCCCGCAAGACTACGCCGCCATCGGTTATGCGCCCTGAACAGGCTGAGTTGATCCCATGCATCTGATTATCTGCAACGAGCGCCTGCTGTTCCGTTTCGGCGTCGACCGTGTATTGCTGCTGCTGGCACAAGGCCTCAAGGCCGCAGGCTGGCACATTACCTTTGTTGCCCAGCGCGCCAACCACGATGTGTTGCGTCGTATCACCGACGATATCCATACGCCACCGGAACACCTGGGGGCCTACACCGACCTAGACCAGGTGACCGCTGAATGGTTGCGCGACAACCGCCACCTGTTCATCTCCCCGGGTCGTGACCCGTCGGGTACGGTAGCGCTGATCGGTGGCTGGCCGTTCTATGCCTCTATCGCGGTCTTCCGCCAGTGGGGCGTACCGACCGTGGCGCTGGACTGCGGCGGTGTCCCTTACGAAGACATGCAGGGGCCGGCGCGTGTCGTGCAGGAACGCCTGCGTGCCCAGCGTCGCGAATACCTTCCGGAAGCGCGAGTAGTCACGCCGATCAGCCATTTCGTCTCGCGTAGCCAAAGCTTGCCCGATGCTGGCACCGAGGTAGAAATCGCCATGATTCACCTGGGCGCTGACCACCTGGCCGGGGGCGTTGATCAGAGCCTCTGGCAGCATGGCCATCAGGTTGGCGGTATGCAGGCTGGCACCGACCCTGCAGACGGCCCCATGATCATCAACCTGGGCCGCTGGGAAACCGGTAACTACAAGAACAGCGAAGGGCTGTACCCGATTGCTCGGCAAATCATCGCCGTGCACCCCAAGGCACGCTTCAGCGTACTGGCCACTGCCGACGAACTGAAACTGCCGGCTGACTTGGTCGGCCATATATTGCCCTTGGGCCACCCCAGCGATGCCGAGCTGTCGACGTTGATGGCCAACGCCCAGTTGGGCTTGAGCGTGTCGCACTGGGAGGGGTTCAACCTGCCGCTGGCAGAGATGCAGCAGCTGCGCAAGCCTGTGCTGGTGCTGAACATTGGCGCCCATCCTGAAGTGGTTGCCGACCCTCGACAGCTTTGCACCGACGAACAGGACATGGGTGAAAAGGCCCTGCGCGTGCTCGCTGGTGATCTGCTGGCAGGCCCTGAATGGGAAGCCAACCTGGATACCTTCCAGCAGACCTTTACCTGGAAGCGCACGATCAATGCCTACGCCGACCTGCTCGCCACCTTGAACCCGATCCAGGAGCTGCCGGTACCAAGGCTGGTCATCGACACCAGCGCCTGCCTGCGTGATACCGCCAACACGGGTGTCGCGCGGGTAGTGCGAAGCCTCACCCGCAAATTGCAGGACTTTGGTGAACCACTGTTCGTGACCTGGGATGAAACCTTGCGCGATTATGTGCTGCCCACTGAAGGCGAGTACCACAACCTGGCATTGTACGGCGGGCCGAAACCTGACCCGCAGCACTACGTATTGCCCCGCTCCCCGGCCAACCGTCGGCAGACCTTGTCCAGCCTCGGGGGCCGAGCCCTGCGCGGTGGCTGGTTGCTGCAAAGCGAGATCGTCTTCGAGCGCCAAGGGCCGGCGCGCCGCGCCGCAGCGCGGCAGCTGGGCCTGAACGTTGCAGCGATCTTCTACGACGCCATTCCGGTCACGCACCCCGAGTGGGTTGCCGATACCGTCATTCGTGACAACCATGCAGCGTACATGCGCGGCTTGGCCGAAACCGACCGTGTGCTGCCGATTTCCCCGGATGCCGGCAAACAGTTGCAAGCCTTCTGGGCACGTGAAGGTATTACGCCTCACGCGCAAGTGAAAACCTGCTGGATTCCCGGCGAGTTGACCGCGTCGGTACGTGCCACCACGCCGGCCGCGGCGCCGCGCCCGGGTGAACCGCTGCGCATCCTGTGCGTCTCGACACTCGAACCGCGCAAGAACCACAAAGTGCTGCTCGAAGCCGTCGCCCGCCTGGCTCGGGACTACCCGCAGTTGGACTGGCAACTGGACCTGATCGGCAACCGTTATGCCGGCGCCGACCATATCGTCGATGCAGTACATGCAGCCAATGCGGCCGACCCACGTATCGTCTGGCATGGCGTGGTCGATGACGCCACCCTCAACGACTATTACGCCAAGGCACACATCAGCGTGTATGCATCGCTTGTCGAAGGTTATGGCATGCCCATCGTCGAGTCGCTTTGGCATGCTCGTCCCTGTATCTGCCACAACGGCGGCGTAATGGCCGAGCTGGCAGCGGAAGGCGGTTGCCGCACCGTGGACATGACCGACCCCGATGCACTTGCTGCGCAAATCCACGCGCTGGCAAGCGAGCCGCAGGCGTACCTGCAACTGGCCAGCGAAGCCGTGGCCCGGCCGATTCTGACCTGGCGCAGCTACGCGCGTGCATTGTTGCGCCAGTTGGCCAGCCACACACCGCGATCGGTTGCCAAGCCTTTGCCGCGTCAATGGCAGCACTTGCTGATAGACCCGCAACTAACCTTGGTGGACGATCCTGGTCAACTCGCCCTGGCTTGCCTGCTGAACCATCGGCCGGCCCAATGTGCACTGCTAATGGGCGAGCATCCCCAATGGGTGACCGACCTGGTCGGCCACCAGGCACTCCGAGCCTGGCAAGTGGCGGATGAAGCCCTCTCGGGTGAGGTAACCCGGCAAGGTGCGGTCAGCCGCATCGATGCGCCCGTGGACGTGGCCTTGCCGTTGTTGCTGGACGAACTGCGCGACAACGAAATCGCCATTGACCTGGTTGTGCTGGCGGCCGAGCAAGCCGACAGCACAGCATTGCATGCAGCGCTCGCCCCGCTGCTGTCGGGGCAGGCCGAAGGCCTGCTGTTGATAGCACAGGGTGTCACTGCCGAGGCAGCGCTGGCGTTGGGCTTGCCCGCTGAAGCAGCCATCGAACTGCCAGGCTTCAGCGGCTATCACTACCCGCTTGTGACGCCAGGGTCGGATCAATGAAGGTTCTTGTCATCTCCAACTTCTTCCCGCCGCACGTCATTGGCGGTGCGGAGATCATTGCTCACCACCAGGCCCGGGCGTTGGCAGCCCGGGGCCATGAGGTGCGCGTGCTGGCGGGGGACAACAGCCGTGGCCTGCCAGGCTACCCTATCGAGCAGGAAGTGTTCGATGGCATGTCGGTTACACGTGTTTCGCTGACTTATCTGGATTTTGCGCCAACCGGCAACAATGTCGCCCACCCAGGTGTGGAGCGGATTTTCCTTCGCCTCATCGCCGATTGGCGGCCCGATGTCATTCATGCGCATCACATGGCCGGCCTGTCGCTGGGTATTCTGCAGCTGGCGCGGGCACATGGTATTCGTATCGCGCTGACCCTGCACGACCACTGGGGGTTCTGCATGAACAGCACGCGGATCACCACCCAGGACACGCTGTGCCAGGACAGCACGCAGTGCCACAAATGTCACTCGCACATTTACAACGAAGAACTGATGGTGCCCCAACGCATGCGTCAGGACTACCTGCGTTGGCAGCTGGATGCAGTCGATCACTTCATCTCGCCCAGCCACTACCTGGCTGACACCTACATCGCCAACGGCCTGCCTGCCGAGCGCATGAACGTGATAGCCAATGGCATCGAGCTGGAGCGCTTCAGTGCCACCACACCAGCGGCACCCGGCCCGCGCCTGAATGTGTTGTTCACGGGCTACATGGGCGGCCACAAAGGCGTGCCAACCCTGCTCAAGGCACTGGCATTGCTGCCGCCCGAGCGGGTGCATGTCGATATGGTCGGCGATGGCCACATGCTCGAAAGCTACAAGGCTGAGCTGCGTGCAATCGCCCCCAACCTGTCGGCCAAGTTCTGGGGGCGGTTGCCCAACGCGCGTATTGCGGAGCGCTTTGCCCAGGCTCACGTTTTTGTCTTGCCATCGGTATGCCCGGAGAACCAACCGGTGACCATCACCGAGGCCATGGCCTGTGGCCTCGCGGTGGTCGGTTCGCGCATTGGCGGTATTCCGGAGCTGGTGGATGAGGGCGTCACTGGCCAGCTGTTCGAGCATGGCAACGCTGAAGAGCTCGCGCGTTGCCTGCGCCTTTACCTCGACCACCCAGAACAGCTGGTGGCCCATGGCAAAGCCGGCCGTGAACGTATCCAGGCTTATGCATTCGACCTGCAAATCGACCGCATCGAAGCGTTGCTCGCCGGGCCAGGGGCTGAACGTGGTGAGGCGCCGCAACTGATTGCCTGCCACGGGGCGCCCTTGGCCAGTACGTTCGATACGGTACTCAAGGCCTTGTGCCCGGTGCCGTCCAACCGGCCTCAACCGGCGAGCCAGCCATGCTGCATTCCGGCAAACTGGATCGCGCCGGAGCAGGCAGATGTGCTTTGGGTGGCAGGGCCGACTGCTCATGACCCGGATGCAGCCATGAAGCTCATCGAAGCCTACCGGGAGCAGGGTAAGCAGGTGGTGGTGGATGAGCGGCACCTGTTGGTGGCCCGTAATACCGAGTCAGCCCTGTTGGCACGAGGCGGCGCCGAGGTTGCCCTGGGCCTGGAGTATCTCCTGGCTTACGCCAAGGAGCCTGCAATCGACAGTGTTACGCCGTGAGGGTGCAAGGCTGACCCGCGTTGCGCGGAACATGCCCATTGGCCTGTTTCGCG
Organism: Pseudomonas sp. PNPG3; assembly: GCF_023093815.1. Taxonomy (NCBI): domain Bacteria; kingdom Pseudomonadati; phylum Pseudomonadota; class Gammaproteobacteria; order Pseudomonadales; family Pseudomonadaceae; genus Pseudomonas; species Pseudomonas sp. PNPG3. Next base: position 56,179 of record NZ_JALLKV010000030.1, read on the forward strand.
CAGCCCACTACCGCACCAGGTTCAAGGCGCGAGCAGTTGCGCCAGGCCCTCGTTGATGGGCGTTGGTTTGGGCAACTCAAACAAGCTCAACAGGCGTTGGTTGTTGGCCCTGGAGTGGCGGATATCCCCGGCCCGGGCAGGTTGATAGGTAACCACTGGCAACTTGCCGATTACTTGCGACAAGGCCGCCAGTACCTGATTGAGCGAGGTTGCCTGGTTCAAGCCCACATTGACTGCACCTGCCACGTCTGTGGGCAGCTCCAAACCTTGCATCAGCAGCTTTATCAGGTCGCTGACAAAGACGAAATCGCGCGTTTGCTCGCCATCGCCGAATACCGAAATGGGTAGGCTCTTTTGCGCGCGTTCGGCAAAAATGCTGATGACCCCTGAATAAGGCGAGGAGGGGTCCTGGCGTGGGCCGTAGATATTGAAGAAGCGGAAAACCACAGGCAGCAGCCCGTGTTGGCGCTGGTAGAAGTCCAGGTAATACTCGCTCGCCAGCTTATCCGACGCATAGGGCGTCAATGGCGCTTTGGGCGTGTCTTCGGCAATGGACGCACCCTCTCCGTTGTTGCCATAAACTGCTGCGCTGGACGCGAACAGCACACGCTTTACACCTGCCACGCGCATTGCCTCGCACACGTTCAATGTGCCGATGAAATTGCTTTGATGGGTGCGTACAGGGTCGTCGACCGAGGCTTGCACCGAAGCCACTGCTGCTAGGTGTACCACCGCCTGGCAGCCTGAAACTGCCTGTATTACCAGGGTGGCATCGGCCACATCACCCTCGATGAGTTGCAGCCGCGGGTTTGCCAGTGGCAAGTTGCTGCGCTTGCCTGTGGAGAGGTTATCAAGCACGCGTACCGCGTAGCCACTGGCGAGTAGGGCATCGGCCAGGTGTGAGCCAATAAAACCGGCGCCGCCAGTGATAAGAATGGGGGAGTCGGGCGTAGAGCTTTTTGGCATACGGTTTTCCAGGCTGGAATAGGGTTTACGCTGTAAGAGTGAAGCCAGGTGTCGACGACGGGTCAGGCTGGCATCTGCTTGCTGTCCTTGCGTGGCACAGCCAGCCAGCTTGTGCGCAAATACCGTTGAGCCGGGCGCTCGAACCATCGATGGCAGGCAAGGCTCAAGTGCACCAACACCGCGAAGAACAACAGCATGACCCACGGTTGGTAGAACACCTCGCGAGCAAAGCCCAGGCCGTCCAGAACCAGGGCAAACACGACCTGCAGCGGGAAGTGCAGCAGGTAAGAGGCATAGCTGATGTCCCCGACCCAGGCCGCTGAACGCATCATGCCTGGCCAATGCATGCCTGCTGCTGCCAGCATTGCCAACGAGGCAGGGAAGCACAGACACATTACCAGGTAAATATCAACGCTAGCCGCCACTTGCACCTGGTAAAACCAGGCCGCTACTGCGAGGCCGGTAGTGGCAACCAGCGCCATGCCACTGCCAGCCCAGCGGCGCAGTTGCACCAGCAAAGCATAGGCAAGGCCGCCCATGTAGAAACACAGCAAGCCACTACCGATTTTGTAGCTGCCAGGGTAAAGCAGCAAGCCCAGGCCACAGGCTGCTGCTGCGAGCAGCCAGCGCCATCGGCCAGCCAGGCAGATGACAAAGAAGGACGCGTAAAGCAGCACTTCTATCGATACCGACCAGATGGGCGCATTGTACGACCAACCCTTTTCAAGCCCCCATGCGGGGGCTAGCAGCAGATTGAGCAGGGCATGATAGCCATCGTTGTATTGGTACACGAAGGCGCTTGAATGGTATGCCGCGTAAACAAGCTGAAGGCCGGCTACAAGCAAAAAGGTCAGCAAATGCAGAGGGTAAAGCCGGCTGAAGCGATCAACCGCGAACCTGCGCAGGGAGGCTTGGCGCGAGGCTATCGCAGTAGAGAACAACCAGAAGAAAACGAACCCCGAGATCGAGAAGAAGAGCTGAACGGCAAGCCCGCCATACTGGTAGAGCGGTGTCAGCGCAGCAAAGAAGGGTTGGCGCGATGGCTCAAAGCCAGCAGGGCTGTCACCTGCATAGAAAAAATGCTGCCAGTGCCAGAAAACGACGCTCAGCGCGGCGATACCGCGCAGCGTATCCAGGGTGTATAGCCGTTCGGCTGGGGCGGCGGGAGCACTCATTGACACTTCACTGGCAGGCAAAAAGGGAAATGCTGTCACCGGCAGATGTGAAGTGTCAATGCAAGTCACGCAAGACAGGACTTTGCGTAGGGCATCAGTCGAACACGTCGGCCTGGCACAGAGCTACGCCTTGCTGATCTTTGGCAGACAGGAGCGGCTCGCCTTCGAACGGCCACTCGATTGCGATCTGTGGATCGTTCCAGGCAATACAGCGTTCGCTTTTGGCCGAGTAAAAATCGGTGGTTTTGTAGACGAACTCCGCCGTTTCGCTCAGCGTTATGAAGCCGTGCGCGAAACCTGCGGGGATCCACAGCTGTTGCTTGTTTTCCGCCGACAGTACCGCCCCGACCCATTTGCCGAAGGTAGGCGAGGAGCGGCGAATGTCCACTGCCACGTCGAACACTTCACCTTGGACTACGCGTACCAACTTGCCTTGGGCATGCGGTGATAGTTGGTAGTGCAGGCCGCGCAGCACACCCTTGACCGAGCGTGAATGGTTGTCCTGAACGAAGTCGGGCTGCAGGCCGGTGACTTCGTTGAAGACCCGGGCGTTGAAGCTTTCGTAGAAGAAGCCGCGGTCATCGCCGAATACCTTGGGGGTGAACAGGAAGACTTCGGGGATGGCTAAAGGAATCGCGTGCATCAGAAGACCTTTTCTTTAAGCAGATTTTTCAGGTACTGTCCGTAACCGTTTTTGAGCAACGGTTGGGCCAAGCGGTCGAGCTGTTCGGCATCTATCCAGCCGGCGCGGAAGCAGATTTCTTCAGGGCATGCGACTTTGAGGCCCTGACGGCGTTCCATGGTCGCAATGTACTGGCTGGCATCCAGAAGGCTGTCGTGGGTACCGGTGTCCAGCCAGGCATAGCCTCGGCCCATGATCTCCACCTGCAGTTGTTCCTGTTGTAGGTACAGGTTGTTGAGATCGGTGATTTCCAGTTCGCCGCGGGCAGACGGTTTGAGGTTGCGAGCCAGGTCTACTACCTGATTGTCGTAGAAGTACAGGCCGGTTACCGCGTAACTCGATTTAGGTGATTTGGGCTTCTCTTCGAGTGAGAGTACTCGTCCACTCTCGTCGAATTCGGCAACACCGTATCGCTCTGGATCGTGAACGTGATAAGCGAAAACCGATGCTCCCGATTCACGCTTATCCGCGCTCATCAGCAGAGATTGGAAATCGTGACCGTAGAAAATGTTGTCCCCGAGCACAAGGGCAGAGGGGTTATTACCGATGAAGTCTGCGCCAATCATGAACGCTTGTGCGAGTCCATCGGGAGTTGGCTGAACAGCATAAGACAGGTTCAGGCCCCACTGGCTACCGTCCCCCAGAAGCTGTTCGAAACGAGGAGTATCTTGCGGAGTAGAAATGATCAGAATGTCCCGGATACCCGCGAGCAATAGCGTGCTCAGGGGATAGTAGATCATTGGTTTGTCGTAGACGGGCAGCAATTGCTTTGAAACTGAGAGCGTTGCCGGGTGCAGACGCGTTCCCGAACCACCAGCCAGAATGATCCCTTTGCGATTGGTTGTGTTCATTTGTTCAGAGCTTCCATAAGCATGCGGGTGACACCACTTTGCCAATCCGGCAAGTGCAGAGTAAAAGAGTCGCGAAGCTTGGCGGTGTCCAAGCGTGAATTCAACGGGCGACAGGCCGGTGTAGGATACTCGGTCGTAGCTATTGGGTTCACGGCTTCCACAGCCAGCACTTCGCCATGGCTGCGCGCAAACTCAATAACATAGCTGGCGTAAGCGTGCCAGGTAGTTTCGCCAGCAGGTGCCAGATGGTAGATACCGCCAAGCTCCGGCCTTTGCCAGGCCTGCTGGAGCGCCGCTACAGCCACGTCCGCCAGCAGATCTGCCCCGGTAGGCACGCCGACCTGGTCAGCGATGACGTTGAGTGTTTGCCGATCCTTTGCCAAGCGCAGCATGGTCTTGGCGAAGTTGTTGCCCCGCGCAGCGTACACCCAGCTGGTGCGGAAGATCAGGTGCTTGCAGCCCGATGCTTCGATCAGCTGCTCACCTTCGAGCTTGGTTGCACCGTAGTAGTTGACCGGTGCAACGGCATCCATTTCCTGCCACGGAGCGGAACCGCTACCGTCGAAGACATAGTCGGTTGAGTAATGCACCAGCCAGGCATCGAGACGCTTGGCTTCTTCAGCCATCACTTGGCTGGCCAAGGCGTTGACCGTATGGGCCAGTGCGCGCTCGGTTTCTGCTTTGTCGACGGCGGTGTAGGCGGCGGCGTTGACGATTACCTGCGGCGCAATTTTGCGGATGGTGTCGCGCAGGCCGGCAAGGTCCGACAAGTCGCCTGCCAGTTCGCCGTAGGCGGTCGCTGCTCGATGACGGTCCAGGGCTACCACTTCGCCGAGCACGCTCAGTGCTCGCTGCAGTTCCCAGCCGACTTGGCCGTTTTTACCCAGCAGGAGAATCTTCATGCCTGGCCTTCACGCGAGGTATAGTTCTTGTCGATCCATTGCTGGTAGCTGCCGCTTTTCACGTGCGCGACCCACTCAGGGTGGTCCAGATACCATTGCACGGTCTTGCGGATACCCGATTCAAAGGTCTCTTCCGGTACCCATCCGAGTTCGCTCTGGATCTTGCTGGCATCGATCGCGTATCGTAGATCATGGCCTGGGCGATCTTGAACGTAGGTCAACAATTCCGCATGTGGGCGGAAGACCGAATCGGGCCGCAGCTCATCGAGCAGCGCACAGACAGTGCGCACCACCTCGATATTCTGCTTCTCGTTGTGGCCGCCGATGTTGTAAGTTTCGCCCACTTCACCTTCGGTCACAACTTTATACAGTGCTCGGGCGTGATCCTCAACGTACAGCCAGTCGCGGATCTGGTCGCCTTTGCCATAGATCGGCAGCGGCTTGCCTTCCAGCGCGTTGAGGATCACCAGCGGAATCAGCTTTTCCGGGAAGTGGAACGGGCCGTAGTTGTTGGAGCAGTTGGTGACCAGGGTCGGCAGGCCATAGGTACGGGCCCATGCGCGCACCAAGTGGTCGGAGCTAGCCTTGCTGGCGGAGTATGGCGAGCTTGGCTGGTAAGGAGTGGTCTCGGTGAACAGATCCTCCGGCCCTTCCAGGTCGCCATATACCTCGTCAGTGGAAATGTGGTGGAAGCGGAAAGCAGCCTTGCGCGTTTCGTCCAGTGTGGCCCAGTAACCACGTGCGGCTTCCAGCAGGTTGTAGGTGCCGATGATGTTGGTCTGGATGAACTCTGACGGGCCGCTGATCGAACGGTCGACGTGGGACTCGGCGGCTAGGTGCATCACGGCGTCGGGCTGGTGCTCACTGAACACGCGGTCGAGTTCGGTGCGGTCGCAGATGTCGACACGTTCGAAAGCGTAGCGCTCGCTCTGATCGACGGACTGTAGCGACTCCAAGTTACCTGCGTAGGTCAGCTTGTCTACGTTGACGACCGAATCGTCGGTGCTGGAGATGATATGACGCACGACCGCCGAGCCGATGAAGCCGGCACCACCTGTTACTAAGATCTTCACGAGAGTTTTCTACCTTGAGTTTTGACAGAGCCCGCTAGCTCTGCATAAGTCCATGAACTTGCGACTTAGTCATCATTAAGACGCTAGCAAAAGTATACCTGAACACCGATCGAGCGCGGCATGCAATTCTGAGGCTGGTGCGACAGCCGGACTGTGACTTTGCCATACCGGTACGGCCCCCTGGAAGGGCGCTTCGAGTATGCCTACGTCTCTGAGTGGGTGAGTCCCTCTGAAATAGGAAGTATCATTACGGATACTGGCTTGTGTGTACAGCGTGATCTACTGATCATAAGCGAAGAAATGTTTGACTCTAGTGTTGGAAAATTGAGTGGGACCATAGGTGCCCCCGAACAGCAGTCACAGCGCGGCGACGAAGTCGATATGGTGAAATCAGATTTCAAAGTTAACGCGCTAAATGCGGTATGTGTGATTAAGTGTGATAATCTAATGCGGTCTAGTGTAAGGTTTTAGTTTGTGGTGAGGTGCTGTTGGCGGAGGGTTGGGGTCAAGCTTCGGCGCTTGTAGTAAGATCTTCATAAGTTTATAGTGGTTGTCAGGGTAATGGTTGGTGGATTATGACGTGCAGCTATTACCCTGACTGGTGATGCGTTTCAATGTGTCGTGATATAGTTGTTTAAGTGTGAAATATAGTGGGTCCGTGGAGTAATGTTTTATGTTCTTTAGTAATTAAGAGCAGGGAGTGGCTGATTTAATTATTGTCGTAACCGTTTGGATTTTTTGATTGCCATCGCCAAGTATCTGCGCACATTTCAAGAATCCCTTTTTTTGCATACCACTCAAAAAGATTATTGGCTTTTCTTGGGTCGGCGAATGACGTCGCAATATCACCAGGTCGACGCTCAGCCACAGAGTACAGAATTTTTTTATTGCTAACCTTTTCAAAAGCTTCGATCAAATCTAAAACAGAATAGCCTTTGCCTGCACCTAGGTTTGCAGGGCAAAAAATTCCATTATTCGAATTTGAAATAAAATTCAACGCTGCAACATGTCCTTCAGCTAGGTCAGACACGTGAATATAATCTCTTACACCAGTTCCATCATGTGTAGGGTAGTCGTTCCCAAAAACCAAAAGTTTATCACGAGTTCCGCATGCAACTTGACTGATAAAAGGCATTAAATTATTGGGTACTCCCCGAGGGTGTTCGCCGATGAGCCCTGACTCATCGGCTCCAACCGGGTTGAAATAACGCAAAGAAACGATACGCCAATCTTTATCAGATTTAAAGAGGTCTTCGAGAGCTTGCTCGACTATATACTTGCTATTACCGTAGGGGTTAGTAGGTGCCTTTACGGCTGTTTCACTAATGGGTAAACTTGTTGGGGAGCCGTAAACAGTAGCGGAAGACGAAAAAATGAAACGTTTGACATTGTATGACTTCATAGCGCTTAACAAGTTTAAGCTGCCAGTTACGTTGATTTGGTAGTAAAGGAGAGGATCGGCAACCGATTCCCCAACAGCTTTTACTCCAGCAAAGTGGATTACCGCGTCAAACTCATGGTCTGAGAATAAATTGTTTAAAAATGGCAGGTCGAGGATATCCCCTTCAACCAAGGTGGGAGTGATATGCGCTAATTTTTTTATGCGATCAATTACGGTGGGGGAGCTATTCGAAAAGTTATCAACTATTACAACGTCATGACCTGTTTTTAAGAGGTGAAGTGTTGTATGGGATCCGATATAGCCTGCGCCACCCGTTACAAGTATTTTCATTTTTGCTCTCTCATGGAATACGCGTATCATTCTTCGCTAGAAATACATGTGGTGATTCCGCATGAGCTATATACATGTTTGATAAGTTCTAGATTCAAGCGGTGTCGCTCGATTAGCCGTTCTTTGTCATAAAGTGAGAACTGAGTGTCGTAGTCGAGGAGTTGCTCTATGGTGTCAAGATCTTTTAATGGGATGTTGGGAATTCCCATTGTCTCGCTAAGCTCAGATGTTCGCTGATCATGTGCAATTACGAACGCTGGTTTTCCCGCAAGGAATGAGGCGATTGCTCCGTGGATTCTCGAGGTCACCGTGATGTCGGTATTTCCCTTGTGAAAATCAATCCAATTCTTATGAGTAGGGAACATTTTCATACGTGAAAATAGTTCGTCTAATTGCGTGTGAGAAACATCATAATAATGTGAAAGCCACTCCTCTTCAGAAGGCTGTGCTTTTTCACCAGCGATGTGTCTAGCCTCAATCATCTCGGACTGGAGAATTATTGAGTTGGCATGCTGTGCTGCAAGTCTAGCAATTGGGCGCTGGGATTCAAGATCTGGATCTTTGGTTGTATAGCGAGTGAATGAAATGCTAATTCTTTTTGCTTGTGGTTTTTCGGGGAAGCTTGGTATTTGCATTGCTGCTAAGTTGAGATATACGGAGGGGCACCCACAGACTACAGTGTTGTTAATTCCTAGGGCGGCTAGAATTTCAGCAGTCTTTTCTCCGCGAACTCCGATAAGAGCGCTTTTTTTTGAAAGTAAGTTAAGGAAGCGGATTGTACCAGGTTTAATATCTTTTGCTCGCGATACGGGAATTTGAGAGCCCAATCCTACGCAGCAGATCGGGATGTTAATATTTTCCAACGCGTCGGCTAAAAAACCCCAGTCCGCATTTGCATCTATCCAGTTCGCAGCGGGAATAACAAGCCCTGAGAACTCAGAGTTGATCAAATCAGACTTGGCTCCAAACTGATACCCGATGATTTCAGGCTTATACACCTGTGTGCATACGCCATGGGTAAACATAATATTACCCGTGTTACCGCCGGATTGTTCAATCAGTGCTTGCCCTTTCAGGCTATCTAATTTATCTAGTAGTAAACCTACAATTCCGGTCTTTTTCATATTGGCCTCTTTATGATCCTCATGACTGCCTGCTTGCGCAGGCAGCTATGTGCAAGGTGTACTGTCAAACGTGGAGAGCGGTTTTAACAGGACTAGTGATGATTTTCAAGATTTTTTCGGCAACAGTATCGATGCTAAATTTTTCCCTAAAAATACGTTTTGATTGGGATTGATAGCTCCTCAACGTATCTGCATCTTTCATAAGTTCAAGCATCTGTAAAACTAGCCCATTGGTCAATGTTGTACCATCTCCCATTTCCACTAGAAGTCCCGCTTCCAAGCCATTATGCGCCATCATGGCAGGAATGCCGCCATGACGTGTGGCTACTACGGCTAACCCACTCACCATGTACTCAATGACGACGTTTGGCTGAGTTTCACTTATAAAATAACTAGGAAGTATTCCAACATCGCAAGCGCTCATTATACTTATCGGATTATCTTGAAGGCCTAATGCCAAGATGTCTGATTTGTGCGTGTATTCCGATAATAAATTGTCTAGGTATTCGCTAGAGCCTATTGTCACAAGTCGCGCAAGTCTTCCACCGCGTTGGCTTTCAGGTAACTGGTTGATCCGTAATGTAGCTTGAATTGCCTGCTCCCATCCTTTTTCAGGGATACCTCTGGCACACATGCAAAAAAGAACTTCGTTTGGTTTTTTTTCCAATTGTACAGTGTTTGCTGCGCTATCTATGTCGGCCACCCCGTTATTTGAAAGGTAAAGAGGAGGGCGCGGAAGAGTTGAGCTTTCAAATATCTTCAGGTTTTTGGGGTCCAAATAAAACATGCCATCTACTAGGCGCATGATATCAGGCAGTATTTTATTGAAGCTTGGGTCGCAGTCTGGGTTGCTAGCAAGGAACTCATAGCATCCGTGCATGTGAATGAACCATTTAAGGTCAAATTGCTTTCGGATGGAATATGCTAGTTTATCAGCCCACCAAACATTTGAAAAAATGGACTCGATATTTAGCCAGGATATCATTGCTCCTAGAACCGATACACGATTCAGGGATGTGTCGGTTTCATATTTTCCAGGCAATACGTCGCAATACCGTAAGTGGGAGTAAGAGCTCAGGTTGCCTTCAAGGAACATGACATCATCAGAGATGAGTTTGATTAGGTTGTTATCATCTAAAAAAGGTCTGGCACTAACTAGGTATACATTGTTATTTTTTGCCAGCGCATTAGCAACTCGAATTGCGGCCGTTTGACCACCACCCGTTTCGGCATCAGGAACGAGCACGAGGATACTGCGTGCCTTCTTCAGCAGTTTGTTCAATCGCTTACGAATATCAGCCATGATGGCTGTTAGTTCAGGATGCGAATGCATACTAACTTTGCCGGGTGCGTTACGTAGCTCCCATTCATATTCTAGGAATCTTCTGAATATGTTGTTAAGGACGGAGTTTAGCGGTAGTCGTTTTTGCTTAAGGAGGTCCTGAGTAATTTTTAATGCTTCTTTAATTACCTGGATCGGATTAGATTGTGTGGTGGAACTGATATGGCGTCGGAAGTAATTCAAAACGGCAGGGTTGTATGCTATATCACCTTGTTTGGCAAGTTCGATATAGTAAACCCAGTCGCCGCAGTTTTTATAGTTAAGAGCCGCTTTAACCGCTTTAAGTGCATTCTCCCGCCGAACCAAGGTGCCGCTGGCATTTGGGATTGTGTTCTGTAAACCTAGAGCATTAATGATTTCGTTTGCGCCAAACTCGATATACTCTTTTCGCCATTTCGCTGGGTCAATTGAGTCAGTGTAAGCTAGCGCAGGAGCGGACTCGTGCATTGCGTCAGCTAGTAAAGGCTTGCCGAAATATCCTGGTATTGGGTTGCCGCTCCCATCCACAGTCATAGTTTGGGAATATGCCAAAACAATATCGGGGTCTTTAAAGTACTCCAGTAATTTTTCTAGAAAATCAGGAGTGGCGAAATCGTCAGCCTCGGCGATCCAAACCACATCATACTTTGCTTCTTGTAATCCTTTTTCCCACTGAATGAACGGCGATCCAGAGTTTTTAGAATTTTTAATAAGCTTGTGGGGGATTGAGATTCCGGAGATTAGTTTGTTAATTGTGGATAGGCTGTCGTCTGTAGATGCGTCATCCAAAATTATTATTTCGTTGGGTTTAATGGTTTGATTGGTGATGCTGTTTAGTCGCTGCTCCAGATAAGCAGAGCAATTATAATTTGGTACAACTACGGAAACTGTTGGGCGCTTCTCTTCGATGGTGCCATTGGCGAAGCTCTCGAGTAACTTGTAGACCTGGTCACTGCCAAGTTTTGCATTATGCAAAAGATTGACTTTCTCCCTGCCTTTTTCGCCTAGTCGTGTGCGAAGTGGTTGGTTGGCAAGAATTTTAGAAATTCCGCGGGCGGCTAGCGTCGGCGATAGAGTTGGCACAACAACGCCGCATTCATCCGAAACGAAGTCCGGCATTCCGCCTGTATTTGCAAAGCAGACAATAGGAAGTCCGGCGGCAGCGGCCTCAAGTGCAACGAGAGGATAAGGGTCTTCACGTGAGGACAGGAAGAATAAATGGCCTGATGGAAGATACTGCCGGGGTGTTTCTCTTTCGCCAATGAATAGGATATTTTTTTGGTTGCCCGAGTTTTCAATTAGAATATTTAGCTCGGAAATTTCAGACTCGCTGAAGTTGCCAATCCAAACAAATTTTATATTATTTGTTTTTTTGATGACTTCTATCGCGGTTTTGACGAAGAGGTCTGGTCCCTTTCGCCAATCGGTTGTACCACAACCATAAACGATCAGCTGCCCCTCTACGATGTCCAATTCTTTCGCAATAGATCGTTCAGTCTCTACGGAACGAGTCGGCGGCGAACATTCAATATACGGATGTATAAGAGATATTTTTGGTGATCTTATCTTATGCTGGGCGGTTGCAGGAGCTGAGTGCAACACGGTTATTGAATTAAAGCTGGAGCATCAT